>NZ_JBHVRX010000017.1:0-111340 GCF_042885515.1 Streptomyces sp. NPDC058052 | reverse complement strand
GCGGGGCGGGGGGGGGGGGGGGGGGGGGGGGGGGGGGGGGGGGGGGGGGGGGGGGGGTGTGGGGGGGGGGGGGGGGGGGGGGGGGGGGGGGGGCCCCCCCCCCCGCCCCAGGGGGATCAGGCCGAGGCGCCGTACTGGTTGTCCTTCATGAGGAAGGTCGCCAGCGGCTTGCCGTCGCCGTTCGACATGGCCGTGAAGGTGACGCCCAGGGTGGACGCCGCCTTGCGGGCCAGCTTGATGTCGTCGGAGGCGGTGACCTGACCGCGCGGGATGATGAAGCGGTACGTGACCGCGGCGCCGCCGACCTTGACGTCGGTGAACTCCAGGCCGAGGGCGCGGGCGTCCGCGTACGGGCGCTCGGCGATCTCGTACTTGTACGTGTCGGTCGACGCGGCCGGCTCCGGCTCGACCTCGCCGCCGCCCATGAAGAACGGCAGCGTGTCCTCGTTGAACTGGAGCATCGAGAACTTCAGCGAGAGGTCGCGGCTGGAGTAGATGAAGTGCACCGGGGAGACCGACTGCCAGGTGTCGATCGGCTCCAGCTTGTCCTTCTTGGAGAAGGTGACGCCGTCACCGGTGGTGTAGCCGAGGTTCGTCCAGGTGGCCGCGGCCCAGTCGGTGGCCGGGTCGGCGCCGAACGACGGGGCGGTGGCGCCGGCGGTGGCGACGAAGAGCTTGCCCGAGCCGGCGACGCGGATCTCGGCGGAGTTGTTTCCTGCCATGGTGGGACTTCTCCTTGTGTGGGTGAGGGCGCCGCGCCCGGGCGGAGGGAAGGGGCCCGGGTACGGCAAAGGCCCCGCCGGACGGCAGGGCCTGGTCTGTGGGCGGGCGCGGCCGGGAGGCGGCACCCGGGCCGTCAGAAGACGGTGAGGGAGAGGCGCAGCACGCAGAGGTAGCGGTGGGCGCCCCGGTAGAGGTAGTCGGGCAGCCAGCGCGGCCCGTCCTGCTCCTCCACGTCGTGGACGACGTTGCTCGTGCCGATCTGCTTGCCGAGGGTGGCGAGCAGGGCGCGCCGGGCGCCGTTGGCGAGCACGTGGGCGGCCTCCTTGGTGGGGCCGTACACCTCGAACTCGATCAGCGGCATGTCGACGTGCAGGTCGCCGATCCAGGCGCCGCCGCGGCGGTTGACCAGGACGGCGGCCTGGGTGCCGTCGAAGCCGGCCGGCGGCTGGACGGCGATCACCGCCCCGGCCAGCGCCGGGTCGGCCTTGAGGACGTCGACGACCAGCTTCTCGACGTCCGGGAACGCACTCGGGGGAGTGGTCATCGCGGTTCTCCTCGGGAGGGGGCGGTGGGTGGAGGGGCGGCCGCCCGGGCGGCTCCGGCGGGGAGGGGGCGGGGCGCGGTCGGCGCGCCCGGACGGCCGACGGCGGAGCCGCGGCCCGTCTCGCGGGCACAGCTCCGCCGCTGCGCCAACTGTGACAGAGAGCGTGCGCGCACGCAACTAAAACGGGGAGTGCCTCCCACGGCGCGCATGTCACCTCTCTGACCTGCGGCGATCCCTACCGGACGCCCCGCACCGGCCGATAGGTTGGCCGTCCCGACCCCCGAGGAGCCGCCCGTGTCCGCCGACCGCCCCCGCCTGCTCTACGTCACCGACCTCGCCTACCCGGCCCGCGGACGCCGCTACTGCGACGAGGACATCGACCTCACCGCCCGCCTCCGCGCCTCCTTCGACCTCGCCCTCTGCCACCCGCGCGACGCCGCCGCCCTCATGGACGCCTTCGACGCCGTCGTCGTCCGCAACAGCGGCCCGGTCCTCCACCACCAGGAGGCGTACGACCGGTTCCGCGAACGCGCCGCCGCCCTCTCCATCCGCGTCTACAACCCGCTCCACGGCCGCGGCGACATGGCCGGAAAGCAGTACCTCCTCGACCTCACCGCCACCGGACACCCCGTCATCCCCACCGTCGACCGCTCCGAGGACCTGCCCCGGCTCCCCGAGGCCGCGCTCTACGCCGTCAAGCCCAAGGCCGGCGCCGACTCCATAGGACTGCGGTTCGTCCCGTACGCCGAGCTCGCCGGGCTCCCCTACGGGGACGGGGAACTCCTCGTCCAGCCCCGGATCGACTTCCGCTACGAGGTCTCCTTCTTCTTCGTCGACGACCGCTTCCAGTACGCGCTGTACGCCCCCGACCCCGAGCGCCGCTGGGAACTGGTGCCGTACGAACCCACCCCGGCCGACCTCGACTTCGCACGCGGCTTCATCGCCTGGAACACCCTGCGCCACGGCATCCAGCGCGTCGACGCCTGCCGGACCCCGGACGGCGCGCTCCTCCTGGTCGAGCTGGAGGACCTCAACCCGTACCTCTCCCTCGACCGCCTCGACGAGCCGGCCCGCGACCGCTTCGCCGGGGAACTCACCCGCTCGCTCCACAACTTCCTGAAGGCGTGACGGCATGACGGAGCGCCCCCGCGTCCATCAGGACGCGGGGGCGCTCCGGCGAGACCCCGAACGGGGTCAGGCGGTACGGGGACGGCGGCGGGCGGCCCGCTCCGCGGCGAAGACGTCCTCCAGGCGGAAGAGCTGAGCCCGCCCGGCCCGCCCCGCGGCCCGCAGATGACCCAGCTGGACCCACTTGCGGATGGTCGCGGGCGCGACCCCCGCCTCCTCGGCGGCGAGCGGTCCCGGGATCAGGGCCGGCAGGTGGGGCGAGCTCAGCACGCGGTCTCCTCCGTGTCGTCCATGGCCGCCTCGATCTCCTCCGCACGGGCCCCGGAGGCTTCCGCCAGCTCCCCCCACGCCTCCTCCCGCCAGAGGTGCCGGTAGGCCGGGTCGTCCTGGCAGCCGCACACCGGATCGACGCACACACAGGCGGGATTGACGCACAGCACCGCCCGGCGGTCCGGGAAGGCGCGCAGCGAGACCGAGTCGCACCACGGGCAGCGGCCGGCCACCCGCACCACCGACTCCACCGCGCCCAGCGTCCGGGCGCACCGGCGGGCCATCCGCCGGATCTCGTCCCGCACGTGGCGGGCGAGGTCCGGGTGGGCCGCGACGCCGTCGAGGAGCCCGGCGACCCGGCGCAGCCGGTCGGTCACCCCGGCCCGGGGCGGCCGCGGCAGCCCGAGCCGGGCGCACACGGCCTCCTCCAGCTCCACCACGCCGTCGGTGACGTCCCGGATGCAGTCGGAGACGTGCAGCCGGATCGGGGCGGCGCCGTGCCCGGGGACGGCCAGCCCGTGCCGCTGCTCCAGGAGCAGCGCCTCCCTCCGCTCCTGGCGCAGGAGCGCGGCGTCGCCGGGGCGCGGGGCGGCGGGCGCGGAGCCGGCGGGGGAGCGGCGGACGGGGGCCAGCTCCTCGGCGAGCTCGGGGAACTGCCGGACGAGGGCGGCGGCCCAGAGCAGGGCGTCCCGCAGGACGGCCTCGGCGGCGGTGCTCCCGGTCACGGGGTGCCCCCGGAGGCGGCCGGAGCGGAGGCGGCGAGCACGGCGTCGAGCTGTGCGGCCACGGTGCGGGGGGTCGGCGGCCCCTGCTCCGCGTCCGGGCGGCCGAGGCCGAGAGGGTCGGCAGCGCCCGGCTTCGCGTATCGGGAGGAACGGGGCTTCACGGGACGTCCGTTGCGCCACAGACGGCCCGCGCAGACGCCGTCGAACCAGCTCTCGGCGGGGGCGACGGCCGCCTCGCACTCGCGGGGGACGGGGCAGGCGGCACAGGCCCGCAGGGCGGGGGCGGCCTGCCGCTCGCGGCGGGCGAAGACGACGGACGGGGAGAGGCCGGCGCACGCGGCGGCGGCCTGCCAGGGGGTCGGGTCGGGCTGGGACAAGGCGGTTCTCTCCACGGTCCGGGGCCGCCGGGGCGCGCGGGGACCCCGAAGGGGCCCGGCGTCCGGGAGGCCGGCGAGTGCGGCGGCCAGCAGACTCGCATGTTGCGTGCGAGCTCGCAACTAGCAATGGGGAGAGGTCTCCATCGTTTCGACACGATTGCGTGCCCGAAAGCACGTAATTCCGTGCGCGCAAGCACGCTAGAGTGAGGGGCCCGGAAGGTGGGGATGATGAGGGAGCGGTAGAGCATGAACAGTCAAGGGCTCGACGAGTTCGCCGGCTGGGTCGAAGGTCTGATGCGGCGGCGCGGATACGACATCGACAGCCCGCGCGGCGGCGGAAAGTCCCGGATCGCGGACGAGGCCGGGGTCCACCGGGCCGCGGTGACCCGCCTGCTGCAGCGGCAGAGCATGCCCGACCTGGAGACCATGCGCCGCATCGCCCCGCTCCTCGGGGTCTCGGTGCGCGACATGCTGATCCGCTCCGGCCGGGTCACGCCCGAGGAGCTTCCCCTCGCGGCGGATCTGCTCCCGCCGACCGACTGGCAGCCCACCATGGAGGACTTCGCCCGCTGGCTCGGCGTCCCCGACGAGCGCATGGGCGTCTTCGTCAAGGTCGTCAGCCAGTTCCTGGAGCCCGACACCGCGGCCGAGACCGAGGAGCCGCGGGCCGAATCCCGCCGTACCGCCCGCGATTGACAAAGGGCCAGGGGTGTGCGTCGCCGGGGCGGGTCCAAGATCCACCGGCGGCCCGCCTCGGCGGCGTGGGCTTTTCTTTTGACCGGAGTCCGTGCGATAGGTACGCTCATGCCTTGTGCCTGGGGTGTGCCTGGGCTCCTGTGCGTGTCCACAACCGCACGGTGAGTCCAAGACCGGCCACCGCGATCCGCGCCCCTTCCGCGTTCTGCGGAGGTTCGCCGGGTCCGACACGCCCGACCGCGTGGGTCGGTGAATGTTCCAGGTTAGTAGTACTTACGGCACACAGAAACCGGAGAAGTAGTGCCTACGATCCAGCAGCTGGTCCGGAAGGGCCGGCAGGACAAGGTCGAGAAGAACAAGACGCCCGCTCTCGAGGGTTCGCCCCAGCGCCGTGGCGTCTGCACGCGTGTGTTCACGACCACCCCGAAGAAGCCGAACTCGGCCCTCCGTAAGGTCGCGCGTGTGCGTCTGACCAGCGGCATCGAGGTCACGGCCTACATCCCGGGTGAGGGACACAACCTGCAGGAGCACTCCATCGTGCTCGTGCGTGGTGGCCGTGTGAAGGACCTGCCTGGTGTTCGTTACAAGATCATCCGCGGCTCCCTCGACACCCAGGGTGTCAAGAACCGCAAGCAGGCCCGCAGCCGCTACGGCGCCAAGAAGGAGAAGTAAGAATGCCTCGTAAGGGCCCCGCCCCGAAGCGCCCGGTCATCATCGACCCGGTCTACGGTTCTCCTCTTGTCACGTCGCTGATCAACAAGATCCTGCTCGACGGCAAGCGCTCCACCGCTGAGCGCATCGTCTACGGCGCCATGGAGGGCCTGCGCGAGAAGACCGGTGCTGACCCGGTCGTCACGCTGAAGCGCGCCCTCGAGAACGTCAAGCCGGCTCTCGAGGTCAAGTCCCGCCGTGTCGGTGGCGCCACCTACCAGGTGCCGATCGAGGTCAAGCCCGGTCGTGCCTCCACCCTCGCGCTGCGCTGGCTCGTCGGTTACTCCCGCGCCCGCCGCGAGAAGACCATGACCGAGCGCCTCATGAACGAGCTCCTGGACGCCTCCAACGGCCTGGGTGCTTCGGTCAAGAAGCGCGAGGACACGCACAAGATGGCCGAGTCCAACAAGGCCTTCGCGCACTACCGCTGGTAGTCGCAACCCCCATCGAGACCGAGAGAAGACTGAAGCCTTATGGCTACCACTTCGCTTGACCTGGCCAAGGTGCGCAACATCGGCATCATGGCCCACATCGACGCGGGCAAGACGACCACCACCGAGCGGATCCTGTTCTACACCGGCGTTTCGTACAAGATCGGTGAGGTCCACGACGGCGCTGCCACGATGGACTGGATGGAGCAGGAGCAGGAGCGTGGCATCACGATCACGTCCGCTGCCACCACCTGCCACTGGCCGCTCGAGAACGTCGACCACACGATCAACATCATCGACACGCCGGGTCACGTCGACTTCACCGTCGAGGTGGAGCGTTCCCTGCGCGTGCTCGACGGTGCCGTGACCGTGTTCGACGGCGTGGCCGGCGTCGAGCCCCAGTCCGAGACCGTCTGGCGTCAGGCGGACCGCTACGGCGTTCCGCGTATCTGCTTCGTCAACAAGCTCGACCGCACGGGTGCCGACTTCTTCCGCTGCGTCAGCATGATCGTGGACCGCCTCGGCGCCACCCCGATCGTGATGCAGCTCCCGATCGGTGCCGAGGCCGACTTCGAGGGCGTCATCGACCTCGTCAAGATGAAGGCGCTCGTCTGGTCCGCCGAGGCGACCAAGGGCGAGATGTACGACATCGTCGACATCCCTGCCGACAAGCAGGAGCTCGCCGACGAGTACCGCGCCAAGCTCGTCGAGGCCGTCGCCGAGAACGACGAGGAGCTCATGGAGCTCTTCCTCGAGGGCGTCGAGCCCACCGAGGAGCAGCTCTACGCGGCGATCCGTCGTATCACCATCGCCTCCGGCAAGGGCGGCGAGACCACGGTCACCCCCGTGTTCTGTGGCACCGCGTTCAAGAACAAGGGCGTCCAGCCCCTGCTCGACGCTGTCGTCCGCTACCTGCCGTCGCCCCTGGACGTCGAGGCCATCGAGGGCCAGGACGTCAAGGACGCCGAGGTCGTCGTCCGGCGCAAGCCGTCCGACGACGAGCCGCTGGCCGCCCTCGCGTTCAAGATCGCGAGCGACCCGCACCTCGGCAAGCTCACCTTCGTCCGGATCTACTCCGGTCGCCTGGAGGCCGGCACCGCGGTGCTGAACTCCGTCAAGGGCAAGAAGGAGCGCATCGGCAAGATCTACCGCATGCACGCGAACAAGCGTGAGGAGATCGACTCGGTGGGCGCCGGCGACATCGTCGCCGTCATGGGCCTCAAGCAGACCACCACCGGTGAGACGCTGTGCGACGAGAAGAACCCGGTCATCCTGGAGTCCATGGACTTCCCGGCGCCGGTCATCCAGGTCGCCATCGAGCCCAAGTCCAAGGGTGACCAGGAGAAGCTGGGTGTCGCCATCCAGCGTCTCGCGGAGGAGGACCCCTCCTTCCAGGTCCACTCGGACGAGGAGACCGGCCAGACCATCATCGGTGGCATGGGCGAGCTCCACCTCGACATCCTCGTCGACCGCATGCGTCGCGAGTTCAAGGTCGAGGCGAACGTCGGCAAGCCGCAGGTCGCGTACCGCGAGACGATCCGCAAGGCCGTCGAGCGACTTGACTACACCCACAAGAAGCAGACCGGTGGTACCGGTCAGTTCGCCAAGGTGCAGATCGCGATCGAGCCCATCGAGGGCGGCGAGGCGTCGTACGAGTTCGTGAACAAGGTCACCGGTGGCCGCATCCCGAAGGAGTACATCCCTTCGGTCGACGCGGGTGCGCAGGAGGCCATGCAGTTCGGCATCCTGGCCGGCTACGAGATGACTGGCGTCCGCGTCATCCTTCTCGACGGTGGCTACCACGAGGTCGACTCCTCCGAGCTCGCGTTCAAGATCGCCGGTTCGCAGGCCTTCAAGGAGGCCGCGCGCAAGGCTTCCCCCGTGCTCCTTGAGCCGATGATGGCCGTCGAGGTCACCACGCCCGAGGACTACATGGGCGAGGTCATCGGCGACATCAACTCCCGCCGTGGCCAGATCCAGGCCATGGAGGAGCGTCACGGTGCCCGCATCGTGAAGGGCCTCGTGCCCCTGTCGGAGATGTTCGGCTACGTCGGCGACCTCCGCAGCAAGACCTCGGGTCGCGCAAGCTACTCGATGCAGTTCGACTCCTACGCCGAGGTTCCGCGGAACGTCGCCGAGGAGATCATCGCGAAGGCCAAGGGCGAGTAACGCACCTGCGTTCCACGCACCGCGTTCACACGCTTTAGGCTTGACACCGAACGGTGGGGGGCCGTCCCGCGAGGGACACCCCCTGCCGGGCGGCACCCCAGCAAAGATCACCTGGCGCCGATGAAGCAAGGCGTTCAGAACCACTCCACAGGAGGACCCCAGTGGCGAAGGCGAAGTTCGAGCGGACTAAGCCGCACGTCAACATCGGCACCATCGGTCACATCGACCACGGTAAGACGACCCTCACGGCCGCCATTACCAAGGTGCTGCACGACGCGTACCCGGACCTGAACGAGGCCTCGGCCTTCGACCAGATCGACAAGGCTCCCGAGGAGCGCCAGCGCGGTATCACGATCTCGATCGCGCACGTCGAGTACCAGACCGAGTCGCGTCACTACGCCCACGTCGACTGCCCCGGTCACGCGGACTACATCAAGAACATGATCACGGGTGCCGCGCAGATGGACGGCGCCATCCTCGTGGTCGCCGCCACCGACGGCCCGATGCCGCAGACCAAGGAGCACGTGCTCCTGGCCCGCCAGGTCGGCGTTCCGTACATCGTCGTCGCCCTGAACAAGGCCGACATGGTGGACGACGAGGAGATCCTGGAGCTCGTCGAGCTCGAGGTCCGTGAGCTCCTCTCCGAGTACGAGTTCCCGGGCGACGACCTGCCGGTCGTCCGCGTCTCGGCGCTCAAGGCGCTCGAGGGCGACAAGGAGTGGGGCGAGAAGCTTCTCGGCCTCATGCACGCCGTCGACGAGGCCATCCCGCAGCCCGAGCGTGACGTCGACAAGCCGTTCCTGATGCCGATCGAGGACGTCTTCACGATCACCGGTCGTGGCACCGTCGTCACCGGTCGTATCGAGCGTGGTGTCCTGAAGGTCAACGAGACCGTTGACATCATCGGCATCAAGCAGGAGAAGACCACCACCACGGTCACCGGCATCGAGATGTTCCGCAAGCTGCTCGACGAGGGCCAGGCCGGTGAGAACGTCGGTCTGCTCCTCCGTGGCATCAAGCGCGAGGACGTCGAGCGCGGCCAGGTCATCATCAAGCCGGGCTCGGTCACGCCGCACACGAACTTCGAGGCGCAGGCGTACATCCTGTCGAAGGACGAGGGTGGCCGTCACACCCCGTTCTTCAACAACTACCGCCCGCAGTTCTACTTCCGTACCACGGACGTGACCGGCGTCGTGACCCTCCCCGAGGGCACCGAGATGGTCATGCCGGGCGACAACACCGCCATGAGCGTTGAGCTGATCCAGCCCATCGCCATGGAGGAGGGCCTCAAGTTCGCCATCCGTGAGGGTGGCCGGACCGTCGGCGCCGGCCAGGTCGTCAAGATCACTGCCTGATCTTGAACTGACCTGGTAGCTCGTACGAGCTGCTAGCAGTGAGGGAAGGCCCCGCACCGGAAGGTGCGGGGCCTTCTCGCGTTCCCGGGGCCTTCCCGCGTCCGGGCCTTCTCGCGGCCGGGCCTTCCCGCGGCCGGGCCTTCTCGCGTTCCCGGGCGGGGGCTACGGCCGCCAGGACCAGAGCCGGCCGTCCGGGCCGAGCCCCACCACCGTCACCCCGCGGGCGCCCACGTGGAGCGCCGCCGCCACCGCCGCCGGTCCCGCCGCGCGGGTACGCAGCCTCCCGCCGGCCCGGACGCACGGCCGGCCCCCGGCGTCCGTCCCCAGCAGCACCGTCCCCAGCGCCGCCGAGCGGGCCGCCCGCACCTCGCCGAAGCCGTCCAGGCCCGCGTCGGCGCCGTCCGGGCCGATCAGCCGCGCCGAGGCCGGCGCCCGGTGGTAGAGCCCGCCGTCCGCGCTCGCCACCGTCGAACCCGACAGCGGCAGCCCGCCCGGCGCCTCCCGGCCGTCCACCCAGTGCCGGACCGCCGCCGGGCCCGCCGCGTACAGATGCGTCCGGCCCGCCCGGTCCAGCGAGACGGCGAGCCCGTCCTGCACCACCGCGTCCCCCGGCAGCGCCCGCCACGGCCCCCAGACGCCGTCCGGCTCGCGCACCCGCTCGGCGACGCCCCGGGCCGCGTTCCGCACGTACAGCCGGACCCGGCCGTCCGGGGCCGCCACCGCCACCGGGGCGCCCAGCCGGCGGCCGCGGTCCGCCCCGCGGTCCGGGGTGCCGAGCCCCCGCCAGGCCAGGAACGGGCCGCCGGGGGAGCGCTGCTCCAGGAGCACCACCTCCCGCCGGTTCGGCCCGCCGCGCCCCTCCAGGGCCGCGAACCGCACCCCGAACAGCAGCACCCGCCCGTCCGGCAGCACCGCCGGGCCCAGCGCGGGCGCCAGCGGCCCGCCGCCCAGGTCCTCCGGGCCGCTCCACACCCCGGGCGCGGTCTCCCGCCGGCGCACCGCCCGCAGCCCCAGCACCCCGTAGGCGGCGAGGCGTCCGTCCGGCTCGTCGGCGACCGCGAGCCCCGGACCGGGCCAGCGGTGGTGCGTGGAGCGGACCCAGCCCTTGCGGTTGGTCAGCGGCCGGTCGCCGCCCACGCCGTAGTCGCCGCAGCCCGACGGGTTCCCGCACTCCCAGGACGGGTCGCCGCCGTACGGCACCAGCCGGGCCGCCTTCGCCGCCAGCACACCGGGCGGCAGGTTCTTCGGCCAGTGCCGGTTGTAGTAGCCGCGGAAGGCGGTCGCCGTGAACGCCGGCACCGGCGCCCCGCCCCGTACCTCCTCCGCCACCCAGCGCACCAGCGCCGCCCAGGCGAAGCGGGCCGCCGCCGTGTGGTCCCCGTGGTCGGAGAAGCCCGGCTGCTCCGCGTTCCGCCGGCGGGTCGCCTCGTCGCCCGGCTGCGCGTCCGGGTCCGGATCGAGGGTGTGCACCACGGTCGGCCGGTAGCGGCGCAGCAGGCCGGTCAGGGCCGCCACCAGGCCCTCGTGGTCGTACGGACCGGGGCGGACGACCGGCGAGCCCGCCGAGCGGTGCGGGGACAGCTCCAGGGCCCGGTCCTCCCAGAGCGCGGGCAGCGCCATGTACCGGCGGGGCGTGTGCATCGGCAGGTCCAGGAAGACCAGCTCCACCCGGCGCCCGCCGTGCGCCAGGACGGCCCGCTCGGCCGTCCGGCCGCCGCCGAGCGCCAGCGCCTCGCGCCGCCACGGCTCGAACAGCGGCAGGCCCAGCGCCGCGGCGTAGCTCTGCCGCAGGCCCTGACGGCGGGCGGAGGAGTACGCGGCCCGGTCCGGCGGGGTCCTCGCCATGCCCGCGATCCGGTTGACGCCGGTGTGCTCGCCCGCCGTGACATAGACGGAGACCAGCGGCACCCCGGCGTCGAGCAGCCGCTGCGCGTCCGGGTTCATGAAGTACAGGTCGTCGTCCGGATGGGCCACGATCTGGAGCAGCAGCGCCCGGCCGGGCTCCCCTGCGGCGAACGGCTTGCCCGGTGCCGGGTCCGCGGCCGCCGAGGCCCGGCGCGGAGCGGGTACGGAGCAGCCCGCGGCCAGCGCCGTGGTCACGGCCGTGGCCAGGAGCGTACGGCGGGACGGTATGTGCACGGCGGATGGCCCTTCCCCGGGAGCGGTCCCTGGCTAGACGGGTGGCGCGGGGCCGGGGTTGCCCACCGGGCGGAGCCCCGCCGGCGTCTCGCATGCCGGACGGAGCGGAATGCTTACTGGTGCCTGCATTCACATGGATGTAACAGTGGGGTCCGGTGGCGGTCCCACAGGTGCGGGGGCGCGCGAGGACGCCGCCCGTCAACGCTCGGCAACGGCGCCGAGCTCCGCACCGCTTCCCTGGCGCGCGCAGCCGTGCCAGAAGGGGGTACTCCGTGCCGTCCCAGCCCACCGCCGAGACCACCGCGGCCCGGTCCGCGCTCGATTCCCTGCGCGTCGGGATCGAGCAGCGCAACCCGGCCCAGCCCGAGTTCCACCAGGCCGTCCACGAGGTCCTCGACAGCCTCGCGCCGGTGCTCGCCGCCCGCCCCGAGTACGCCGACCCCGGCCTCCTGGAGCGGCTCGTCGAGCCCGAGCGGCAGATCGTCTTCCGCGTCCCGTGGCAGGACGACCGGGGCCGCGTGCACGTCAACCGCGGCTTCCGCGTCGAGTTCAACAGCGCGCTGGGCCCCTACAAGGGCGGCCTGCGCTTCCACCCCTCGGTGAACCTCGGCATCGTCAAGTTCCTCGGCTTCGAGCAGATCTTCAAGAACGCCCTCACCGGCCTCGGCATCGGCGGCGGCAAGGGCGGCAGCGACTTCGACCCGCACGGCCGCAGCGACGCCGAGGTCATGCGCTTCTGCCAGTCCTTCATGACCGAGCTGTACCGCCACCTCGGCGAGCACACCGACGTCCCCGCGGGCGACATCGGCGTCGGCGGGCGCGAGATCGGCTACCTCTTCGGCCAGTACCGGCGGATCACCAACCGCTGGGAGGCCGGCGTCCTCACCGGCAAGGGCACCGGCTGGGGCGGCTCCGCCATCCGCCCCGAGGCCACCGGCTACGGCAGCGTCCTCTTCGCCGCCGCGATGCTCCGCGAGCGCGGCGAGGACCTGGAGGGCCAGAGCGCCGTCGTCTCCGGCTCCGGGAACGTCGCCCTGTACACGATCGAGAAGCTCCTCGCCCTCGGCGCCAACCCGCTGACCTGCTCCGACTCCAGCGGCTACGTCTACGACGACAAGGGCATCGACCTGGACCTGCTCAAGCAGATCAAGGAGGTCGAGCGCGGCCGGGTCGCCGACTACGCCGAGCGGCGCGGCGCCTCCGCCCGCTTCGTGCCCGGCGGCCGGGTCTGGGAGGTCCCGGCCGACGTGGCCCTGCCCTCCGCCACCCAGAACGAGCTCGACGAGGACGACGCCGCCGCGCTGGTCCGCAACGGCGTCAAGGCCGTCGCCGAGGGCGCCAACATGCCCACCACCGCCGAGGCCGTCCACCTCCTCCAGCGGGCCGGTGTCGCCTTCGGCCCCGGCAAGGCGGCCAACGCGGGCGGGGTCGCCGTCAGCGCCCTGGAGATGGCCCAGAACCACTCCCGTACGTCCTGGTCCGCCGCCCGGGTCGAGGAGGAGCTGGCGGGGATCATGACCGACATCCACCGCACCTGCCACGAGACCGCCGAGCGGTACGGCGCCCCCGGCGACTACGTCACCGGCGCCAACATCGCCGGCTTCGAGCGGGTCGCCGACGCGATGCTGGCCCAGGGCGTGATCTGACCCGCACGCCCCGGCGCGGACGGTTCCCGCGCCCCGGCACGCCCGGGAAGATTTTTTTCGAAGATCTTCCCGGGCGATGTCGAGACCGTCCCGGCGGCTCCGACCGTAGGGTGACAGCGCGCCGGAAGAGGCGCGCGGGGCAGGGGAGGACACCCGAGATGAAGTACGTCGCGATGATCTACGGCAACCAGGCCAAGTGGGACGCGTTCCCGGCCGAGGCGTGGCCCGAGGCGATCGCCCGCCAGGAGGCGTTCAACGCCAAGTACCGGGAGACCGGCGAACTGATCGGCGCCTACGGACTCGCCGACGCGGCCGCCGCCCAGCTGATCCGCCGCGAGGAGGGCGCCCCGGCCGTCACCGACGGGCCCTACCTGGAGACCAAGGAGTACCTGGCCAGCTTCTACCTCCTGGACTGCGAGTCCCTGGAGCGGGCCCAGCGGATCGCCGCCGACATGCCCTTCGCCGACGTGGACCCGGTGGAGCTCTGGCCGGTCCTCCACGAGTCCTCGGCGGACGTGTGAGCGGCGCTCCGACGGCCCCGGAACCGGCCGGCTCCGGGCCCGCGGCCCCGGAACCGGCCGGTGTCGAGGAGGTGCTGCGGGCGAGCGCCCCGCGGGTCCTCGGCGCGCTCGTCCGCCGCCACGGCGACTTCTACGGCTGCGAGGACGCCGTCCAGGAGGCGCTGATCGCGGCGGCCCGGCAGTGGCCGGAGCAGGGCGTGCCCGAGCGGCCGGGGAGCTGGCTGCTGACCGTCGCCCAGCGCCGGTACGTCGACCAGGTGCGCAGCGAGGCCGCCCGCAGGCGCCGCGAGGACACCCTCGCGCTCGCCACCCCGGCGGCCGAGCTGCTCGCGCCCGCCGCCGACGAGGCGGGGGAGGGGGCCGCCGACGACTCGCTGGCCCTGCTCTTCCTCTGCTGCCACCGGGACCTGTCGCCGCCGAGCCGGATCGCGCTCACCCTGCGCGCGGTCGGCGGCCTCACCACCGCGCAGATCGCCGCCGCGTTCCTGGTGCCGGAGGCGACGATGGCGCAGCGGATCAGCCGCGCCAAGCAGACCGTCCGGGCGGCGGGGGACGCCCTCGCGCTGCCGGAGGCCGAGGACCGGGCGCCCCGGCTCGCCGAGGTCCGGCACGTGCTCTACCTGGTCTTCAACGAGGGGTACACGGCGAGCGGCGGCGAGGAGCTGACCGCGCCGGAGCTGTCGTCGGAGGCGATCCGGCTGGCCCGGCTGCTGCACGGGCTCGTCCCGGAGGACACCGAGACGGCGGGCCTGCTGGCGCTGATGCTGCTCACCGACGCCCGCCGGCCGGCCCGCACCGGGCCGCACGGCGAACTGGTGCCGCTGGCGGAACAGGACCGGAGCCGCTGGGACGGCGCCCTCCTGGCCGAGGGCGTCGCCCTGATCAGCCGCACCCTCCCGCGCGGCCGGGTGGGCCCGTACCAGCTCCAGGCGGCCATCGCGGCCGTCCACGACGAGGCGGAGTCCGCGGAGGCGACCGACTGGCCCCAGATCCTCGCCCTGTACGAACTCCTGGAGCGGACGGGGCCCAACCCGATGGTGACCCTGAACCGCGCGGTGGCCGTGGCCATGGTCCACGGCCCGCGGGCCGGGCTGGACCTGCTCGACACGCTGGCCGCCGACAGGCGGCTGGCCCGCCACCACCGGCTGCCGGCCACCCGGGCCCATCTGCTGGAGCTGTCCGGTGACACCGCGGCCGCCGCGACGGCCTACCGCGAGGCCGCGCGCCACGCCACGAGCGTGCCGGAGCGCCGCCATCTGACGGAGCGCGCCCGCCGGCTGGGGTGACCCCCTGGGCGGGCGCGCCGGGCGTCGGGAGTCCGTTCGACCTGTGCGTGTGGGTGAACGTGACGTGGGGTACAGTCTTCGACCCGATTGGCGGCCGATAGGCCCCGTATGGCAGACTAGCGGGGTTGCTCGGTTGAGTGCCGATGCTGCACGCCTCCCGTCGGGAGGACCGGAAGCGAGTCCCACGGTACTCGTCGCTCCTTCTCAGGAGCGGACGTACGGGAATCTTCCGGGAAGTGCCAGCGGGGTACCAGCCAGGCGCCCGGTGGGTGTTCACCCCCGTTCCGCGGTCTTCGGCCGCACCCCCTTGGTTGGGAGATCTCTCGGGATTTCTTCGTAGAGGGAGTGCGACACGCCCGACCGCGTGGGTCGGAGGAGAACGCGAACTCGCCGGGTTCCGGAGCGTTACGACAAGACAGGACTACGGAGTAGCCATGGCGGGACAGAAGATCCGCATCCGGCTCAAGGCCTACGACCACGAGGTCATCGACTCCTCGGCGAAGAAGATCGTCGAGACGGTGACCCGCACTGGTGCGTCGGTCGCGGGCCCGGTGCCGCTGCCCACTGAGAAGAACGTGTACTGCGTCATCAAGTCGCCGCACAAGTACAAGGACTCGCGCGAGCACTTCGAGATGCGCACGCACAAGCGCCTCATCGACATCCTCGACCCCACGCCGAAGACGGTTGACTCGCTGATGCGTCTCGACCTTCCGGCCGGTGTCGACATCGAGATCAAGCTCTGAGGGCGCGCGAGATGGCTAAGAACATCAAGGGCATCCTGGGCGAGAAGCTCGGCATGACGCAGGTCTGGGACGAGAACAACCGGGTCGTCCCGGTGACCGTCGTCAAGGCCGGCCCGAATGTCGTCACCCAGGTGCGTACGAACGACGTCGACGGCTACGAGTCGGTCCAGATCGCCTTCGGCGAGATCGACCCGCGCAAGGTGAACAAGCCCCTCAAGGGCCACTTCGCCAAGGCCGACGTCACCCCGCGCCGCCACCTCGTCGAGCTGCGTACCGCTGACGCCAGCGAGTACACCCTCGGCCAGGAGATCACCGCCGAGGTCTTCGAGGCGGGCATCAAGGTCGACGTGACCGGCAAGAGCAAGGGCAAGGGCTTCGCCGGTGCCATGAAGCGCCACAACTTCCGTGGTGGCAAGGCCTCCCACGGTGCCCACCGCGTGCACCGCAAGCCGGGTTCGATCGGTGGCTGCGCCACCCCGGGCCGCGTCTTCAAGGGCATGCGCATGGCCGGCCGCATGGGCAACGAGCGCGTGACCACCCAGAACCTGACCGTTCACGCCGTTGACGCGGAGAAGGGCCTGCTGCTCATCAAGGGCGCGGTTCCTGGTCCGAACGGCGGCCTCGTCCTGGTCCGCACCGCGGCCAAGGGGGCCTGAGGATATGAGCACCATTGACATTCTGTCGCCTGCCGGCGACAAGACCGGGACCGTCGAGCTCCCGGCCGAGATCTTCGAAGCCAAGGTCAGCGTCCCGCTGATCCACCAGGTCGTCGTCGCGCAGCTGGCCGCCGCCCGTCAGGGTACGCACAAGGTCAAGACGCGTGGCGAGGTCCGTGGTGGTGGCAAGAAGCCCTACCGCCAGAAGGGCACCGGCCGCGCCCGTCAGGGTTCGACCCGCGCCCCGCAGTTCGCCGGTGGTGGCGTCGTGCACGGTCCCGTGCCGCGTGACTACTCGCAGCGGACCCCCAAGAAGATGAAGGCCGCCGCCCTCCGCGGTGCCCTCTCCGACCGGGCGAACCACTCCCGCATCCACGTCGTCACCGGCGTGGTCGAGGGTGCGGTCTCCACCAAGGCCGCCAAGACGCTGTTCGGCAAGATCTCGGAGCGCAAGAACCTGCTCCTGGTCGTCGAGCGCGCCGACGAGGCCGCGTGGCTGTCCGCCCGCAACCTGCCCCAGGTGCACATCCTGGAGCCGGGCCAGCTGAACACGTACGACGTGATGCGATCCGACGACGTGGTCTTCACCCAGGCCGCCCTCGAGTCCTTCGTGTCTGGCCCCAAGGCCGACGACAACGAGGGGAACGAAGCCTGATGGCCGAGATCACCAGCAAGACCTTCACGGACCCGCGCGACGTCCTCGTCAAGCCGGTTGTCTCCGAGAAGAGCTACGCCCTGCTCGACGAGAACAAGTACACGTTCATCGTCGCGCCCGGCTCCAACAAGACCCAGATCAAGCAGGCCGTCGAGGCGGTCTTCTCGGTCAAGGTCACCGGGGTCAACACGATCAACCGTCAGGGCAAGCGCAAGCGCACCCGCACCGGTTTCGGCAAGCGCGCCAACACCAAGCGCGCCATCGTGACCCTGGCCGAGGGCAACCGAATCGACATCTTCGGCGGCCCGACCGCCTGACGGCGGTCGAGTCGTCCGATATCGGACGAGGACTGAGAAATGGGTATCCGCAAGTACAAGCCGACTACGCCGGGCCGTCGTGGCTCCTCCGTAGCCGACTTCGTCGAGATCACGCGGTCCACGCCGGAGAAGTCGCTGGTCCGCCCCCTGCACAGCAAGGGCGGCCGTAACAACACCGGCCGGATCACCGTTCGCCACCAGGGTGGTGGACACAAGCGCGCCTACCGCGTGATCGACTTCCGTCGTCACGACAAGGACGGCGTGCCGGCCAAGGTCGCTCACATCGAGTACGACCCGAACCGCACCGCGCGCATCGCGCTGCTCCACTACCTGGACGGCGAGAAGCGCTACATCATCGCTCCCAAGGGTCTGACGCAGGGTGACCGCGTCGAGAACGGCCCCGGCGCGGACATCAAGCCCGGCAACAACCTGGCGCTCCGCAACATCCCGGTCGGTACCACGATCCACGCGATCGAGCTCCGTCCCGGTGGCGGCGCCAAGTTCGCCCGCTCCGCGGGTGCCTCCGTGCAGCTGCTGGCGAAGGAGGGCACGATGGCCCACCTTCGTATGCCGTCCGGTGAGATCCGTCTGGTCGACGCCCGCTGCCGCGCCACCATCGGCGAGGTCGGCAACGCCGAGCAGTCGAACATCAACTGGGGCAAGGCCGGCCGCAAGCGCTGGCTGGGCGTTCGTCCGACCGTTCGCGGTGTGGCGATGAACCCGGTTGACCACCCGCACGGTGGTGGTGAGGGCAAGACCTCCGGTGGTCGCCACCCGGTCTCCCCGTGGGGTCAGAAGGAGGGTCGTACTCGCTCGCCGAAGAAGGCTTCGAGCAAGTACATCGTCCGCCGCCGCAAGACGAACAAGAAGCGCTAGGAGCGGGTTTAGATGCCGCGCAGTCTCAAGAAGGGACCCTTCGTCGACGGCCACCTCATCAAGAAGGTGGACGCTCAGAACGAGGCCGGTACCAAGAACGTCATCAAGACCTGGTCCCGTCGCTCCATGATCATCCCGGCGATGCTCGGGCACACGATCGCGGTGCACAACGGCAAGACCCACGTCCCGGTGTTCGTCACCGAGTCGATGGTCGGTCACAAGCTCGGCGAGTTCTCGCCGACGCGTACCTTCCGGGGCCACGTCAAGGACGACCGGAAGTCGAAGCGCCGCTAACAGCGGATCGCATTCAGACACGTAAGTAACTGAGAGGGACAACCATGGAAGCCAGGGCCCAGGCGCGGTACATCCGCGTCACGCCCATGAAGGCCCGCCGCGTGGTGGACCTGATCCGTGGCATGGACGCCACGGAGGCTCAGGCTGTTCTGCGATTCGCTCCGCAGGCAGCCTCCGTGCCGGTCGGCAAGGTGCTCGACAGCGCCATTGCCAACGCCGCGCACAACTACGACCACACGGACGCCTCTTCGCTGTTCATCAGCGAGGCGTTCGTCGACGAGGGTCCGACCCTGAAGCGGTTCCGTCCGCGTGCCCAGGGCCGTGCCTACCGGATCCGCAAGCGGACCAGCCACATCACCGTGGTCGTCAGCAGCAAGGAAGGAACCCGGTAATGGGCCAGAAGGTTAACCCGCATGGGTTCCGGCTCGGCATCACCACGGACTTCAAGTCCCGCTGGTACGCCGACAAGCTGTACAAGGACTACGTCAAGGAAGACGTCGCCATCCGACGGATGCTGACGTCCGGCATGGAGCGCGCCGGCATCTCGAAGGTTGAGATCGAGCGCACCCGCGACCGCGTCCGCGTGGACATCCACACCGCTCGCCCGGGCATTGTCATCGGTCGCCGTGGCGCCGAGGCCGACAAGATCCGCGGCCAGCTGGAGAAGCTGACCGGCAAGCAGGTCCAGCTGAACATCCTCGAGGTCAAGAACCCCGAGGTCGACGCTCAGCTCGTGGCCCAGGCCGTCGCCGAGCAGCTCTCCTCCCGCGTCTCCTTCCGTCGGGCCATGCGCAAGAGCATGCAGTCCGCCATGAAGGCCGGCGCCAAGGGCATCAAGATCCAGTGTGGTGGCCGTCTCGGCGGCGCCGAGATGTCCCGCTCGGAGTTCTACCGCGAGGGTCGTGTGCCGCTGCACACGCTCCGCGCGAACGTCGAGTACGGCTTCTTCGAGGCCAAGACGACCTTCGGCCGCATCGGCGTGAAGGTCTGGATCTACAAGGGCGACGTCAAGAACATCGCCGAGGTCCGCGCCGAGAACGCTGCTGCCCGCGCGGGCAACCGCCCGGCCCGTGGCGGCGCTGACCGTCCGGCCGGCCGCGGTGGCCGCGGTGGCGAGCGTGGCGGTCGCGGTCGCAAGCCGCAGCAGGCTCCCGCTGCCGAGGCCCCCAAGGCCGAGGCCGCCGCCGCTCCGGCTGCTGAGAGCACCGGAACGGAGGCCTGACCGACATGCTGATCCCCCGTAGGGTCAAGCACCGCAAGCAGCACCACCCCAAGCGCTCGGGCATGAGCAAGGGTGGCACGCAGGTCGCGTTCGGCGAGTACGGCATTCAGGCCCTCACGCCGGCGTACGTGACCAACCGTCAGATCGAGGCCGCGCGTATCGCGATGACCCGCCACATCAAGCGTGGCGGCAAGGTCTGGATCAACATCTACCCGGACCGCCCGCTCACGAAGAAGCCTGCCGAGACCCGCATGGGTTCCGGTAAGGGTTCGCCGGAGTGGTGGATCGCGAACGTCAAGCCCGGTCGGGTGATGTTCGAGCTGTCCTACCCGAACGAGAAGATCGCGCGTGAGGCTCTGACTCGTGCGGCTCACAAGCTGCCGATGAAGTGCAAGATCGTTAAGCGCGAGGCAGGTGAGCTGTGATGTCGGCCGGTACCAAGGCGTCCGAGCTGCGCGAGCTGGGCAACGAGGAGCTTGTCGCCAAGCTCCGCGAGGCCAAGGAAGAGCTGTTCAACCTCCGCTTCCAGGCGGCGACGGGCCAGCTCGAGAACCACGGCCGTCTTCGGGCGGTCCGTAAGGACATCGCCCGGATCTACACCCTCATGCGAGAGCGTGAGCTCGGCATTGAGACGGTGGAGAACGCCTGATGAGCGAGAGCAACGTGACTGAGAAGACCGAGCGCAACGCTCGCAAGGTCCGCGAGGGCCTGGTCGTCAGCGACAAGATGGACAAGACCGTCGTCGTCGCCGTCGAGGACCGCGTCAAGCACGCGCTGTACGGCAAGGTCATCCGCCGTACGAACAAGCTCAAGGCTCACGACGAGCAGAACGCTGCCGGCATCGGCGACCGCGTCCTCCTGATGGAGACCCGGAAGCTGTCGTCGACGAAGCACTGGCGCGTCGTCGAGATCCTCGAGAAGGCCAAGTAATCCCTCCTAGGGGGACCCCCTAGGAACAGTTCCGCCAGGCTCGGCGAGGGCCGCTGATCGACCAGCGGCCCCCGCCGGGAACCGGCAGACAATCAGGAGATAGACGTGATCCAGCAGGAGTCGCGACTTCGCGTCGCCGACAACACTGGTGCCAAGGAGATCCTTTGCATCCGTGTTCTCGGTGGCTCGGGTCGCCGCTACGCGGGCATCGGTGACGTCATCGTCGCCACCGTCAAGGACGCGATCCCCGGTGGCAACGTGAAGAAGGGTGACGTCGTCAAGGCGGTCATCGTTCGCACCGTCAAGGAGCGCCGCCGCCAGGACGGCTCGTACATCCGCTTCGACGAGAACGCCGCTGTCATTCTCAAGAACGACGGCGACCCTCGTGGCACCCGTATCTTCGGCCCGGTCGGCCGTGAGCTGCGCGAGAAGAAGTTCATGAAGATCATCTCGCTCGCGCCGGAGGTGCTGTAAGCATGAAGATCAAGAAGGGCGACCTGGTCCAGGTCATCACCGGTAAGGACAAGGGCAAGCAGGGCAAGGTCATCGCGGCCTACCCCGCCGACTCCCGTGTCCTGGTCGAGGGTGTCAACCGGGTCAAGAAGCACACGAAGGCCGGCCCCAACCAGGCCGGCGGCATCGTGACCACCGAGGCGCCGGTCCACGTCTCCAACGTCCAGCTGGTCGTGGAGAAGGACGGCAAGAAGGTCGTCACGCGTGTCGGTTTCCGCTTCGACGACGAGGGCAACAAGATCCGCGTTGCCAAGCGGACGGGTGAGGACATCTGATGGCTACCACCACTCCGCGTCTCAAGACGAAGTACCGCGAGGAGATCGCGGGCAAGCTGCGTGACGAGTTCTCCTACGAGAACGTCATGCAGATCCCCGGCCTCGTCAAGATCGTGGTCAACATGGGTGTCGGCGACGCCGCCCGTGACTCGAAGCTGATCGAGGGCGCCATCCGCGACCTCACCACGATCACCGGTCAGAAGCCGGCCGTCACCAAGGCCCGCAAGTCCATCGCGCAGTTCAAGCTGCGTGAGGGTCAGCCGATCGGTGCGCACGTCACGCTCCGTGGCGACCGCATGTGGGAGTTCCTGGACCGCACCCTGTCGCTCGCGCTGCCGCGCATCCGCGACTTCCGCGGCCTGTCCCCGAAGCAGTTCGACGGCCGTGGCAACTACACCTTCGGTCTCACGGAGCAGGTCATGTTCCACGAGATCGACCAGGACAAGATCGACCGTACCCGGGGTATGGACATCACCGTGGTCACCACGGCGACCAACGACGACGAGGGCCGCGCGCTTCTCCGTCACCTCGGCTTCCCGTTCAAGGAGGCGTAAGCGAGATGGCGAAGAAGGCTCTCATCGCGAAGGCTGCCCGCAAGCCCAAGTTCGGTGTGCGTGCGTACACGCGCTGCCAGCGCTGCGGCCGCCCCCACTCCGTGTACCGCAAGTTCGGCCTCTGCCGCGTGTGCCTTCGTGAGATGGCTCACCGTGGCGAGCTGCCGGGCGTGACCAAGAGCTCCTGGTAATTCCCCTTCGCCCTCTGGGCGTTGGTGAATGACCGGAGTCTCTCGGTAGGCATTGGGATGGCGGACTCCCACCCCCGCATGGCTTAGGCTAGTGGGGTTGGGCGTCCGCCGCCCTTACGACTTACTACGCCGTAGGTCCACCGCACCGCACCCGCCCCGTCTCGGATCGGGGAGAGGGATGGTGCACCAGGAAACCCCGGCGAGAGAGGCCGAAGGCCAATTCATGACCATGACTGATCCGATCGCAGACATGCTCACGCGTCTGCGTAACGCGAACTCGGCGTACCACGACACCGTGACGATGCCGCACAGCAAGATCAAGTCTCACATCGCGGAAATCCTCCAGCAGGAGGGCTTCATCACGGGCTGGAAGGTCGAGGACGCCGAGGTCGGCAAGAACCTCGTCGTCGACCTCAAGTTCGGTCCGAACCGTGAGCGCTCCATCGCGGGCATCAAGCGGATCTCGAAGCCGGGCCTCCGGGTTTACGCGAAGTCCACCAACCTGCCGAAGGTCCTCGGCGGCCTGGGCGTGGCGATCATCTCCACGTCCCACGGTCTCCTGACCGGCCAGCAGGCGCAGAAGAAGGGCGTGGGTGGGGAAGTCCTCGCCTACGTCTGGTAGTCGGGAACGGAGGAATAGCAATGTCGCGAATCGGCAAGCTCCCCATCACGGTTCCCGCCGGCGTGGACGTCACCATCGAGGGCCGCACGGTCACGGTGAAGGGTTCCAAGGGCACCCTGAGCCACACCGTCGCCGCGCCGATCGAGATCGTTAAGGGCGAGGACGGCGTTCTGAACGTCACCCGTCCGAACGACGAGCGTCAGAACAAGGCCCTCCACGGCCTGTCCCGCACGCTGGTGGCCAACATGATCACCGGTGTGACCGCGGGATACGTCAAGGCGCTCGAGATCAGCGGTGTCGGTTACCGCGTGGCCGCGAAGGGCTCCGGCCTGGAGTTCCAGCTCGGTTACAGCCACCCGATCCTGATCGAGGCGCCCGAGGGCATCTCGTTCAAGGTCGAGTCGCCGACCAAGTTCTCGGTCGAGGGCATCGACAAGCAGAAGGTCGGCGAGGTCGCCGCGAACATCCGCAAGCTGCGGAAGCCCGACCCGTACAAGGCCAAGGGCGTCAAGTACGCGGGCGAGGTCATCCGCCGCAAGGTCGGAAAGGCTGGTAAGTAAGCCATGGCATACGGTGTCAAGATCGCCAAGGGCGACGCTTACAAGCGCGCTGCGAAGGCGCGCCGTCACCTGCGCATCCGCAAGCACGTGTCGGGTACGGCGGAGCGTCCGCGCCTCGTCGTGACGCGTTCGAACCGCGGTATCACCGCGCAGGTCATCGATGACCTGAAGGGCCACACCGTGGCGTCGGCGTCCCACCTGGACGCCTCCGTCCGCGGCGGCGAGGGCTCCAAGTCCTCGCAGGCCCAGCAGGTCGGCGCCCTGGTCGCCGAGCGCGCCAAGGCCGCCGGTGTCGAGGCCGTCGTGTTCGACCGTGGTGGCAACAGGTACGCCGGGCGCATTGCCGCTCTGGCTGACGCCGCCCGCGAAGCCGGGCTGAAGTTCTAAGCCCCGGTTCCGGGACTAACGGACGTAACAGAGAGAGGTATTCCAATGGCTGGACCCCAGCGCCGCGGCAGCGGTGCCGGTGGCGGCGAGCGGCGGGACCGGAAGGGCCGCGACGGTGGCGCTGCCGCCGCCGAGAAGACCGCGTACGTTGAGCGCGTAGTCGCGATCAACCGCGTCGCCAAGGTTGTCAAGGGTGGTCGTCGTTTCAGCTTCACCGCGCTGGTCGTGGTGGGCGACGGTGACGGCACCGTGGGTGTCGGTTACGGCAAGGCCAAGGAGGTGCCGGCCGCCATCGCCAAGGGTGTTGAGGAGGCCAAGAAGCACTTCTTCAAGGTCCCCCGTATCCAGGGCACCATCCCCCACCCCATCCAGGGTGAGAAGGCCGCGGGCGTCGTCCTGCTCAAGCCGGCTTCCCCCGGTACCGGTGTGATCGCCGGTGGCCCGGTGCGCGCCGTCCTGGAGTGCGCCGGCGTCCACGACATCCTGTCGAAGTCGCTCGGCTCCGACAACGCGATCAACATCGTGCACGCGACCGTGGAGGCCCTGAAGGGCCTGCAGCGTCCCGAGGAGATCGCGGCTCGCCGTGGTCTGCCCCTCGAGGACGTCGCCCCCGCGGCTCTGCTTCGTGCGCGTGCGGGAGCGGGTGCGTAATGGCTCGCCTCAAGATCACGCAGACGAAGTCGTACATCGGCAGCAAGCAGAACCACCGCGACACGCTGCGTTCGCTCGGGCTCAAGCGCCTGAACGACGTGGTCGTCAAGGAGGACCGCCCCGAGTTCCGCGGAATGGTGCACACCGTCCGCCACCTCGTGACGGTTGAGGAGGTCGACTGATCATGGCGGAGAACAACCCGCTCAAGATCCACAACCTCCGTCCCGCCCCGGGCGCCAAGACCGCCAAGACCCGTGTGGGTCGTGGTGAGGCGTCGAAGGGTAAGACGGCCGGTCGTGGTACCAAGGGCACCAAGGCCCGTTACCAGGTTCCGGAGCGCTTCGAGGGTGGCCAGATGCCCCTCCACATGCGTCTCCCGAAGCTCAAGGGCTTCAAGAACCCGTTCCGCACCGAGTACCAGGTCGTGAACCTGGACAAGCTGGCCGCGCTCTACCCGCAGGGTGGCGAGGTCACGGTGGCCGATCTGGTCGCCAAGGGTGCGGTTCGTAAGAACCAGCTCGTCAAGGTGCTCGGCACCGGCGAGGTCTCCGTGGCGCTGCAGGTGACGGTCGACGCCGTCTCCGGCTCCGCCAAGGAGAAGATCGCCGCCGCCGGCGGCACCGTCACCGAGCTCGTCTGAGACGACTCGATGGCCTGAACATCCGACCGGGGATGCCTCCCAAAAGGGGCATCCCCGGTTGGTCGTTCCTAGGGGGGCATGGTCGCCGGTAAGGTGGCGTGCACCGTCCATGCTCATGCGGTATAGACCGCCGGAGCCGGGACCGATCCAAACAGTCCTTATCGAATCTCAAGACCGTCACCTCTGACGCATAGCGCGGGGGTCGCAGGAGGCACCGTGCTCACCGGCTTCGCCCGGGCGTTCAAGACGCCCGACCTGCGCAAGAAGCTGCTCTTCACGCTGGCGATCATCGTGCTGTACCGCCTCGGGGCCCACGTCCCCGTGCCCGGCGTCAAGTACGAGGCCGTCCAGATGTGCGTGGACCAGGCGAGCGAGGGCAACAACAGCCTGTTCGGCCTGGTGAACATGTTCAGTGGCGGCGCACTGCTGCAGATCACCATCTTCGCGCTCGGCATCATGCCGTACATCACGGCGAGCATCATCCTGCAGTTGCTCACCGTCGTGATCCCGCGTCTGGAAGCCCTCAAGAAGGAGGGCCAGAGCGGTACGGCGAAGATCACGCAGTACACCCGCTACCTGACGATCGCGCTCGCGATCCTCCAGGGCACGGGCCTCGTGGCCACCGCCAAGAGCGGCGCCCTCTTCAGCGGCTGCAGCGTCGCCGACCAGGTCGTCCCGGACCCCTCGATCTTCACCATCACCGTCATGGTCCTCACCATGACGGCGGGCACCGCCATCGTCATGTGGCTCGGTGAGCTCATCACCGACCGCGGCATCGGCAACGGCATGTCGATCCTGATGTTCATCTCGATCGCCGCCGGCTTCCCGGGCGCCCTGTGGGCCATCAAGGAGAGCGGCAAGCTCGCCCAGGGCTGGATCGAGTTCGGCACCGTCATCCTCATCGGCTTCGTGATGGTGGCCCTCGTCGTCTTCGTCGAGCAGGCCCAGCGCCGCATCCCGGTGCAGTACGCGAAGCGCATGATCGGCCGCAGGTCGTACGGCGGTACGTCCACTTACATCCCGCTGAAGGTGAACCAGGCAGGTGTGATTCCTGTCATCTTCGCGTCGTCGCTGCTCTACATCCCGGCTCTGATCGCGCAGTTCTCCAACTCCACCGCGGGCTGGAAGACCTGGATCGAAGCCCACTTCGTCAAGGGTGACCACCCCTACTACATCGCGACGTACTTCCTTCTGATCGTGTTCTTCGCCTTCTTCTACGTGGCGATCTCGTTCAACCCCGAGGAAGTCGCCGACAACATGAAGAAGTATGGTGGCTTCATCCCGGGTATCCGGGCTGGTCGACCTACTGCCGAGTACCTGAGCTACGTGCTCAACCGGATCACTTGGCCGGGCTCGCTGTACTTGGGTCTGATCGCTCTTGTGCCGACGATGGCGTTGGCAGGCTTCGGCGGTGCCAATGCCAACTTCCCCTTCGGTGGGACGAGCATCCTCATCATCGTGGGTGTCGGGCTGGAGACCGTGAAGCAGATCGAGAGCCAGCTCCAGCAGCGCAATTACGAAGGGTTCCTCCGCTGATGCGAATCGTCCTCGTCGGACCGCCCGGGGCCGGCAAGGGAACGCAGGCCGCGTTCCTCGCCAAGAACCTGGCCATCCCGCACATCTCCACGGGTGACCTGTTCCGTGCCAACATCTCGCAGGGCACGGCGCTGGGCCTGGAGGCCAAGGGTTACATGGACCGGGGCGAGCTCGTCCCGGACGAGGTGACCATCGGGATGGCCAAGGACCGTATGGAGCAGGCCGACGCCGCCAACGGCTTCCTGCTCGACGGGTTCCCGCGCAACGTGGCTCAGGCCGAGGCCCTGGATGTCGTGCTGAAGGCCGACGACATGCAGCTGGACGCGGTCCTGGACCTCGAGGTCCCCGAGGACGAGGTCGTGAAGCGGATCGCGGGTCGCCGCATCTGCCGCAACGACTCCTCGCACGTCTTCCACGTCGAGTACAACGCCCCGAAGACCGCGGGCGTCTGCGACACCTGCGGTGGCGAGCTCTACCAGCGCGCGGACGACTCCGAGGAGACGGTCCGCACCCGCCTGGAGGTCTACCACACGCAGACCGAGCCGATCATCGACTACTACCGGGCGCAGAACCTGGTCGTGACGATCTCCGCGCTCGGCAAGGTGGACGAGGTCACGGCGCGTGCGATGGACGCGCTGAAGAAGTAACCCCACGCTCACGCGGTACGGCCGCGGTGCCCCTCACGGGCGCCGCGGCCGTATCGTTGTTCTGTCCCCGTACTCGTAGGAAAGGCCCCCGTCACGATGGTGCAGATCAAGACCCCCGAGCAGATCGCGAAGATGCGCGAGGCGGGGCTGGTCGTCGCCGCCATCCACGCGGCGACCCGCGAGGCGGCCGTGCCGGGCGCGACGACGAAGGACCTCGACGAGGTCGCGCGCAAGGTGATCGCCGACCACGGGGCGAAGTCGAACTTCCTCGGGTACGGCGGTTTCCCCGCGACCATCTGCACCTCGGTCAACGAGGTCGTCGTCCACGGCATCCCCGACGAGAAGACCGTCCTCAAGGACGGCGACATCATCTCCATCGACTGCGGTGCGATCGTCGACGGCTGGCACGGCGACGCCGCCTACACCGCCTTCGTCGGCACCGGTCACGCCCCGGAGCTGATCGAGCTCTCCCGCGTGACCGAGGGCTCGATGTGGGCCGGCATCGCCGCGATGCGGGTGGGCGCGCGCCTGGTCGACATCTCCCGGGCGATCGAGACGTACATCAAGCGCCAGCCGCGGCCGGCCGTCGGCGACCACAGCCTCGGCAAGTACGGCATCGTCGAGGACTACGGCGGCCACGGCATCGGCACCGAGATGCACATGGACCCGCACCTGCTGAACTACGTCTCCCGCAAGCGCGGCAAGGGTCCGAAGCTGGTCCCCGGCTTCTGCCTGGCCATCGAGCCCATGGTCTCCCTGGGCACGCCGCACACCGAGGTGCTGTCGGACGACTGGACCGTCGTCTCCACCGACGGCACCTGGTCCTCCCACTGGGAGCACAGCGTCGCCCTCACCGAGGAGGGCCCCCTGGTCCTGACCGCGGTCGACGGCGGCAAGGCGAAGCTGGCGGAGCTGGGCGTCACCGCCGCGCCGGACCCCCTGGCCTGATCGCCGGGAAACCGGCGGAGTAACGATCTTCCGCGCTGGGCAGATTCCCCGGATTCGTCTTTTCGAGGGGCCTGGCGTAGACTGATGCGTCGGCTCTCGTGTACCCGTGTGTCCGCACCGGGAGAGCGAGAGTCGATCAAGGTAGCCGATTCGAAGGGCGAAGCGTGGCCAAGAAGCAAGGTGCCATCGAGATCGAGGGCACCGTGATCGAGTCCCTGCCGAACGCCATGTTCAAGGTGGAGCTCCAGAACGGTCACAAGGTCCTCGCGCACATCTCCGGCAAGATGCGGATGCACTACATCCGCATCCTCCCGGACGACCGGGTCGTCGTGGAGCTCTCCCCGTACGACCTGACGCGTGGCCGGATCGTCTACCGGTACAAGTAGATCTTGCCCGCACCCCGCCTCCGCGCGCGGGTGGTGGCACTGACCCGGAGAACCTCACATCCCATGAAGGTCAAGCCGAGCGTCAAGAAGATCTGCGACAAGTGCAAGGTGATCCGCCGTCACGGCCGGGTCATGGTCATCTGCGACAACCTGCGCCACAAGCAGCGCCAGGGCTGACGCACGCCGACCGAACCTGCATCTCGCAGTTCTTCGCGCGACGCATAGCAACACGTACATACGCAGAGCCCGTCCGACCGTCCTCGCACGGTTGACGGCACCTCCGGCGGGGGCCGGGGACCCGATCTGTACCTCACACGGCAGCCGGGAACGGTTCTGCAGCAGACCCCCGAGAACACAGGAGCCATTGAATGGCACGCGTTTCCGGTGTTGACATCCCGCGCGAGAAGCGCGTGGTGGTCGCACTCACCTACGTCTTCGGCATCGGGCGTACCCGGTCCGAGGAGATCCTCGCCGCCACCGGCGTGGACCCGTCCACCCGTGTCCGCGACCTTGCCGAGGAAGACCTCGTCAAGATCCGCGAGTACGTGGACGCCAACCTCCAGACGGAGGGTGACCTCCGCCGCGAGATCGCCGCCGACATCCGCCGCAAGGTCGAGATCGGCTGCTACCAGGGCCTCCGCCACCGTCGTGGCCTGCCCGTCCGCGGCCAGCGCACCAGCACGAACGCTCGTACCCGCAAGGGCCCGCGTCGCGCCATCGCCGGCAAGAAGAAGCCGGGCAAGAAGTAGTCCTCAGCGGACGCTTGACCAAGCGGTCTTCGCTGTAGGACCGACCACCTCCCGTAGGAGTAAGAGATGCCCCCCAAGGGTCGTCAGGGCGCTGCCAAGAAGGTGCGCCGCAAGGAAAAGAAGAACGTCGCTCACGGCCACGCGCACATCAAGAGCACGTTCAACAACACGATCGTCTCGATCACGGACCCCTCGGGCAACGTGATCTCCTGGGCCTCCGCCGGCCACGTCGGCTTCAAGGGCTCGCGCAAGTCCACCCCCTTCGCCGCGCAGATGGCCGCCGAGTCGGCCGCCCGCCGCGCGCAGGAGCACGGCATGCGCAAGGTCGACGTCTTCGTCAAGGGTCCCGGCTCCGGCCGTGAGACCGCGATCCGCTCCCTCCAGGCCACCGGCCTCGAGGTCGGCTCGATCCAGGACGTCACCCCCACGCCGCACAACGGCTGCCGTCCCCCCAAGCGCCGCCGCGTCTGATCCGGGGCAGCGCGTTCAGCGCTGCCGCGTGTGACGTACGGCCTGCTTGACCAGGGCATCCGGGCGGTGCGTCCCCTCCGGGGGGCGTACCGCCCGTACCCTTGCAGTACGCAGTACCGCTCCACCCCCGTCGGGCGTCAAATAGTGGGCGTCCACGACTGAAGGAACACACATGCTTATCGCTCAGCGTCCGTCGCTGACCGAAGAGGTCGTCGACGAGTTCCGCTCCCGGTTCGTGATCGAGCCGCTGGAGCCGGGCTTCGGCTACACCCTCGGCAACAGCCTCCGCCGTACCCTCCTCTCCTCGATCCCGGGTGCCGCTGTCACCAGCATCCGCGTCGACGGTGTCCTGCACGAGTTCACCACCGTGCCGGGCGTCAAGGAGGACGTCACCGACCTCATCCTCAACATCAAGCAGCTGGTCGTCTCCTCGGAGCACGACGAGCCGGTCGTGATGTACCTGCGCAAGCAGGGCCCGGGTCTGGTCACCGCCGCCGACATCGCGCCCCCGGCCGGTGTCGAGGTGCACAACCCCGACCTCGTCCTGGCGACCCTGAACGCCAAGGGCAAGCTGGAGATGGAGCTGACCGTCGAGCGCGGTCGCGGCTACGTCTCCGCCGTCCAGAACAAGCAGGTGGGCCAGGAGATCGGCCGTATCCCGGTCGACTCCATCTACTCGCCCGTCCTCAAGGTCACCTACAAGGTCGAGGCGACCCGAGTCGAGCAGCGCACCGACTTCGACAAGCTCATCGTCGACGTCGAGACCAAGCAGGCCATGCGCCCGCGCGACGCCATGGCGTCCGCCGGCAAGACCCTGGTCGAGCTGTTCGGTCTCGCCCGCGAGCTGAACATCGACGCCGAGGGCATCGACATGGGCCCGTCCCCGACGGACGCCGCCCTCGCCGCCGACCTCGCGCTGCCGATCGAGGAGCTCGAGCTCACCGTTCGTTCGTACAACTGCCTCAAGCGCGAGGGCATCCACTCCGTGGGTGAGCTCGTGGCGCGTTCCGAGGCCGACCTGCTCGACATCCGCAACTTCGGTGCGAAGTCGATCGACGAGGTCAAGGCGAAGCTGGCCGGCATGGGCCTGGCCCTCAAGGACAGCCCGCCCGGATTCGACCCGACCGCCGCCGCCGACGCCTTCGGCGCGGACGACGACGCGGACGCCGGTTTCGTCGAGACCGAGCAGTACTAAGAGCTCGGGCCCTTCGGGTCCGTACTCGGGTGCGGGTGGACTGTCGCTGGTCGCGCAGTTCCCCGCGCCCCTTCCGGGGCCCTGCCCCGGTCTCCGACGGGTGACCGCCCGCTCGGACACTGACACCGGTACCTCATACGGCCGGTGCAGATCACAAGGAGAAACACCATGCCGCGTCCCGCGAAGGGTGCCCGCCTCGGCGGTTCCGCCGCTCACGAGAAGCTGCTGCTCGCCAACCTGGCGAAGTCGCTGTTCGAGCACGGCCGCATCACGACGACCGAGGCCAAGGCCCGCCGTCTGCGTCCCGTCGCCGAGCGCCTCATCACCAAGGCGAAGAAGGGCGACATCCACAACCGTCGCCTGGTGCTGCAGACGATCACCGACAAGGGCATCGTCCACACCCTCTTCACCGAGATCGCCCCGCGCTACTCGGAGCGTCCGGGTGGTTACACCCGCATCACGAAGATCGGCAACCGTCGTGGCGACAACGCCCCGATGGCCGTGATCGAACTGGTCGAGGGCGAGATCGCCAAGAAGGCGACCGTCGCCGAGGCCGAGGCCGCCACCAAGCGCGCCGTCAAGGAGGCCGACGAGGCCGCCGCCGTCGAGGCGACCGAGGACGAGGCGAAGGACGCGTAAGCGTTCTTCCGACGTTTCTCGCGGACGGGCCCGTACCCCCTGGGGTGCGGGCCCGTTCCCGTGTGTCTGAGAGGATCTCCGAGTGAGTGATGACGTGCAGCCCGGGTTCGTACGGGTACGGCTGGACCTTTCGTACGACGGCCGGGACTTCTCCGGCTGGGCCAAGCAGGCCCGGGGGCAGCGGACCGTCCAGGGCGAGATCGAGTCCGCGCTGAAGACCGTGACGCGCTCCCCGGAGACGTTCGAGCTGACCGTCGCCGGCCGGACCGACGCCGGCGTGCACGCGCGCGGACAGGTCGCCCACGTCGACCTGCCGGAGGAGCTGTGGCAGGAGCACCGCGAGAAGCTGCTGCGGCGGCTCGCGGGACGGCTCTCGCACGACGTGCGGGTGTGGAGCGTCGCCGAGGCCCCCGAGGGCTTCAACGCCCGGTTCTCGGCGATCTGGCGCCGGTACGCCTACCGGGTCACCGACCACCCCGGCGGCGTCGACCCGCTGCTGCGCGGCCATGTGCTCTGGCACGACTGGACCCTCGACATGGACGCCATGAACGAGGCCGCGGCGGCGCTGCTGGGCGAGCACGACTTCGCCGCGTACTGCAAGAAGCGCGAGGGCGCCACCACCATCCGCACGCTCCAGGAGCTGCGCTGGGAGCGGCGGCCCGACGGCATCCTGGAGGCCACGGTCAAGGCCGACGCCTTCTGCCACAACATGGTCCGCTCGCTCGTCGGCGCGCTGCTCTTCGTCGGCGACGGCCACCGGCCGGTCGAGTGGCCGGGGAAGGTGCTGGCCGCCGGCGTCCGCGACTCCGCGGTGCACGTCGTCCGCCCGCACGGCCTCACCCTCGAAGAGGTCGGCTACCCGGCCGACGACCAGCTCGCCGCCCGCAGCCGGGAGGCCCGCAACAAGCGCACCCTCCCCGGCGCGGCCGGCTGCTGCTGAGCCCGGGCCCCGCTACCGCGGCGGGGCCGAGGAGGCCGCGGCCGCCTTCGCCTGGCTCTTGCCGCGGGCGTAGATCTGGTTGAAGACGAAGGTGCCGAGGTCGTCGCTGGCCTGGAAGACGGGCTTGTCCTTGGTGGTGACCTTGGTGCCGTTCGCGAAGCCGGCCTGCGTGAAGTAGGCGTAGCGGCCGACCGAGTTGGAGCGGCGGAGGCAGACGGTGGCGTGGCAGAACGAGCCGACGCCCTTGCCGGCGAGGGGCGCGATGCCGCCGGTGGCCTGCTTCTTCGCCGCCAGGGCCGCCTTCTCGGAGGGGAAGACGGCCACGCCGACGGTGATCGCCACGCCGTCCTTCACATAGGTGGCGCGCAGCACGCGCTCGCAGCCGTTCTTCTGCAGGACCGAGCCGAGCCCGCCCGTGGTCACCGAGGCGCAGTTCTTCGTCGCGGAGGTCGCGCCCTTCTTGTAGGGGCGGCCGAACATGGTGAGCTTCGTCCCGGGGTAGAGCCCGTCGGTGGTCAGCGGCGCCCTGTCCTTCTTCGGGTCGGTGATGTAGTCCTTCGGGTCCGGCGGGGGCGGCGGGGCCACGGAGGAGAAGGTCGGCGCGGGGGTGGGGGAGACCGTCGCGGTGACGGAGCCCGTGGGCGTCGGGCCGCTGTTCTTGGCCTCGTCGTTCTTCTTGTTCGTCGCCACGACGGCGGTGGCGACGATCGCGCCCACGGCCACCGTGGCCACCGCGCCGCCCGCGATCAGCAGCCGGCGCCTGCGGCGCCTGCCCGCCGCCGAGGCGTCCGCGAGGGCGCCCCAGTCAGGGGCGTCGCCGCCGTCCCGGCCCGCCGCGAACGGGTCCGGCCGCTGCTGCCACTGCTGTCCGTGGGCCGGCTGCTGCGGCTGCCCGTACGGCCCCGGCTGCTGCGGGTACCCGTACCCCTGCTGCTGTCCGTGCCCCTGCTGCCCCTGATGCTGCGGCTCCTGCGGCCACTGCGGTCCCCCAAAGCTCATGCCGCGCATCCTAAACCGCTTGGGAGAAACGGACGCGGGCGGTGACAATGCACCTCATGGGACATGTCGAGGCCGCGCATCTGGAGTACTACCTTCCCGACGGGAGGGTCCTGCTCGGGGACGCCTCCTTCCGGGTCGGGGAGGGCGCCGTCGTCGCGCTCGTCGGGGCCAACGGCGCCGGCAAGACCACCCTCCTGCGAATGATCGCGGGAGACCTCCAGCCGCACGGCGGCTCGGTCACCGTCAGCGGCGGGCTCGGCGTGATGCCGCAGTTCATCGGCTCGGTACGGGACGAGTCGACCGTCCGCGACCTGCTCGTCTCCGTGGCGCACCCGCGGATCCGGGAGGCGGCGAAGGCCGTCGACGAGGCCGAGCACCTGATCATGACCGTCGACGACGAGGCCGCGCAGATGAAGTACGCGCAGGCGCTCGCCGACTGGGCCGAGGTGCAGGGGTACGAGGCCGAGACCCTCTGGGACATCTGCACCATGGCCGCGCTGGGCGTGCCGTACGACAAGGCGCAGTTCCGTCAGGTGCGCACGCTCTCCGGCGGCGAGCAGAAGCGGCTCGTCCTGGAGTCGCTGCTGCGCGGCACCGACGAGGTGCTGCTCCTCGACGAGCCGGACAACTACCTCGACGTGCCCGGCAAGCGGTGGCTGGAGGAGCGGCTGCGGGAGACCCGCAAGACCGTGCTCTTCATCTCCCACGACCGGGAGCTGCTCTCCCGGGCCGCGCAGAAGATCATCGCGGTGGAGCCCGGCGCGGCCGGCTCCGACGTGTGGGTGCACGGCGGCGGCTTCGACACCTTCCACGAGGCACGGCGGGACCGCTTCGCGCGCTTCGAGGAGCTGAAGCGGCGCTGGGAGGAGAAGCACGCCCAGCTGAAGAAGCTCGTCGTCAACCTGCGGCAGGCGGCCTCGGTCAGCCACGACATGGCCTCCCGGTACGCGGCGGCCCAGACCCGGCTGCGGAAGTTCGAGGAGGCCGGCCCGCCGCCGGAGCCGCCGCGCGAGCAGGACATCCGGATGCGGCTGCGCGGCGGCCGTACCGGCGTCCGGGCCGTGACCTGCGAGAACCTGGAGCTCACCGGGCTGATGAAGCCCTTCTCCCTGGAGATCTTCTACGGGGAGCGGGTCGGCGTCCTCGGCTCGAACGGCTCCGGCAAGTCGCACTTCCTGCGGCTCCTGGCCGGTGACGGGTCGGTGGCCCACACGGGCCTGTGGAAGCTGGGCGCGCGGGTCGTCCCCGGGCACTTCGCCCAGACCCACGCCCACCCCGAGCTCACCGGCCGCCCGCTCGTCGACATCCTGTGGACCGAGCACGCCAAGGACCGGGGCGCGGCGATGTCCATGCTGCGCCGCTACGAGCTGGAGCGGCAGGGCGACCAGCCCTTCGACAAGCTCTCCGGCGGCCAGCAGGCGCGCTTCCAGATCCTCCTCCTGGAGCTGGCCGGCACGACGGCGCTCCTCCTCGACGAGCCCACGGACAACCTGGACCTGGAGTCCGCGGAGGCGCTCCAGGACGGTCTGGAGTCCTACGAGGGCACGGTCCTGGCCGTCACCCACGACCGCTGGTTCGCCAAGAGCTTCGACCGCTATCTGGTCTTCGGCTCGGACGGCGTGGTGCGGGAGACGACCGAGCCGGTGTGGGACGAGCGGCGGGTCGAGCGGGCGCGCTGACCGCGGGCGGCCGGGCGGGCGGTTTGCCCCCGCCGGGCCCTCACGGCAGCAGGACCAGGCGGCCGCGGAGGCCGCCCCGGGACAGACGGCGGTGGGCCTCCGCCGCCTCCGCCAGCGGCAGGGTGCCCGCGACGCGGGGGGTGAGGGTGCCCGCCTCGGCGAGGGCCGACAGGCGGGCCAGCCCCTCCTGGTCCGCGCGGACCCAGACCGGGGCGACCCGGATCCCGCGGAGCGGGTACGGGGCGCCGCCCGCGACCAGGGCGGCGAAGGCGCCGCCGGTACGGACCGCGTCCAGGGCCGCCGCGCCCAGGACGGCGGCGTCCAGCGCCCCGGCGACACCGCCGGGGACCAGGGCGCGGACCGCCTCGCCGAGCCGGCCCGGGCCCGCGGGGACGAAGAGGGCGGCGCCCAGCTCCCGTACGAGGGTCTCGTCGGCGGCGCGGCCGGTCGCCACCACCCGCAGGCCGCGTGCGGCGGCGAGCTGCGCCGCGTACCCGCCGACCGCGCCGGCCGCGCCCGTGACCAGCAGCGTCCCGCCCTCCGCCAGGTCGAGGGCGTCCAGGGCCTGGAGCGCGGTCAGCCCGGCGAGCGGGAGGGTCGCGGCGGCCGCGGGGTCGAGTCCGGCCGGCGCCGGCGCCACCGCGTGCGCGTCCAGGACCACGTGTTCGGCCTGGGTGCCGAGGGGGACGTCGAGCCGGTCGTTCATGCCGATGACCCGGTCGCCGGGGCGGACGCGGGTGACGCCCGGGCCGGTCTCCTCGACGACCCCGGCCACGTCCCAGCCGAGCCCGGTGCGGCCCCCGCCGCTCATCAGCCCGGCCCCGGCGAGGACGCCGGCGCGGGTGGCGAGGTCCACCGGGTGGACGGTGGCGGCCTCGACCCGCACGCGGACCCGCCCGGGGCCGGTGGCGGGGACGGGGACGTCGGCGATCCGCAGGACCTCGGGGCCGCCGAAGGAGTCGAGGACGAGTGCGCGCATGGGCCGGGGCCTTTCGAGGGGACGACCGGACCGAGGGGACGGTCCGGTGTGACGGTCCTCACGAACCTAGGGAGGGCTACTCTCCGGGGGGAAGCAGGCACCTGGAAGTGCGTACCGCACCCGAGGGAGAGCGCCCATGGCCACCCGTACCGCCGCCGAGCACCGCGCCGAGGCGCGCCGCGCCTATGACGCCTATCTCGCCGGCTGCCCCGCCCGGCAGCTTCTCGACCGGCTCTCCGACAAGTGGGTCACCCTCGTCCTGAACGCCCTGGCGGACGGCCCCCGCCGCTACGCCGGACTGAGCCGCAAGGTCGCCGGCGTCAGCCAGAAGATGCTCACGCAGACCCTGCGCACCCTGGAGCGGGACGGTCTGGTCTCCCGCACCGTGACCCCCTCCGTGCCGGTCCGGGTCGACTACGCGCTGACCCCGCTGGGGGAGTCGCTGCTGCCGGTGGTGGCGGCGGTCAAGGAGTGGGCGGACGGGCACATCGAGGAGGTGGAGGCGGCGCGGGCGGCGTACGACGGGTGACACCCAGGGGCGCGGGACGGCCGGCGGGCGGAGTCCCGGGGACGGCCGCGCGTTTTGACCCGCCCCGGGGAGCCCGGGTAGGCTTCACGTTTGTTATGCGTATGGGCTGTGTCGTTCTCACGCGAGAGGCCCTTGCGCAGGTTCCCTGGAGCAGTTACCAGTGGCTCGCATACGGGCGGTGTCCCGGCAGTGCAGGCCCCAGCTGCATGATCGCTTCAGGTGTGTCTGGACTCCATCCACTGAAGAAGCGAAGGCTACGAAGTGCGTACGTACAGCCCCAAGCCCGGCGATGTCACTCGCCAGTGGCACATCATCGACGCGCAGGACATCGTCCTGGGCCGTCTGGCGACGACGGCTGCGAACCTCCTGCGAGGCAAGCACAAGCCCGTCTACGCCCCGCACATGGACATGGGCGACTTCGTCATCATCATCAACGCTGACAAGGTCCACCTGTCCGGCAACAAGAAGACCCAGAAGATGGCGTACCGCCACTCTGGCTACCCGGGTGGTCTGCGCTCCGTCCGCTACGACGAGCTCATGGACAAGAACCCCGAGAAGGCCGTCGAGAAGGCCATCAAGGGCATGATCCCCAAGAACTCCCTGGGCCGTCAGATGCTCTCGAAGCTGAAGGTCTACGCGGGCGAGAACCACCCGCACGCTGCCCAGCAGCCGGTCCCGTTCGAGATCACCCAGGTCGCGCAGTAGTTCCGGCCACACCCCCTAAGAACGAAAGAAATCTGAGGAGCATCGTGGCCGAGACCACCCCTGAGACCCCTGTCGACGAGTTCGAGGGCGTCGAGGAGTACACCACCGAGACCGAGGTCGTCGAGGGTGACTACACCTCCGAGTCCCTCGCGTCGCGCTTCGGCGACCCGCAGCCGGCCGCCGGCCTGGGCCGTCGCAAGAACGCCATCGCCCGCGTCCGGATCGTCCCGGGCACCGGCAAGTGGAAGATCAACGGGCGTACGCTCGAGGACTACTTCCCGAACAAGGTCCACCAGCAGGAAGTCAACGAGCCCTTCAAGGTGCTCGAGCTGGACAACCGCTACGACGTCATCGCCCGCATCGCGGGTGGCGGTGTCTCCGGCCAGGCCGGTGCCCTGCGCCTCGGCGTCGCCCGTGCCCTGAACGAGGCCGACGTCGAGAACAACCGCCCGGCGCTGAAGAAGGCCGGCTTCCTCTCCCGTGACGACCGCGCGGTCGAGCGGAAGAAGGCCGGTCTCAAGAAGGCCCGCAAGGCCCCGCAGTACAGCAAGCGTTAATCGCCTGCCAGCACTGCTTGTACGTACGCCCCGGCGCACTGCGCGTGCCGTCGGGGCGTACGTTTTTTCTTAACCTTTTTCACCCCTGGACTTTTCCACCCCTGGGCACGCATTTTCGGAGGACAGCTGTGGGACGACTCTTCGGCACCGACGGCGTACGCGGCGTCGCCAACGCCGACCTGACGGCGGAGCTCGCGCTCGGCCTGTCGGTCGCGGCGGCGCACGTGCTCGCCGAGGCGGGTACCTTCGAGGGCCATCGGCCGACCGCCGTGGTCGGTCGTGACCCGCGCGCGTCCGGAGAGTTCCTGGAGGCGGCCGTCGTCGCCGGTCTCGCCAGCGCCGGTGTCGACGTCCTGCGTGTCGGCGTCCTGCCGACCCCCGCCGTCGCCCACCTCACCGGCGTCCTCGGCGCCGACCTCGGCGTGATGCTCTCCGCGAGCCACAACGCCATGCCCGACAACGGCATCAAGTTCTTCGCCCGCGGCGGCCACAAGCTCGCCGACGACCTGGAGGACAAGATCGAGGCCGTCTACGAGGAGCACCGCACCGGCGCTCCCTGGGACCGCCCCACCGGTGCCGGCGTCGGCCGCGTCCGCGACTACGACGAGGGCTTCGAGACCTACGTCTCCCACCTCCTCTCCGTGCTGCCCAACCGCCTCGACGGCCTGAAGATCGTCCTCGACGAGGCCCACGGCGCCGCCGCCCGCGTCTCCCCCGAGGCGTTCACCCGCGCCGGTGCCCAGGTCGTCACCATCGGCGCCGCCCCCGACGGCCTCAACATCAACGACGGCTGCGGCTCCACCCACCTGGGCCTGCTCAAGGCCGCCGTCCTGGAGCACGGCGCCGACCTCGGCATCGCCCACGACGGCGACGCCGACCGCTGCCTCGCCGTCGACCACACCGGCGAGGAGGTGGACGGCGACCAGATCCTCGCCGTGCTCTCCCTCGCCATGCGCGAGGCCGGCACGCTCCGCGGCGAGACCGTCGTCGCCACCGTCATGTCCAACCTGGGCTTCAAGCTCGCCATGGAGCGCGAGGGCCTCACCCTCGTCCAGACCGCGGTCGGCGACCGCTACGTCCTGGAGTCCATGAAGGAGCACGACTACGCCCTCGGCGGCGAGCAGTCCGGGCACGTCATCGTGCTCGACCACGCCACCACCGGCGACGGCACCCTCACCGGCCTCATGCTGGCCGCCCGCGTCGCCGCCACCGGCAAGTCCCTCGCGGAGCTGGCCTCCGTCATGGAGCGGCTGCCGCAGATCCTCATCAACGTGAAGGACGTCGACAAGTCCCGCGTCTCCACCTCCGGCGAGCTGGCCGCCGCCGTCGCCGACGCCGAGCGCGAGCTGGGCACCACCGGCCGCGTGCTGCTCCGCTCCTCCGGCACCGAGCCGCTGGTCCGCGTCATGGTCGAGGCCGCCGACATCGAGCAGGCCCGCTCGGTCGCCCAGCGCCTCGCCGACGTCGTGAAGTCCGCCCTCGGCTAGGCGACTCCCGACCGGTACGGGAAGGGCCCCGCGCACTCCGGTGCGGCGGGGCCCTTCCCGTACCCGGACTCAGCCCCGGCGCAGGCGGCGCTTCACCTTGCCGCGCTGCGTCGTCCACAGCTTCTTCTGCAGTGCGAGGGTCGCGGTGCCCGACACCATGAGCGCCGCCAGGTTGAGGAGCAGCTGCTCGATCGACCCCCACATCTGGCCGACCTCGCCGTAGCTGAGGGCCACCGCCGCGTTGGCGGCGGCCGGTACGGTCGTCACCGAGATGGCCACGCCCACCAGTGCCCCGGACTTGGACGAGGTCAGCGACAGGGTGCCGGCCGCCCCCGCGAGGAGCGCCACCACCAGCGAGAAGGGGTCCGGCTGCCAGATGAAACTGGTCTGCGGCCGCTCCCCGTCCAGCATGGACTCGCTGAACAGGTCCAGCCAGTCCATGAGCAGGCTGAACACGGTCGTCGACACGATCGCGGCCACGAAGCCGAACAGCAGCGCGATGAGCGAGCGCGCGGCCAGCCGCGGTGCCCGCTGCACGATCGCCGTGCACACCCCGGCGATCGGGCCGAACTCCGGGCCGACCGCCATGGCGCCCACGATGAGGATCGCGTTGTCCAGGACGACACCGCAGGCGGCGATCATCGTGGCCAGGACCATGAAGGAGAGGTACGTGAACGAGAGCGTCGACTCCTCGTGGGTCGCCTCCGCCAACTGCTCCCAGATCACCGCGTCCGCGCCCTCGCCGGGAGCGTCCTCCTCGGCCGCGTCGGCCCGCTCCGACATCGACAGGTCGATGTTCTCGACGGCGATCGACCCGTCCTGATCGAGCTTCAGATCCCGCAGGCCGTGGAGGAGTTCGTCGCCCGCCTCGCGGGCGACGTCGCACATGACGAGGTCCCCGGCGGGGTCCCGGGCCGCTCCGGGCAGGACCACCAGGTGGGCGGTGCCGACCGTCGACCCGATCAGCTCGGTCACCGCCTCCGTGCGGTCCGGGGGCACGATCATCCGCAGATGCAGCATCCCCCGAGCTTACGGAGGTCAGAGCTTGCGGAGGCTCAGGCGCTGCACCTTGTGGTCCGGGCCCTTGCGGACGACGAGCGTCGCCCGGCCGCGCGTCGGCGCCACGTTCTCCAGCAGGTTCACCCGGTTGACGGTCCGCCACATCGTGCGGGCGTAGTCCAGGGCCTCCTCCTCGGAGACCTGCGTCCACCGCCGGAAGTACGAGGACGGGTCCTGGAACGCCGTCTCCCGCAGCTTGCGGAAGCGGTTGAGGTACCAGCCCTCGATGTCCTCCGGCCGCGCGTCCACGTACACCGAGAAGTCGAAGTAGTCCGCCAGGCCCACCCGGGTCCGGCCGTCCTTGCCGGGCAGCGCCGGCTGGAGCACGTTCAGCCCCTCGACGATCAGGATGTCGGGGCGGCGCACCACCAGCTGCTCGCCGGGGACCCGGTCGTAGATGAGGTGCGAGTAGACGGGGGCGGTGACCTCCTCCTTGCCCGCCTTCACGTCGGCGACGAACCGGGTCAGCGCCCGCCGGTCGTACGACTCGGGGAAGCCCTTCCGGGACATCAGCCCGCGCGCCTTCAGCTCCTCCATCGGGTAGAGGAAGCCGTCGGTGGTGATCCGCTGCACCCGCGGGTGCTCGGGCCAGCGGGCCAGCAGCGCCTCCAGCAGGCGGGCCACGGTCGACTTGCCGACCGCCACCGACCCGGCGACCCCTATGACGAACGGCGTCCCGCGCTGCTCCGCCCTCTCGCCGAGGAAGGTGTTCAGCGCCCCGCGCAGCCCGCTCGTGGCCTGCACGTACAGGTTGAGCAGCCGGGAGAGGGGCAGATAGACGTCCCGGACCTCGTCGAGGTCGATGACGTCCCCGAGCCCCTGGAGCCGCTCGACCTCGTCGGCGGTGAGGGGGAGCGGGGTCTTGTCGCGCAGGGCGCTCCACTCGGCGCGGGTGAGGTCGACGTACGGCGTCGGCTCGGCGACCCGTCGGGGCCCTCCGTTTCCGGCACCGTTGCCGTTGGCGCTTCGTGGCGGCGAAGTGATCACCCCGCCATTGTCCCGGCTTCCCGGGCGCCGTGGGCCGTGGGGTGGGTCACGTGCCGCGCGGTTGACGCCGGCCGCTCCGACTCCGTGCGGGGTCCGGGACGGGCGCCGGGTTCGGCCGTAGGCTGCCGCCATGTGCGGAATCGTGGGATACGTCGGCGGGCAGTCGGCGCTTGATGTGGTCGTCGCGGGGCTGAAGCGGCTGGAGTACCGGGGGTACGACTCCGCCGGGGTCGCCGTGCTCGCGGACGGCGGGCTCGCCGCAGCGAAGAAGGCGGGCAAGCTCGTCAATCTGGAGAAGGAACTCGTCGAGCGGCCGCTGCCCGGCGGCTTCGTCGGCATCGGGCACACCCGGTGGGCCACCCACGGCGGCCCCACCGACGCCAACGCCCATCCGCACCTCGACAACGCGGGCCGGGTCGCCGTCGTCCACAACGGGATCATCGAGAACTTCGCCGCCCTGCGCGAGGAGCTCGCGGAGCGCGGCCACACACTGCTCTCCGAGACCGACACCGAGGTCGTCGCCCATCTGCTGGCGGAGGAGTTCTCGTCGGTGGGCGACCTCGCCGAGGCGATGCGGCTGGTCTGCCGGCGGCTCGACGGGGCCTTCACCCTGGTCGCCGTCCACGCCGACCAGCCCGGCGTCGTCGTCGGGGCCCGCCGCAACTCGCCGCTCGTCGTCGGCGTGGGCGAGGGGGAGAACTTCCTCGCCTCCGACGTCTCCGCCTTCATCGCCCACACCCGGTCGGCGATCGAGCTCGGCCAGGACCAGGTCGTCGAGCTCACCCGGGACGGCGTCACCGTCACCGACTTCGACGGGGCGCCCGCCGACGTACGCGCCTTCCACGTCGACTGGGACGCGTCGGCCGCCGAGAAGGGCGGCTACGACCACTTCATGCTCAAGGAGATCGCCGAGCAGCCGAAGGCGGTCGCCGACACCCTCCTCGGCCGGATCGACGCCTCCGGGCGGCTCACCCTCGACGAGGTGCGGATCCCCGACGCGGTCCTCCGCGAGGCCGACAAGGTCGTCATCGTCGCCTGCGGCACCGCCTTCCACGCCGGTCTCATCGCCAAGTACGCCATCGAGCACTGGACGCGGATCCCGTGCGAGGTGGAGCTGGCCAGCGAGTTCCGGTACCGCGACCCGATTCTCGGACAGCGGACGCTCGTCATCGCCATCTCGCAGTCCGGCGAGACCATGGACACCCTGATGGCGCTCCGGCACGCCCGCGAGCAGGGTGCCAAGGTCCTCGCCGTCTGCAACACCAACGGCTCGACGATCCCGCGCGAGTCCGACGCCGTGCTCTACACGCACGCGGGGCCCGAGGTGGCCGTCGCCTCGACGAAGGCGTTCCTCACCCAGCTCGTCGCCTGCTACCTCCTCGCCCTCTATCTGGGGCAGGTGCGCGGCACCAAGTGGGGCGACGAGATCCACGCCGTCGTCCGCGAGCTCGCCAGGATCGGCGACGAGGTCGAGCGGGTCCTGGAGACGATGGAGCCGGTCCGGGCCCTCGCCCGCTCGCTGGCGCACAAGGACACGATCCTCTTCCTGGGCCGGCACGTCGGCTACCCGGTCGCCCTGGAGGGCGCGCTGAAGCTCAAGGAGCTGGCGTACATGCACGCCGAGGGCTTCGCGGCGGGCGAGCTGAAGCACGGTCCGATCGCCCTGATCGAGGAGGACCTGCCGGTCGTCGTGGTGGTGCCCTCGCCGAAGGGCCGCTCGGTCCTCCACGACAAGATCGTCTCCAACATCCAGGAGATCCGGGCCCGGGGGGCCCGGACGATCGTGATCGCGGAGGAGGGCGACGAGGCCGTCGTCCCCTTCGCCGACCACCTCGTCCGGATCCCCGCGACGCCCACGCTGCTCCAGCCGCTCGTCTCCACGGTGCCGCTCCAGGTCTTCGCCTGTGAGCTGGCCACCGCGCGGGGCAACGAGGTGGACCAGCCGCGCAACCTGGCCAAGTCCGTGACGGTGGAGTGAGTGCAGAGATGATCATCGGGGTGGGGATCGACGTGGCGGAGATCGACCGCTTCGCCGCGTCGCTGGAACGGACGCCGGCGCTGCTCGACCGGCTCTTCGTCCGCGAGGAGCTGATGCTGCCGAGCGGGGAGCGCCGGGGCCCGGCCTCCCTCGCGGCGCGCTTCGCCGCGAAGGAGGCGCTGGCGAAGGCGCTGGGCGCGCCGGGCAATCTGCTCTGGACGGACGCCGAGGTGTACGTCGAGTCCACCGGCCGGCCCCGGCTGCGGGTGCGCGGCACGGTGGCGGCCCGGGCGGCCGAGCTGGGTGTGCGGCACTGGCACGTGTCGCTGAGCCATGACGCGGGGGTCGCCTCGGCGGTGGTGATCGCCGAGGGCTGAGCCCGCGCTCCGGGCGTACGGGAACGGGCGCGGGGCCCGGCCGCGGGGAGGCGCTGCCGGGCCCCGTTCCCTGCCGCGCGCGACTGCCAGGGCCGGCGTCGGTTGCGAGTGCCGCGCGCGGGGTCTCGGGGCCGTCTAGACGGCGGGTTCCTCCTCGGTGCGCTGCCGGCGCCGGGCCAGGGCGATCGCGGTGCCGCCCAGGGCGGCGAAGGCGGCGGCCGCGAGGGCGAGGGGGAGGGCGCGGCCGCCGGTGGAGGCGAGGGCCGAGCCGCCGGCCGAACCGGTCGTGACGGGGTCCGAGCCGGCTGCCTGGAGGGAGCCGCCGCTTCCCGAGCCCGGGCCGGTGCCCGAGTCCGTGCCCGAGTCCGTGCCTGTTCCCGTGCCCGCCGTCGGGTCGGGGGCGGTGGCGGTGTCCGTGGCGTCCGGATCCGGGGTGGCCGTGGCCGGGGAGGCGGTTCCGGTGGGGGTGTCCGTCGGGGTGTCCGTCGGGGCCGGGGTCGGTTCCGCGGTGCCGGTCGGGTGGGGCGAGGCCGTGCCGGTGGGCTCACCGGTGGGTTCGCCCGTGGGTTCGCCGGTCGGTTCTCCCGTGGGCCGGCCCGTCGGGGTCGGGGTGGGGGTCGCGGTGGGGGTCGGGGTGGGTTCCGGTGTGGGGTCCGGCGGGGTCCTCCGGGTCGTCTGGGTGACCGCGCCGCCCGCCACCGTGTAGAGGGTGTGCTCCTCGGGGTCCAGGGCGAGGGCGGCCGGGCGTTCGCCGGTCGGGATCGTCTCGGTGACCTCGCCCTTCGCCGGGTCGACGACGGCCACGGACGAGCCGCCGGTCCGGGCCGCGTAGAGGGTGGCGGTGCCGGGGTCGTACGCGAGCGCCTTCGGGTTGCCGGGGACCGGGACGGTGCCGGTGACCCGCTCCGCGGCGAGGTCCACGACCGAGACCGTGCCGGCGGCCAGGTTGGCGACGTAGCCGGTGCGGGTGGCCGGGTCGACGGCGACGCCCATCGAGCCGAGGGCGGTGGAGCCGAGGCCGACGCTGCCGGTGAGGCGGCCGGTGGTGCCGTCGACCGCGTTGAGCACGTTCCTGTAGACGACCGAGCCGTTCTCGACGGCGCCGCCGACGTAGGTGGCGTACCCGACGTGGCGGGTGGTGTCCACGGCGAGCCCGGCCGGGTGGAAGGGGAGGACGACGGGGTCGCCGACGGGCGCGCCGGTGGCCGTGTCGTACACGGTCACCGATCTGGCGGCCTGGTTGCCGACGTACAGCCGGCCCTGGGCGGGGTCGGCGGCGAGGAGGGTGACGCTGCCGGTGACCGGGACGCGGTCGTCGGTGAGGGTGCGGGTCGCCGGGTCGAAGACGGCGATCCGGGTGGAGAGGCCCAGGTGGAGGATGCCGCCGGGGCCGAGGGCGAGGACGGTCGCCGGGGCGGGCAGCGGCACCGGGTCGCCGACGGCCGCGCCGGTGGCCGTGTCGTACACGGTGAGGTGGTGCGTGGTGCCGTCGCTGCTGCTCACGTAGAGGCGGTCGGCGGCCGGGTCGACCTCGGCGTCCAGGGCGGCCCCGGTGGGCGGGGTGATCGTGCGGAGCGTCTCGTGGTGCGGGCCGCCGGGGGCGGGGGCCGCCGCCACGCCCGTGAGGGCGAGCGCGGCGGCGGCCGTCAGAAGGGCCGTTCTCACTGGAAGGACACCGGGACGTAGACGTCGTACGTGCGGTCGGAGCTGTCGAAGTGGTCGGCGCGGGTGACGATCGCGCAGGTCACGCCGGCCTGGCCGCAGGTGACGGTGGAGGAGAGCTGGGCCTTGACGTGGATCTGGACGGAGAAGGAGCCGAGGCCGCCGGACTCGGTGAACGGGGAGGAGTTGGACGGGGACATCCAGTACCAGTCGCTGTTCACCCAGTGGGAGGCGCCGGTGGTGCCGGTCTCGTCCTGGCCGCCGAGGCAGGGGGTGGGCTTGCTGTTCCAGGTGGCCGGGTCGGCCGTGTCCACCCCGGCCGGTATGGCGCACAGCCCCACGTAGACGCCCTGGTCGGGGTTGTAGCCGGAGCCGGTGACCGTGACGTTGGTGCCGGTGGCCGCGGCGGTGCCCGGGGCGGTGAGGGAGAGCGTGTAGCTGCGGGTCCCGTCGGTGACCGTGCGGCCGGCGGTGGCGGCGGACGCCGAGGAGGCGAGTCCGAGGGTGAGGGCGCTCGCGGAGGCGAGGGCGAGTGCGGAGGTGAGGGCGGTGCGGGTGCGGGTGCGCATGGCGAAGCCGGCCTTCCGGGGCAGGATTGGTTAGGTAAGGCAAACCTAAGTTGAGCGGTGAGGGGGCGTCAACCCGCGCTTTCCGGCCGCCCCTTGGGAACCGGTTCCGCCCCGCCCCGCGCCCCGCTCCTCCGGGCGGGCCTCCCGCACCTGCGGCAGACTGCTGCCCATGCGTACCGCTCACCACGTGGAGACCGTCCGGGCCGCCGAGGCCGAGCTGATGGCCCGACTGCCCGAAGGCGCGCTGATGCAGCGGGCCGCCGCCGGACTCGCCGCGGCCTGCTGCTCGCTGCTCGGCAAGGGGCGGGTGTACGGATCCCGGGTCGTCCTCCTCGTCGGCAGCGGCGACAACGGCGGCGACGCCCTCTACGCCGGCGCCCGGCTCGCCCGGCGCGGCGCCGGCGTCACCGCCGTGCTGCTCGGCCCCCGCGCCCACGGCGCCGGCCTCGCCGCGCTCCGGGCGGCCGGCGGGCGCGTCACCGAGGACCCCTACGAGGCGCTGGCCGCCGCCGACCTCGTCCTCGACGGCATCACCGGCATCGGCGGACGCGGCGGGCTGCGCCCCGAGGCCGTGCCCGTCGCCCGGGCCGCGCGCGGCTCCGACGCGGTCGTCGTCGCCGTCGACCTGCCCAGCGGCGTCGACGCGGACACCGGCGAGGTCGCCGGCGAGGCCCTGCGCGCCGACGCGACCGTCACCTTCGGCACGTACAAGCCCGGGCTGCTCGTCGACCCCGCACGGGAGTACGCGGGCGCGCTGCGGCTCGTGGACATCGGGCTCGCCGCCACCCTCCCGTCCGTGCCCTGCGCCGAGGCGCTCCAGCACCAGGACGTGGCCCGGACGCTGCCCGCGCCCGGCGCGGAGAGCGACAAGTACCGGCGGGGCGTCCTCGGGATCGTCGCCGGCTCCGCCCGCTACCCCGGCGCGGCCGTCCTCGCCGTCGCGGGCGCGCTGCGCGGCGGCGCCGGGGCCGTGCGGTACGTGGGCCCCGCCCGCGAGGCGGTGATCGCCGCCCACCCGGAGACCCTGGTGCACTCGGGCCCGCCGGAGAAGGCCGGCCGCGTCCAGGCGTGGGTCGTCGGGCCCGGGCTCGGCGACGGGCCCGGCGCGGGGGTCGCGGTCGCCGAGGTGCTCGCCTCCGGCGTGCCCGTCCTCGTCGACGCGGACGGCCTGCGCGCCCTCGACCCGGACGCCGTGCGGGAGCGGACCGCCCCCACCCTGCTCACTCCGCACGCCGGCGAGGCGGCGGCGCTGCTCGGCACCGACCGGGCGGCCGTGGAGGCCGGCCGGATCGCCGCCGTCCGCGAACTCGCCGCCCGCTACGGCGCCACCGTCCTCCTCAAGGGCTCGACCACCCTGGTCTGCGGCCCCGGCGGCACCGGCCCGGTGCGGGTCAACCCGACCGGCACCCCCTGGCTCGCCACCGCCGGCTCCGGCGACGTCCTCTCCGGCCTGGCCGGCTCCCTCCTCGCGGCCGGGACGGCCCCCGTCGACGCCGCCTCCTGCGCCGCCTACCTGCACGGCCTCGCCGCCCGCCGGGCCGCCGCCGGCGCGGGCGGCCCGATCACCGCGACCGAGGTCGCCGACGCGCTGCGCGCCGCCTGGCAGGACGTCCGGGAACCCTGACGGCCCCCGGGCGGGAAAGCCGGCGGGACGCCCGGAGCCCGCGGCGGCCGCGCCCCGGCCGGCCGGCCGGCATCCTGCCCGCGGCCCGCTGCCCGCTGCCCGCCGCCCTCCCGGCCGGTGCCGACACGCCGATGCCGTTCCCCCCGTTCCTCGACGGCGGCCAGACGTTCCACGGCGTCCACGGGCCGGTCGCCGCCCCCGCCGGAAGCCGCGGCAGCGTGGCCCGAGCCACCGGAACGCCGAGAAGATCCGGTCCGTCACCCGCCGGGGTGACCGGGGCGACATCCGGGGCAAGCGGCCGGGCCGGTGGCCACCTGAGAGACTGTGCGCGATGACTGAGACAGCACCGCCGCCCAGCCGAGCCCGCGCCGAGATCGACCTCGGGGCGCTGCGCGCCAACGTCCGCGCGCTGCGCGCCCGCGTCGCGCCCCACGTCCGGCTCATGGCCGTGGTCAAGGCCGACGCGTACGGACACGGTGCCGAGCGCTGCGCCCGCGCCGCCCTCGACGCGGGCGCGCAGTGGCTCGGCACGGCCACCCCGCAGGAGGCGCTGGCGCTGCGCGCCGCCGGGATCACCGACGTGCCGGTCATGTGCTGGCTGTGGACCCCCGGCGACCCGTGGGACGCGGGCGTCGAGGCCGGCCTCGACATCGCGGTCAGCGGCCGCTGGGCCCTCGACGAGGTCACCGCCGCCGCCCGCCGCACCGGCGGCACCGCCCGCGTCCAGCTCAAGGCCGACACCGGCCTCGGCCGCAACGGCTGCCAGCCGGCCGACTGGCCCGCGCTCGTCGCCGGGGCCCTGGAGGCCGAGAAGGAGGGCCTGGTCAAGGTCACCGGGCTCTGGTCACACTTCGCCTGCGCGGACGAGCCCGGCCATCCCTCGATCGCCGCCCAGCTCGACGTCTTCCGTTCGATGCTCGACCACGCGGAGAAGGCCGGCGTCGAGCCCGAGGTCCGGCACATCGCCAACTCGCCCGCCACGCTCACCCTGCCCGAGGCCCACTTCGACCTGGTCCGGCCCGGCATCGCCATGTACGGCGTCTCGCCCGCGCCCGAACTCGGCACCTCCGCCGAGCTGGGGCTGCGCCCGGTGATGTCGCTGAAGGCGAGCGTCGCGCTCGTCAAGGAGGTCCCGGCCGGCCACGGCGTCTCCTACGGGCACCACTACGTCACCGGCGGCGAGACCACCCTCGGCCTCATCCCGGTGGGCTACGCCGACGGCATCCCCCGGCACGCCTCCGGCCGCGGCCCGGTCCTCGTCGACGGCACGGTCCGCACGGTCGCCGGGCGGGTCGCCATGGACCAGTTCGTGGTGGACCTCGGCGGTGACCGGCCCGCGCCCGGCACCGAGGCCGTCCTCTTCGGCTCCGGAGAGCACGGCGAGCCGACGGCCCAGGACTGGGCGGAGGCCGCCGACACCATCGCGTACGAGATCGTCACCCGGATCGGCGCGCGCGTGCCGCGCGTCTACGTGGGGGAGTAGCCCGCCATGGGGGAGGCGACCGGGGGGAGCGGCTGGCGGCGCGCGGGGCTCGCCGGCGCCGCGATAGGCGTGCTCGCCGCCGGCGCGGCGGCGGGAGTGGCGGTCGAGCGGCTGACGGTGGGCCGCTCCGTGCGCCAGAAGGCGCGGCTCGCCCTGGACTCCACCGGCCCGTACGGCACCCTCCGCGGCACCTCCGGCCGGGCCCTCGCCGACGACGGAACGGCCCTCGCGTACGAGGTCGAGGAGAGCGACCGGTCCGCCGGGGCCGACGGGACCGACGGGGCCGGGGCCCCCGTCACCGTCGTCTTCTCCCACGGCTTCTGCCTCACCCAGGACTCGTGGCACTACCAGCGCGAGGCCCTGCGCGGCCGGGTCCGGACCGTCTTCTGGGACCAGCGCGGCCACGGCCGCTCGGCCCGCGGCGCCTCCCAGGCGGGCCCCGACGGGGTGCCCGTCACCATCGACCGGCTCGGCCGCGACCTCAGGGCGGTCATCGACGCCGCCGCGCCCGAGGGGCCGCTCGTCCTCGTCGGGCACTCGATGGGCGGCATGACGGTCATGGCGCTCGCCGAGCGCTACCCGGAGCTGATCCGGGACCGGGTCGCCGGCGTCGCCCTGATCGGCACCTCCGCGGGCCGCCTGGAGGAGGTCTCGTACGGGCTGCCGCTCGCCGGCGTCGCCGCGGTCCGCCGGGTCCTCCCCGGGGTGCTGCGGGCCCTCGGCTCCCAGGCCGAGCTGGTCGAGAAGGGCCGCCGGGCCACCGCCGACCTCTTCGCCGGGCTGGTGAAGAAGTACTCCTTCGCCTCCCGGGACGTCGATCCGGCGGTCGTCCGGTTCGCCGAGCGGATGATCGAGTCGGCCCCGGTCGACGTGGTCGCCGAGTTCTACCCGGCCTTCGCCGAGCACGACAAGCGGCTCGCCCTCGCCGCCTTCCGGGGCCTGCCGGCGCTCGTCCTCGCCGGCGACCAGGACCTCGTCACGCCCGCCTCGCACACCGAGGCCATCGCCGCCGAGCTGCCCGGCGCCGAGCCGGTCGTCGTCCCCGACGCCGGTCATCTGGTCATGCTGGAGCGGCCCGAGGCCGTCACCGACGCGCTCACCGGCCTCCTGGCCGAGGCCGGGGCGCTCCCGCCGGTCTCCGGGGAGGGGTCCGGGAACGGATAGGTTGGCGGGTATGGAAGCAGCGCACCCGCCCGTCTCCGGCGCCACCCTCTCCGTCGGCTCCCCCGAGCAGATGCAGGAGCTCGGCCGCCGGCTCGCGAAGATCCTCCGCCCCGGCGACCTCGTCATGCTCACCGGTGAGCTGGGCGCCGGGAAGACCACGATGACCCGCGGCCTCGGCGAGGGCCTGGGCGTGCGCGGCGCGGTCACCTCGCCGACCTTCGTCATCGCCCGCGTCCACCCGTCGCTCTCCGGCGGCCCGGCCCTGGTGCACGTGGACGCCTACCGGCTCGGCGGCGGCCTGGACGAGATGGAGGACCTGGACCTCGACGTGTCGCTGCCCGAGTCCGTGGTGGTCGTGGAGTGGGGCGACGGCAAGGTGGAGGAGCTGACCGACGACCGGCTGCACGTGCTCATCCACCGGGTCACCGGCGACACCGACGACGACCGGCGCACGGTCGTGCTGCGCGGCGTCGGCGGACGCTGGGCGGACGAGGACCTCGCGCTGCTGTGAACGTACGTAGGTTCCGACAGCATGTCGGGAAAATGTTGCACCGTCGTGCCGCGCCGTGGTGACATGGATGCACGAGCTGGTTAGGTGAACCTAACCTACGGGAGGCATGCATGGCGACGCAGATGCCGGAGCGCGACGACCGCACCGCCGAGGAGCGCGTCTCGATGAGCGAGCTGCTGGCCTCCTGCGCGGCGGCCAGCGCCGTCTCGACCCCGCCGCGGGCCACCCTCGCGCCCCGCGCGGAGGAACCGGAGCCGGAGTTCAGGGACGAGGCCGCGTAACCCGTACGGGGCGGCGGGGGCGGACGTCAGGAGACGACGACGACCTTCGCGCCGATCGACGCGAAGGTCCACATCGCGTCGCCGTCCGCGCGCTTCATCCGGATGCCGCCGGTCTTCCTCGACGGGTCGGCCGACGGCATCGAGCCGTCCACCGCCGCGCTGAAGCCGACCGTCACGTCCTGGACGGTCGCGAAGCGGACCACGTGCTCGATCTGCACCCCGTCGGAGCCGGTCACCGACCCCGACCGCGAGGTCACCGCGTAGGCCCCCGGCTCCGGGCTCACCGAGCTCGGCGCCACCGTGAAGGTGCGGACCGCCTTGTTCTTCCCGTCGACCAGCCACACCCGGCGGTCCTTCAGCGCGTACACCACGCGCTCGCCGGTGCCCGAGGACGCCGGGACCGTCAGCGGGTTCTTCGCCGGCTTCTTCGTCCCGGCCGGCGCCGACGCCGACGGCGAGACCGTGCCGGGCGTCCGGGACGGCTCCGCGAGCTCCGCCGGCACGCTCGCCGACGCCTGGTACGCGAGGAAGGCGACCACGGCGACGGCCGCCGCGGTGAGCCCGGCCACGAATCCCGAGCTGCTTCTGGCCACCGTCTCCACCTCTTCGTACGTACGTGCCGAGCCTGACGCGCTGTCGGGCCTGACGGTAGCAGCCGGGTCCCGGGACGGCCGCGCGCCGCATCGCCCGCTCGTGGCGCCGTAGGCTGTTCGCGTGCTGTTGCTCGCCATGGATACCGCCACCCCCGCCGTCACCGTCGCCCTCCACGACGGCACGGCCGTCGTCGCCGAGTCGACCGGCGTCGACGCCCGCCGCCACGGGGAGCTGCTGCTCCCCGCCGTCGACCGGGTCCTCAAGGAGGCCGGGACCGCGCTCGACGCGGTGACCGGCATCGTCGTCGGCGTCGGCCCGGGCCCCTACACCGGACTCCGGGTCGGGCTCGTCACCGCCGCCGCCTTCTCCTCCGCCCTCGGCGGGGTGCCCGTGCACGGCCTGTGCACCCTCGACGGCCTCGCCTACGCCTCCGGCATCGAGGGCCCCTTCGCCGTGGCGACGGACGCCCGCCGCAAGGAGGTCTACTGGGCGCGGTACGACGACGCCCGCACCCGGGTCACCGACGCCTCCGTCGACCGGCCCGCCGACATCGCCGAGCGGCTCGCCGGGCTGCCCGTCGTCGGCGCGGGCGCCCTGCTCTACCCGGACGCCTTCCCCGACGCCCGCGGCCCCGAGCACCAGTCCGCCGCCGCGCTCGCCGCCCTCGCGGCGGAGCGGCTCGCGGCCGGCGGCGAGGGCTTCCTGGACCCGCGGCCGATGTACCTGCGGCGGCCCGACGCCCAGGTGCCGAAGAACTACAAGGTGGTCACCCCCCAGTGAGCGGGGCAGCGGCGACCGGCGGTGCCGTCCTGCGCGAGATGCGCTGGTGGGACCTGCCGGAGGTGCTCGCCCTGGAGGCTGGGCTCTTCCCCGAGGACGCCTGGTCGGAGGGGATGTTCTGGTCCGAGCTGGCGCACGCGCGCGGCCCCCGGGCCACCCGCCGGTACGTCGTCGCCGAGACCCCCTCCGGGAGGCTCGCCGGATACGCGGGGCTGGCGGCGGCCGGCGGGCTCGGGGACGTCCAGACCATCGCCGTCGCCCGCGAGCAGTGGGGCACCGGGCTCGGCGCCCGGCTCCTCACCGACCTCCTCCAGCACGCCACGGCCTTCGAGTGCGACGAGGTCCTGCTCGAAGTGCGCGTGGACAACACCCGGGCGCAGAAGCTGTACGAGCGCTTCGGCTTCGAGCCCATCGGCTTCCGGCGCGGTTACTACCAGCCGGGCAACGTCGACGCGCTCGTGATGCGACTGACTGTTCAAGGAACTGGGACCGATATCTGATGGCTGCTGACGAACCCCTCGTGCTCGGCATCGAGACCTCCTGCGACGAGACCGGCGTCGGCATCGTCCACGGGACCACGCTCCTCGCCGACGCCGTGGCCTCCAGCGTCGACACCCACGCCCGTTTCGGCGGCGTCGTGCCCGAGATCGCCTCCCGGGCCCACCTGGAGGCGATGGTCCCCACGATCGAGCGGGCCCTGAAGACCGCCGGCGTCTCCGCGAAGGACCTGGACGGCATCGCCGTCACCGCGGGCCCCGGTCTCGCGGGCGCGCTGCTCGTCGGCGTCTCCGCCGCCAAGGCGTACGCCTACGCGCTGGGCAAGCCGCTCTACGGCGTCAACCACCTGGCCTCGCACATCTGCGTCGACCAGCTGGAGCACGGCCGGCTGCCCGAGCCGACGATGGCGCTGCTGGTCTCCGGCGGGCACTCCTCGCTGCTGCTCTCCACCGACATCACCTCCGACGTGCGGCCGCTGGGCGCCACCATCGACGACGCCGCGGGCGAGGCGTTCGACAAGATCGCCCGCGTCCTCGACCTGGGCTTCCCCGGCGGACCGGTCATCGACCGGCTCGCCAGGGAGGGCGACCCGGCCGCCATCGCGTTCCCGCGCGGCCTGAGCGGCGCCAAGGACCCCGCGTACGACTTCTCCTTCTCCGGCCTGAAGACCGCCGTGGCCCGCTGGATCGAGGCGAAGCGGGCGGCCGGCGAGGAGGTGCCGGTCCGGGACGTGGCCGCCTCCTTCCAGGAGGCCGTCGTCGACGTCCTCACCCGCAAGGCCGTCCGGGCCTGCAAGGACGAGGGCGTCGACCACCTGATGATCGGCGGCGGCGTCGCCGCCAACTCCCGGCTCCGCGCCCTCGCCCAGGAGCGCTGCGAGCGGGCCGGGATCCGGCTCCGGGTGCCCCGGCCGGGCCTGTGCACCGACAACGGCGCCATGGTCGCCGCGCTCGGCTCGGAGATGGTCGCGCGGGGCCGGGCCGCCTCCGACCTGGAGCTGTCGGCGGACTCCTCGCTGCCGGTGACGGACCCGCACGTCCCCGGCGCCCACTCCCACGCGCACGACCACGACCACGTGCACGAGATCAGCAAGGAGAACCTGTACTCGTGAGGGTCACGCTCATGTGGGAGGCCCGGGCCGTGCAGGGCCGGGGCGCCGAGCTCCTGGAGTGGGCGCGGGCCCGGGTCCTGGCGCGTGAGCCGCTGCGCCGGGAGGTCTTCCGGGCCCCGCAGGACCGGGTCCTCGTCCTCACCTGGTGGGAGGCGGACGCCTTCGACGCCGAGCTCCCCGAGCTGCCGGAGCCGGACGCGGAGCTGATCACCCGTCCGGTCCACCGGTGGCGCTTCGAATCGGTCGAATAGGCAAAACGTTCGACGATAGGGCAACCTTTCGGGCTGACCGGGCATCCCACAGCCCGTGAAGAAACAGATCGCGGTGTGGGCGGCGCTGACCGCCGTGACGCTCCTGATGACGGGCTGCACGGCCCCGGCCCCGGCGGCCGTCCCCGTCCCGGCGGCGCCCTCCCCGGAGGCCGCCGCCCCGGAGCCGGCCCGGGCCCCCGAGGCCGCGCGGGCCGCCGCGTACCGGAAGTGGGGCCTGAAGCCCCTCGCGGCGCCGCCCGCCCCGCCCGCCGTCAAGCCGGTGGTGCGGGCGCCCGGCGGCCCGGTCCCGGTGATCAGCGACATCCCCACCGAGGACAAGGTCGTCTTCCTCACCATCGACGACGGGGCCGAGAAGGACCCCGGGTTCGTGCGGATGATGGACGAGCTGGACGTCCCCTTCACGATGTTCCTCACCGACTCGGTGATCAGCGGGAACTACGGCTACTTCGACCCGCTCGTCGCCCAGGGCCACGGCGTCGCCAACCACACCCTCACCCACCCGAACCTGCGCACCCTCGCGCCGGAGGCCCAGCGCCGGGAGATATGCGGCCAGCAGGAGAAGCTGCGGAAACGGTACGGCTCCGCCCCGCGCCTCTTCCGACCGCCGTTCGGCAACTGGAACGAGGCGACCCGCGCCGCCGCCGGCACCTGCGGGGTGGACGCGATCGTGCTCTGGCGCGAGTCCATGCAGATCAAGAACATGCAGTACCAGCGCGGCGACCGGAAGCTCCACCCCGGCGACATCGTCCTCGCCCACTTCCGCGGCCCCGCCGAGCTCAAGGGCCGCACGATGACCGAGATGACCGCCACCCTGCTGCGGAAGATCCAGGAACAGGGCTTCACGGTGGCCCGCCTGGAGGACTACGTCTAGAAATTCTCCGGGCGCGGTGTCGATGCGGGCCCGGCCCGTTCGACGTATGTGTGGAAGGCGGGGAACGGCCCCGCCACCGCACCCCCAGGAGTCACCATGCCCCGCTTCCTCTCCCTCGTCCGCATCGAGGAGAACACCATCGACATGGAGAGCGCCGACCCCGGCTTCGAGGCACGGATGGGCGCGCTCTTCGAGGAGATCACCAAGGCCGGCGTCATGGTCGACACCGCCGGCCTCCGGCCGACCGCCGAGTCCACCCGCATCACCTGGTCGGACGGGAAGCTGTCCTTCACCGACGGCCCCTTCACCGAGACCAAGGAGGTCGTCGGCGGCTACGCGATGCTCCAGTGCAAGGACATGGCCGAGGCCGTCGAGTGGGGCAAGCGGTTCCTCGCCGTCCACCCGCCGCAGTGGACGGTCGGCCTGGAGGTCCGCGAGGTCGAGGAGATGCCGGAGGGCTGACCCGCCCTGTGCTGTCATGGGGGGCGTGACGGTGCGGAGCACGCTGGAGACGGTCTTCCGGATGGAGTCGGCGCGGATCATCGCCACGGTGACGCGGATCGTCCGGGACGTCGGCATCGCCGAGGAGATCGCCCAGGACGCGCTCGTCGCCGCCCTGGAGCAGTGGCCGCGGTCGGGCGTCCCGGACAGCCCGGGAGCCTGGCTGACGGCCACCGCCAAGCACCGCGCCGTCGATCTCGTGCGGCGCCGCGAGACGTACGCGCGCAAGCTCGCCGAGGTCGGCCGGGGGCTCCCGGAGGAGACGTACGACCCCGAGCCCTCCGGCCCCGGCGACATCGACGACGACGTGCTCCGGCTCGTCTTCACCACCTGCCACCCGGTGCTCTCCGCCGAGGCCCGGGCGGCGCTCACGCTGCGGCTCGTCGGCGGGCTCGGGACGGACGAGATCGCCCGCGCCTTCCTCGTCCCGGAGGCGACCGTCGCCGCCCGGATCACCCGCGCCAAGCGGTCCCTCGCCCGGGCCGGCGTCGAGTTCGAGGTGCCGTACGGGGCCGAGCGGGCGGCCCGGCTCGGCTCGGTCCTGGAGGTCGTCTACCTGATCTTCAACGAGGGGTACGCGGCCACCGCCGGCGACGACCTGCTGCGGCCCGGGCTCTGCGAGGACGCGCTCCGGCTGGCCCGCGGCCTCGCCGCCCTCATGCCCGGCGAGAGCGAGGTGCACGGTCTCGCCGCCCTCCTCGAACTCCAGGCGTCCCGCGTCCCCGCCCGCACCGGCCCCGACGGGCGGCCGGTGCTCCTCGCCGAGCAGGACCGGCGGCGCTGGAACCGGCTCCTCGTCCGGCGCGGCTACGACGCCCTCGCCCGCGCCGGCGACGGACGCGGCTACGGCCCGTACGCCCTCCAGGCCGCCATCGCCGCCTGCCACGCCCGGGCCGGCTCGTACGGGGAGACGGACTGGGCGGTGATCGCCGGGCTGTACGGGCGGCTCATGGAGCTGGCCCCGTCACCGGTGGTCGAGCTGAACCGGGCGGTGGCCGTCTCGATGGCCGAGGGGCCCGCCGCGGCGCTCCCGCTCGTCGACGCCCTCGCCGCCGAACCCGCCCTGGCCCGCTACCACCTGCTGCCGAGCGTCCGCGGCGACCTGCTCGCCCGGCTGGGCCGCGCGGACGAGGCACGCGCCGAGTTCGCGCGGGCGGCGGAGCTGACGCGGAACGAGCGGGAGCGGGCGCTGCTGCGGGCGCGGGCGGGTGAACTCCCGTCCGGGGAGGGGCCGTAGGCTGCTCGGCATGTCCCCGCGCACGCCCCTGCCCCCGCCGCCCCCGCCCGCCGAGCTCCGGAGCTGGCCCGACCGGCACGCGCGGCTCGCGGACCGGGCGCTCGCGCTCGACGTGCTGGGGAACCGGCTGCTCGGCGGCGGGCGGCTCGCCCTCTTCGGCTGCGCGGTGCTGCTGCTCCAGGTGGGCTGGGGCATGGTGGGCATGCTGCTGATCGACGCCGGCGAGGCGATCCTCGACCCCATCACCTTCCTGATCGGTCTGACCGCCGCGCTCCTCGGCCTCGGCGTGATGGCGCCGGGGGTCTGGCTCGTGGTGCGCGGGGTGCGGCAGGACCGCGTGATGCGCGCGCGGCTCCTCGCCTGGGCCGTGCTGGACCGGGACGCGGCGGCCGACGCGCGGCTGCGCCGACCCGTCCTGAGCGCCTGCTGGATGCTGCTCTCCGCCGTCCTGTGCGGCCTCGGGCTGTGGCTCGGCTTCGCCGTGCCGGCCGGGGCGACGCTGCGGGACGGGGGCCACTACTTCGTCGCGTACGGCATGGGCGCCGCGCTCATCTTCTGGATCAACGGCCTGATCGGGCTGTTCAAGTCCGTCGGGCACTACCGGATGGCGATCAGGACCGTCCCGCTGCGGCCGGGTGCCCGATCAGCATCGTCGGGGCCCCCGCGACACGTGTGAGCAGGACCGTCGCCGAGTGCGGGCCCTTCGGCCGCACCTTCCGGCGGATCTCCTCGGGCTCGACGGCCGAGCCGCGCTTCTTCACGGTCAGCGTGCCCACCTCGCGCTCCCGGAGCAGGGCCTTCAGCTTCTTGAGGTTGAAGGGCAGCACGTCGGTGATCTCGTAGGCGGAGGCGTACGGGGTGGGGGTCAGGGTGTCGGCGGTGACGTAGGCGATCGTCGGGTCGATCAGGCCGCCGCCCAGCTCCTCGGCGGCCTCGGCGACCAGATGGGCGCGGATGACGGCGCCGTCCGGCTCGTAGAGGTAGCGGCCGACCGGGCGGACCGCCGGGTCGGGCAGACCGCGGCCGGTGAGGGTGGCGCCGGACGGCAGCAGGGTGGCGCGGCGGGCGCCCGGCTCCGTGCCGAACCAGAGGACCGCCTCCTTCACGTCGCCGCCGTCCGAGATCCACTCGGCCTCGGCCTCCGCGGGGACGGTCTCGTGGGGGATGCCGGGGGCGATCTTCAGCGCCGCGCGCGGGGCCTTGCGGGCGGCCTCCATGGCCCAGGAGAGCGGCGGGGAGTACGCCTCGGGGTCGAAGATCCGGCCCCGGCCGCCGCGCCGCGCCGGGTCGACGAAGACGGCGTCGTACGGGCTGGTGTCGATCTCGGTGACGTCGGCGCAGCGGACCTCGATCAGCTCCGCGAGGCCGAGCGCGGCGGCGTTGGCGCGGGCGACCTCGGCGGTGAGCGGGTCGCGGTCGACGGCGAGGACGGAGATGCCGGCGCGGGCGAGCGCGAGCGCGTCGCCGCCGATCCCGGAGCAGAGGTCGGCGACTCCGGTGACGCCGAGGGCCTTGAGCCGGGCGGCGCGGTAGGTGCCGACGGTCGCGCGGGTGGACTGCTCGACGCCGTTCGGCGTGAAGTACATGCGGTACGCGTCCTCGGCGCCGAACTTCGCCACCGCCCGCTGCCGCAGCCGGGCCTGCCCGAGCGCCGCCGAGACCAGCGCGGCGGGGTGGTCGCGGCGCAGCCGGGAGGCGACCGCCAGTTCCTGGGCGGGGTCGTAGTCGCGCAGGGCGGCGAGGAGCGTCTGGCCCTCGGGGGAGAGCAGGGCGTGGAAGGCGGCGAGGTCGGTCACCCGTCCCATTGTGCTGCCTCGGGCCGGCGGGGCCGGGCTGTGGGCCGGGCGGGGGACGGTGCGGCGGGTACGGCGGTGTCGTGGCCGGACGGGGCGGTCGCGCTGACAGGATGCGGCGCCATACCGGTCGTACGACAAAAGGAAGAAATGATGGCAAAGGGTCAGCCGCGTCGTGCCCTGGGTGCCGCGCTCCTCGTCGCCGCGCTCACCTCCACCGCCGCCTGCGCGGGCGGCTCCGAACCCGGGTCCTCCGGCCCGCCCGCCCCCGCCGCCGGCCAGCAGGCCCCGGCGAAGACCGCCGCCCAGCTCGCCCGCGAGAAGAAGGCCGCGCTGGCCGAGCGGCGGGCCGTCCGGGCCGCCGCCGCGAAGAAGTGGGGCCTCAAGCTGACCCCCCTCGAAGCGCCCGCCCCGCCGCGGACCAAGCCGAGGATCACCACCCGGAAGGGCTTCGAGACCGACGGCGAGGGCCTCCCGCCCGTCTTCACCACGGTCCCCACCAAGGAGAAGGTCGTCTTCCTGACGATCGACGACGGCGCCGAGAAGGACCCCGAGCTCATCCGGATGATGAGCGACCTGAAGATCCCGTACAGCGCCTTCCTCAGCGACTACGTGGTCAGCGACGACTACCCCTACTTCGCGCGGATGCAGAAGTCGCAGCCGGGCGGGGTCGCGCTCCACAACCACACGCTGAACCACAAGTACCTGCCCGGACTCTCCTACGCGCGCCAGAAGCGGGAGATCTGCGGGATGCAGGACGTCATCGAGAAGAAGTACGGCAAGCGCCCCGAGCTCTTCCGGCCCCCGTACGGCAACTACAACGAGGACACCCTGCGCGCCGCGAAGTCCTGCGGCGTCAAGGCCGTCCCGCTCTGGGCCTCCGAGGCGTTCCCCGACCACATGGAGTGGCGCGAGTGGGACCGCGACCTGCACCCCGGCGACATCGTCCTCACCCACTTCCGCGGCGAGGAGGACTGGAAGGGCAGCATGCCCGACATGATCCGCCGGGTGATGAACGTGATCACGTCCAAGGGCTACGCGGTCGGCAAGCTGGAGGACTACGTATGAGGCTCCGCCCGCTCGTGGTCGCGGCCCTGCTGCTGGGCCTCACCGGCTGCGCCTCCGCCGTCGACCCCCTCGAACGCCTCGGCCGCAAGGCGGTCGAGCGCGTCGGCGACCGGGAGGCGGGCGACACCGGGCGGGTCCGGGCGGAGGGCGCCGGGAGCTGAGCCCCCGGACCCGGCCGCACCCGGCCCGCGGCCACGGCGGCGGCGACGGCGGACAGCCCGGCCGGGCCGGCCCCGCCACGCGCCGGCCGTGGCTCCGCAGCGCCCGGCCGGCCGCCGCCGCGATCACGGTGAGGGCGGGATCGGCGGACGGGTGGACCCGGGGCCGGGGAGGCTCCTGCCCGCACCTTCGTACGGAACACCGGCCTCCGCCCGCACGTTCCCCCGATCGAGGCCGGATCGCGGCGCGGCCGGGCCCTCCCGGGACCGCCACGAGGTGAGGAATTGGCACTCCGCTTGACCGAGTGCTAATCGCGGTCATAGTCTCGGCTCTGGCACTCCCCACTGGAGAGTGCCAACACAGCGACGGGCAGGTCCGGCACCCGCGACGACGGATCCACCTGGTCGCCACCTCAGACAGTTAACCCCGCGAGATCTCCGAAGGGGGAGGTCGGATCGTGACGACCGTCAGCTCCAAGGTTGCCATCAAGCCGCTCGAGGACCGCATCGTGGTCCAGCCGCTCGACGCCGAGCAGACCACGGCCTCGGGCCTGGTCATTCCGGACACCGCGAAGGAGAAGCCCCAGGAGGGCGCCGTCCTCGCCGTGGGCCCGGGCCGCTTCGAGAACGGCGAGCGCCTGCCGCTCGACGTCAAGGTCGGCGACGTCGTGCTCTACAGCAAGTACGGCGGCACCGAGGTGAAGTACAACGGCGACGAGTACCTCGTCCTCTCGGCCCGCGACGTGCTCGCGGTCATCGAGAAGTAAGACGACGTACCTGCATTGAACCGCGCCCCTGACCCCTTGATCTCTTGGGCGTCCGGGGCGCGGTTTGTTTTCCCACACGATTTCCGAGAGGGCTGAATCGCTCCCATGGCGAAGATCCTGAAGTTCGACGAGGACGCCCGTCGCGCCCTTGAGCGCGGCGTCAACAAGCTGGCCGACACGGTGAAGGTGACGATCGGCCCCAAGGGCCGCAACGTCGTCATCGACAAGAAGTTCGGCGCCCCCACCATCACCAACGACGGTGTCACGATCGCCCGCGAGGTCGAGATCGAGGACCCGTACGAGAACCTCGGCGCCCAGCTCGTCAAGGAGGTGGCGACCAAGACCAACGACATCGCGGGTGACGGCACCACCACCGCCACCGTGCTCGCCCAGGCGCTCGTCCGCGAGGGTCTGCGCAACGTCGCCGCCGGCGCCTCCCCGGCCGCCCTGAAGAAGGGCATCGACGCCGCGGTCAAGGCCGTCTCCGACGAGCTGCTCGCCACCGCGCGCCCGATCGACGACAAGTCCGACATCGCCGCCGTCGCCGCGCTCTCCGCGCAGGACCAGCAGGTCGGCGAGCTCATCGCCGAGGCGATGGACAAGGTCGGCAAGGACGGTGTCATCACCGTCGAGGAGTCCAACACCTTCGGCCTGGAGCTGGAGTTCACCGAGGGCATGGCCTTCGACAAGGGCTACCTCTCCCCGTACATGGTCTCCGACCAGGAGCGTATGGAGGCCGTCCTCGACGACCCGTACATCCTGATCAACCAGGGCAAGATCTCCTCCATCCAGGACCTGCTGCCCCTCCTGGAGAAGGTCATCCAGTCCGGTGGCTCCAAGCCGCTGCTGATCATCGCCGAGGACGTCGAGGGCGAGGCGCTCTCCACCCTCGTCGTCAACAAGATCCGCGGCACCTTCAACGCCGTCGCCGTCAAGGCGCCCGGCTTCGGTGACCGCCGCAAGGCGATGCTCCAGGACATGGCCACCCTCACCGGTGCCACCGTCATCGCCGAGGAGGTCGGCCTCAAGCTCGACCAGGCCGGTCTGGACGTGCTGGGCACCGCCCGCCGCGTGACCGTCTCCAAGGACGACACCACCATCGTCGACGGTGGCGGCAAGTCCGAGGACGTCGTGGGCCGCGTCGCGCAGATCAAGGCCGAGATCGACGCCACGGACTCCGACTGGGACCGCGAGAAGCTCCAGGAGCGCCTCGCGAAGCTGGCCGGCGGCGTGTGCGTGATCAAGGTCGGCGCCGCCACCGAGGTGGAGCTGAAGGAGAAGAAGCACCGTCTCGAGGACGCCATCTCCGCGACCCGCGCCGCGGTCGAGGAGGGCATCGTCTCCGGCGGTGGCTCCGCGCTCGTCCACGCCGTGAAGGTGCTGGAGGACAACCTCGGCAAGACCGGCGACGAGGCCACCGGTGTCTCCGTCGTCCGCCGCGCCGCGGTCGAGCCGCTGCGCTGGATCGCCGAGAACGCCGGCCTGGAGGGCTACGTCATCACCTCCAAGGTCTCCGAGCTCGACAAGGGCCAGGGCTTCAACGCCGCCACCGGCGAGTACGGCGACCTGGTCAAGGCCGGCGTCATCGACCCGGTCAAGGTCACCCGCTCCGCCCTGGAGAACGCCGCCTCCATCGCCTCCCTGCTCCTCACCACCGAGACCCTCGTGGTGGAGAAGAAGGAGGAGGAGCCGGCGGACCACGGTCACGGCCACGGTCACGGTCACTCCCACTGACCCCTGACGCCCCGCGCGTCACGAGGCCCGGTGCTCCCGTCGCGGGAGCACCGGGCCTCGCCCGTTCCCCGGGCCCTGCCGGAGCCTTCCTCAGCCCTCCACCGCGCCGAGCTGTCCCATCAGCCCGAGCAGGTCGTACTGCCACCAGCCCTCGACGATCTTCCCGTCGTCGCGGAAGCGGTGGATGGTGGTCCCGGTCATGGTGACCTCCATCCCCGTCGGCTGGAGGCCCATGAAGTCCCCGACGTGGGTCCCCTTCCAGGTCCACCGGGTGCACACGCGGTCGCCGTCGGCGATCTGGTCCTCGACCGTGAACGCGAAGTCGAAGCCCGCGCGCCACTGCTCCACCTCGCGCCGGACCGCGTCCATCCCGAGGGTGTCCACCGGGTTGGTCGGATCGTGGTCGTGGTACCCCTCGGCCAGCAGGCTGTCGAGCAGCGCCAGGTCCGATCCGTTCGCGAACCGCTCGAACATCTGCCGCGCGTTCGCCTTGTACAGCGCCTCGTCCCGGACCACGTCCAGGTCGGTGAAGGTCGGCATCTCGTCACAGAGGGCGACCATCTCCCGGAAGATCCGGTCGGTCTCCGGCAGCTGCGAGTTGCGCATCGCCACGTCGTACGAGGGGAACTCGACGATCTCCACGACGTGCGAGGCGTCGGACCGGTCGGTCCCGACGATGCTGTGGGTGGCGGTCCGTTTCCCCCGGGTCTGCTCGACCCACCGGTCCATGAGCCGGTTGAGCTCCTCGACCCGGCTCGTCCTGCAATCGATGATCTGCACGAAGGTCATGGCCGCCTCCGACCGGGCGAAGCCGCGGATGGACCCCTCCAGTCTAGGCCGAGTGCGTCAGGTCGGCGGCCCTGACCTCCTCGGCGAAGGGTTCGCCCCGGGTGTAGCGGGCGACCTCGTCCAGTGCCTGGTCGGTCATGCGGTGGAGCTCGTTGCCCAGGGAGCCGGCGATGTGGGGCGTGAGCAGGACGTTGGGGAGGGTGTAGAGGGGGGAGTCAGGGGGAGGGAGTTCGGGGTCGGTCACGTCGAGGACGGCGTGGAGGCGGCCGGTGGTCAGGTGGGGGAGGAGGGCGTCCTCGTCGACGAGGGAGCCCCGGGAGGTGTTGATCAGGGTGGCGCCGTCGGGCAGGGCGGCGAGCTGGCGGGCCCCGATCATGCGGTACGTGGACGGGAGTTGGGGCGCGTGCACGGAGACGACCGAGCTGCGGGAGCAGAGTTCGTCCAGGCCGGCGAGGACCGCGCCCGGCGGCGGGACCGTCAGGTACGGGTCGTACAGCAGCACCTCGACGTCGAAGGGGCGGAGGAGTTCGACGACCCGGCGGCCGATGCGGGAGGCGCCGACGATGCCGACCGTGCGGCGGTAGTTGCCCCAGGTGGCGGACTCGGCCAGCCAGGCGTGGCCGGCGCGGAGTTCGGCGTACCGCTGGGCGGAGCGCAGCACCCGCTTCCCGGCGAAGAGGATCGCGGCGAGGGTGTACTCGGCGACCGGCAGCGCGTTGGCGGCGGCCGCGCTGGTGACCTTCAGGCCGCGCTCCCAGCAGGCGTCGGTGATGTGGTGCTTGACCGAACCGGCCGCGTGCACGACGGCCTTGAGGCGCGGTGCGCGGGCCAGCACCTCCGGGGTGAGCGGGGTGGCGCCCCAGCAGGTGAGGAGCAGTTCGGCCTCGGCGAGGGCGGCGGCGGTGCGCGGGTCCGGGGCGGTCAGGTCGTGGGCGACCAGATGCGGATCGGTGCGGGTGAGGGCCGCGAGGCGGCCGCGGTGGACGTCGGTGAGGAGCCGGCCGGCGACGCCGGGGCCCATCGCGAGCAGGAGGGACGGGCGGGTGTCGGTGGTGGGACGCATGGGGGGACCTGGGCTCCTCACTTGACGCTGCCGGCGGTCAGACCGGCCTTCCAGTGCCGCTGGAGCGAGACGAAGGCGAGGACGAGGGGGACGACGGCGAGCAGCGAGCCGGTGACGACGAGCGGGTAGTAGTCGGGTTCGGCGTGGGCGTTGCTGTTCCACGCGTAGAGGCCGAGGCTCAGCGGGAAGAGCTTCTGGTCCGAGAGCATCACCAGGGGGAGGAAGAAGTTGTTCCAGACGGCGGTGAACTGGAAGAGGAAGACGGTCACGAAGCCCGGCATGACCGTGCGCAGACCGATCGACCAGAAGACGCGCATCTCGCCGGCGCCGTCGATCCGGGCCGCCTCCAGCGCCTCCTCGGGGACGTAGGCGGCGCACAGCACCCGGGACAGGTAGACCCCGAAGGGGTTGACGAGGACCGGGAGGAGGACGGCGGCGTAGGTGTTGACGATGCCGATCTCGCTGGCGAGCAGGTACATCGGCAGGGCGAGCGCGGTGGTGGGGACGAGGACGCCGAGGAGGACGAGGCCGAAGAGCTTCTCCTTGCCGCGGAAGTCGTAGACGTGGAAGGCGTATCCGGCGGCGACGCTGATCAGCGCGCAGGCGGCGGCGCCGACCCCGGCGTACAGCAGGCTGTTGAGGTACCAGCGGAAGTAGACGCCGTCGTTGTACTCGGCGAGCCGGGCGAGGTTGCCGCCGAGGTCGAAGCCGTCGAAGGAGAAGGCGTTCCCGGCGAGGAGTCCGCCGGCGTCCTTGGTGGCGGCGGTGACCAGCCAGACGAGCGGGAAGAGCATGTAGCAGGTGGCGAGGAGGAGGACGCCGTTGACGGCGGTCTTCGAGAGCCAGCGGGAGGTGGTCACGCGGCCTTCTCCTTCCGGTCCCTGGTGAGGCGGGTGACGGCGAAGGAGAGGAGCGCGGCCGTCAGCGCCAGCAGGATCGAGGCGGCCGCGGCCAGGCCGTAGTCGTTGCGGTCGAAGGCGGCGGAGTACGCGTACATGTTCGGCGTCCAGGTGGAGGTGACGGCGGAGCCCGTGCCCCTGCTGAGGATCAGCGGTTCGGTGAAGAGCTGGAGGGAGCCGATGACGGTGAAGAGGCCGACCATCGCCAGGGAGCCGCGGAGCAGCGGGATCTTCACGGAGAAGGCGGTGCGCCAGGCGCCGGCCCCGTCGACGGTGGCGGCTTCGAGGACGGAGCGGTCGATGGCCTGGAGGGCGGCGTAGAAGATGATCAGGTTGTAGCCGAGCCACTCCCACAGGGCGATGTTGACGACGGACGGCAGGGCGCCCTCGGGGGAGAAGAAGTCGAAGCCGATCCCGCCGGCCTCCATCGCCTGGACGACCGGGCTGAGCTGGGGCGTGTAGAGGTAGACCCAGATCAGGGCGGCGATGATGCCGGGCACGGCGTGCGGCAGGAAGAGCGCGAGCTGGAAGAAGCGGCGGGCGCGGGCGAGGGCGGTGTCGAGGAGCAGGGCGAGGCCGAGGGCGCCGCCGAGCAGCAGCGGCAGGTAGAGCAGGCAGTAGCCGAGCAGGACGCCGAAGCCGTCGCGGAAGGCCCGGTCACCCAGTGCCGCGGCGTAGTTGCCGAGTCCGGTGAAGACGGTCTCGGAGCCGCCGAAGCCCAGTCCGGACTGCTTCTCGGTGAACAGGCTCAGCCAGACCGCGTATCCGATCGGCACCACCAGCACCGCGGTGAAGAGCAGGAAGAACGGGGTCAGCAGGAGTGCCGCGGCACGGGTGCGGGCCTTCACGTGCTCAGCCCTCGACCTTCAGACCGCGCTTGGTGAGCTCGGCGACGGTGGCGTCGTGGCCGGCCTTCACCGCGTCGGCGAGGGTCGGTCCGCCCGCGGCGACGGCGCCGAAGCGGTCCTTGATGGCGGTGTTGGTGGTGCCGGTGGTGGGGCCCCAGGACCACTGGGAGGAGATGGAGGCGCCGGCGGTCTCGAAGAGGGCGTAGATGTCCTGGCCGCCGTAGAAGCTCGCGTCGAACGCCTTCTTGGCGGCGGGGCGCAGGGCGGTGGCGGCGGGGAAGGCGCTGGAGGTGCCGGAGGTGATGCGGGCCTTGACGCCCTCCTCGGTGGTGGCCATCCAGGTCGCGAACTCGACGGCCGCCGCCTTCTTCGCGCTGTTCTTCGGCACGGCGAAGGTGGAGCCGCCGAGCATGCCGGAGGCGGGCTCGCCGTCCCAGGTGGGCATGGGGGCGACGGCCCACTTGCCGGTCTGCTCGGGGAGGGTGCCCTTGAGGACGCCCGCGCCCCAGGAGGCGCCGAGGTAGCCGAGGGTGGTGCCGTTCTTGAGGGAGCCGGTCCACTCGGGGCTGAAGGAGGCGTTCTTGTGGACGAGGCCGTCGTCGAGGAGGCCCTGCCAGTAGCCGGTGACCTTGGTGGTGGCCGGGTCGGTGGTGTCGATCTTCCAGGTGTCGTTCTCGGCCTTGAACCACTGGGCGCCGGCCTGCCAGGCCATGGCCTCGAAGGTGGTGGGGTCGTCGGGGAAGAAGGTGGCGATACGGGCCTCGGCGTCGGCCTTCTTCACCTGCTCGGCGGCCTTCCGGAAGGCGTCCCAGGTGGCGGGGACCTCGATCCTGTGCTTCTCGAAGAGGTCCTTGCGGTAGTAGAACGCCTGCGGGGCGGCGTCGAAGGGGACGGCCCAGTTCTTGCCGCCGAGGGTGGTGAGTTCGACGGCCTGGGGGAGGAGTCCGGCCCGGGCGGACTCGGGGAAGACGTCGCCGATCTCCTGGAGGGCGCCGGAGGAGACGAACTCGGGGAGCGAGGGGTACTCGATGGAGACGAGGTCGGGGGCGTTGCCGGCCTTCACGGCGTTGGAGATCTTGGCGTAGCCGCCGGCGTTGCCGGAGGGGATCTCCTCGAAGGTCACCTTGATGTCGGTGTGGGAGGCGTTGAAGGCGTCGACGACGTCCTTGGAGCCCTTGGCCCATCCCCAGAAGGTGATGGTCACGGGCTTCCCGCCGGCGGAATCGGCGTCGTCACCGCCCCCGCCGCAGGCCGTGAGCACGGCGAGGGCGGTGGCGGTGCCGGCTATGACGCGGGACGTTCTGCTCCAGGTGAGGCTCACGGCACGGCTCCTGATCGGCGGCGTGGACGGGGTTGGCCGTGATCCTGGGACCGTTCGTGAACGAAGTCAAGAGCGAAAGATTGAATGATCGAAAAAAGATCAGATCGATCAGCGGAGGGAGACCGGCGGGACGGCCCCGCAGGACGCCCGCACCCGCAGCCGCGGCAGCAGGCTCACGTGCCGGCCCGCCGCGTCCTCGTCCGCGCCCCCGGTCAGCCGCTCCACCAGCAGTTCCGTGGCGTGCCTGCCCACCTGCCGCTTCGGCGGGGCGACCGCCGTCAGCGGGATGTCGGCCAGCGCGGCGACCTCGTCGTCGTACGCGATGAGGGCGAGGTCCCGCGGGACCCGCACCCCGAGCGGGGCGAGCCGCTGCATGATCTCGATCGCGTCCACGTCGTTGTGGACGAGCGCCGCGCTCGCCGACCCCGAACGGACCGCCTCGTACAGCGCCCGCACCGCCCGCTCGAACCCCTCCGGATCCGCCTCGGCCGGCACCGAGTCGATCACCGGCCGCGGCTCCTCCAGGCCCAGCACCGCCAGCGCCTCCGTGTACCCGGCCCGCACCGCGAGCGCCGTCGGCGAGTCCCTCCGGGCCACCAGGAGCGGGGTCGCGTGACCGAGGCCGAGCAGGTGGCGCAGGGCGAGCAGCACCCCGTGGGCGTGGTCCGAGGAGACCCGGTCGAGCCCGTCGAGCGCGCTGCCCGGCTCGGCCCGCCGCTCCAGGAGCACGACCGGCACCGGCAGGCCGGCCGGCCAGTCCCCGTAGGCGAGCCGGTCCTCGGGGCCGCGCCAGCCCGGCGCCACGAGCACCCCCTCGGCGCCGGCCGCGAGCAGCCCCTCGGTGCGCGCCCGGTCCTCCTCGGGGCGGTAGTCCGAGATCCGCAGCACCAGCCGCGCGCCGGCCCGGGCGGCCGCCTCGTGCGCCCCCCGGATGACCTCGGCGAAGTAGTACGTGGCGGAGGGCGCGAGCAGGCCGAGGACCAGGCCCTCGCCGGCCCCCGGCCCGGAGTGCGGGGCGCCCGGCGCGGTCGCGCGCGGCCAGGAGACCTGGCCGTGCACCCGGTCGAGCAGGCCCCGCGAGGCCAGCGCCTCCGCGTCCCGGCGGGCGGTGACGGGGGAGACCCCCAGGAGGCCGGCCAGCTCGGCGACGCGGACGGTGCCGCGCTCGCGCACCAGGTCCAGCAGTCGGGCGTGTCGTTCGGCGGCACTCTCGCGCACGTGCGGTTCCCCCTCGCGGTGGTGGTGGTTCCCGGCCTGGGATCCCCTGACCATAGACGAAATGATCGAACGGCGGGAGTTTCGATCATTCGATCCAGATCTCTTGACGATTCGATCGGCCCCCGCCGAGGATTCCGGCGACCGGCCGAAGCCCGCCGGGGCCCCGGCGGCGCGGCCGTCACCCCCACGGATCCCAGGGAGCATCATGCCCATGCCACCGGAGGACCGTGAGCTCAGTCCGCACACCGGCTGGACCCGTGCCCACTGGGAGCACGCCGCCGACCGGCTCCTCCTCGCCGTCCGCCCCCACGCCTCACCGCGCGGCGGCCGGATCGACCTCCCCGGCCCCCGCCCCAGCTGGTCCGGCGCCCGCTCCGACGGCCTGGAGGGCTTCGCCCGCACCTTCCTGCTCGCCGCCCTCCGCGTCGCCGGCGCCCGCGGCGAGGACCCCCACGGCCACCTCGACCGGTACGCCGCCGGACTCGCCGCCGGCACCGCCGCGCCCGGCGCGGACCACGACCCCGACGCCTGGCCCCCGATGGCCGGCACCCGCCAGGCGATCGTCGAGTCCGCCTCGATCGCCCTCGCCCTGCGCCTGACCCGCCCCTGGCTCTGGGACCGCCTCGACGACCGCACCCGCCACCGCGTCGCCGACTGGCTGCTCCCCGCCCTCGGCCCGTCCCCCGTCGACAACAACTGGTGGCTCTTCGGCCTCACCGTCGCCGGCTTCCTCCAGGACGCCGGCGTCGAGACCGACCGCGCCGCCGCCACCGCCGCCCGCTCCCTCGCCCGGATCGAGGACTGGTACCTCGGCGGCGGCTGGTACAGCGACGGCGCCAACCGCGCCTTCGACCACTACAACTCCTGGGCCCTGCACCTCTACCCGGTGCTCCACGCCCACCTCGCCGGCGACCGCGTCCTCCTCGACCGGTACGGGCCCCGGCTCCGCGCCCACCTCGACGACCACACCCGCCTCTTCGACGCGAACGGCGCCCCCGTCCCGTACGGACGCTCCCTGATCTACCGCTTCGCCGCGGCCGCCGCCCCCTGGCTCGGCACCCTCACCGGCCACACCCCGCTCACCCCGGGCGCCACCCGCCGCCTCGCCTCCGGCTCCCTGCGGTACTTCCTCGACCGCGGCGCCACCGACGACCGCGGCCTGCTCACCCTCGGCTGGCACGGCCCCCACCCGCCGCTCGTCCAGCCCTACTCCGGCCCCGGCTCCCCCTACTGGGCCGCCAAGGGCTTCCTCGGCCTGCTGCTCCCCCCGGACCACCCCGCCTGGACCGCCCCCGAGGAACCGCTCCCCGCCGAACGCGCCGACACCGTCCGCCCCTTCGGCCCCACCGGCCTGCTCGTCCAGACCACCGCCGCCGACGGTCTCGTCCGCCTCCACAACCACGGCAGCAACCACGTCGGCGGCGGAGCCGACGGCGACGACCCCGGCTACGCCCGCTTCGCCTACGCCACCCGCACCGGCCCGACCGCCGCCCCCGCCCCCGCCGACAACCACTTCGCGCTGCTCCGCCCCGACGGCACCGCCACCGACCGGGGCCCCGCCGAACCGCTCCCCGGCGGCCCCGACCGGGCCCTCTCCGCGCACCGCCCGCTCCCCGGCGTCCGCGTCGTCTCCGCCACCCTCGCCCACGGCCGCGCCGAACTCCGCGCCCACCTCGTCCTCGACGCCCCCGAGGGCACCCCCGTACGGCAGACCGGCTGGGCCGTCTCCGAAGGACCGGGCGCGCCGGTCTCCCAGCTCCACCCGGTCCACGGCTACGACCCCGGGACCGCGGCCCTGCCGAGCGGGACCACCCTCCAGGGCCCGGCCCCGACCCGTACCCCCGCCGTCCACGGCACCACCCGCGGACCCGCGTCCCTCTTCGTCGCCCTCGCCTCGCTCACCGGCGAGCCCGGCCCGGCCCCGGCCGCCGCGCTCGCGGACGTCCGGATCACCGACGGACCCACCCTGCACGTCACATGGCGGGACGGTGCCGCCTCGCGCCTCGCGCTGCCCGGCCCCGCCGCTCCGCCCACGCCGTGACCGGCGCCCGCGCGACGCGCACGGTCCCGCCGGGCCCCGCGCCCCGTTCCCGGCCCTGTGCCCGTGCCCGGCCCCGTTCTACTGCGGGCCGTACTTGCGGCCCGCCTTCGACGACACCCCGCCGAGCAGCGCGCGCGGCGCCAGCTTCACCACGCCCATCAGGGCCTTGTAGCGCGGGTCCGGGATCGACAGGGTCTTCCCCCGCGCCAGGTCCGACAGGGCCGCCGCCACCAGCTTGTCCGCGTCCAGCCACATCCAGCCGGGGATGTTGTCCGTCCCCATCCCGGCCCGCTCGTGGAACTCGGTGCGCACGAAGCCGGGGCAGAGCGCCATCAGCCGCACCCCGCTGCCCGCGAGGTCGCGGGCAGCGCCCTGGGTGAACTGCACGACCCACGCCTTCGAGGCCCCGTAGGTGCCGCGCGGCACGAAGGCCGCCACCGAGGCCACGTTCACCACCCCGCCGCGCCCGCGCCCCTTCATCGCGGCGGCCGCGGCCGAGGTGAGCCGGAGCACCGCCTCGCAGTGCACGGTCAGCATCTTCAGCTCGTCGGCCATCGACACGTCGAGGAAGCGGCCCTTGTTGCCGAAGCCCGCGTTGTTCACCAGCAGGTCGACCGGGCGGCGCGGGTCGGAGAGGCGGGCCTCGACCGAGGCGATCCCCTCCTCCCCGGAGAGGTCCGCGGCGAGCACCTCGGCCTCCACCCCGTGCCGGTCGTGCAGCTCGGTGGCCTGCTCCCGCAGGCGCTTCAGGTCCCGCGCCACCAGGACGACATCGTGGCCGTCGGCCGCCAGCCGGCGTGCGAAGGCGGCCCCGATGCCGGCGGTGGCTCCCGTGATCAGTGCAGTCGTCATACCGGAACCGTAGTGCCCGGAACCGGACCCCCGGCCACCGCGCGGGCCGGCCTCAGCCGTCGTGCTTCTCCGCGTGCCGGCGGGCGAGCGCGAGGAGTCCGGACTCCATCCACTCGGCGGCCACCAGCGTCTCCCGCAGCAGCTCCCGCTCGGTGGTCGCCGCCCGGTGCAGGAAGGCGACCGTGACCGTGTGGTCCGGCCGGTGCACCACCGTGACCGGGTCGCCGGCCCGCACCTCGCCCGGCTCGATCACCCGCAGCAGCGCGCCCGGACCGGCCTCCGCCCGGGTGAACCTGCGCACCCAGCCCCTGGCGTCGACGCCCTGCTCCTCCAGATGGCCCTGGAAGGTGCGGCAGGGGATCCGGCCGCCGGTGACCTCGACGACCACGTCCTCGCCGATCCGCCAGCGCTCGCCGATCAGCGCCCCGTTCACGTCCAGGCCGCTCGTCGTCAGGTTCTCGCCGAAGGAGCCGTTGGCCAGCTCCCGGCCCAGTTCCCGCTCCCACCGGTCCAGGTCCTCGCGCGCGAAGGCGTACACCGCGCGGTCGGCGCCCCCGTGGAAGCGCAGGTCGCACACGTCGTCCCCGGCGACTCCGCTCGCCCCGGTCCCGGCGGGACCCGGCGCCTCGATCCGTACGGGCCCGTCGACCGGGTGCTTGTCGATGCCCGTCATCCCGGAGGCGGAGTCGGTGTAGCCGACGCGCTTCGCCCGGCCCGCGTTCACACTCAGCAAGGTCATGAGGGCAGCGTAGGCGGGTCCTTTCGCCCACGACCTCAAAGATTTGATCGAACATTCACATCCGGACCCAAGCGTCGCTTATGCTCGACTCATGATCGAGGCACGCCATCTCCGCGTCCTGCGGGCCGTCGCCGCCACCGGCTCCTTCTCCGCCGCCGCGCGCGAACTCGGCTGCACCCAGCCCGCCGTCAGCCAGCAGATGAAGGCCCTGGAGACCTCGGCCGGCACTCCGCTGCTGATCAGGACCGGCCGCGAGATGCGCCTCACCCAGGCCGGCGAGGTCCTCGTCCGGCACGCCGCCGGGATCCTCGCCGGACTCACCGCCGCCGAGGAGGAGGTCGCCGCCATCGCGGGCCTGCGGGCCGGCCGCGTCCGCCTGGTCTCCTTCCCCAGCGGCAGCTCCACCCTCGTCCCCACCGCGCTCGCCGCCCTGCGCGCCGCCCACCCCGGCACCCGGGTCTCCCTCGTCGAGGCCGAACCGCCGCGCTCCGTCGAGATGCTCCGCGAGGGCGACTGCGACATCGCCCTCGCCTTCCGGTACGGATCGGGCCAGACGCCGGGCGAGTGGGACGACCTGGTGGTGCGCCCGCTGCTCACCGACCGGCTCGTCGGCCTGGTCCCCGAGGGGCACCCGCTCGCCGGGGCCGGCTCCGTCGGCATCGCCGAACTCGCCGGGGACTCCTGGATCGCCGGCTGCCCCCGCTGCCGCCGCCAGCTCGTGGACGTCTGCGAGGAGGCCGGCTTCGCCCCGCGCATCGACTTCGCCACCGACGACTATCCGGCGGTGGTGGGCCTGGTCGGCGCGGGGCTCGGCGTGGCCGTCCTGCCGGAGCTGGCCATCGAGTCCGTGCGGCCCAAGGGCGCGCGGACCGTCGCGGTCGAGCCCGCAGTGGAGCGGGAGATCGTGGCGCTGACCCTGCCGGACCTGGCCCAGGTCCCGGCGGTCGCGGCCACCCTCGACGAGCTGACCCGGGCCGCCGCGCGCGCGTAGCCCGCGCCCGGGGGCCACGCGCGTGGCGGCCCGGGCCCTCCAGGGCCTGGCTCAGGGGCTCATCTCATGAGGAAACGTTCCTTCAGGCGTGTCCCAGGATCGGTCGTACGGCCGACGACGCCGTGGCCGCCGCCGCGGGCGTCGTCCGTCCGGCGACCGACGTCGCCGGCGCCGCCGCGATCAGGCGGTTGCGCGCGCGTCCCATGAGTTCCTCGCGTTCGTCCTCGGTGAGGCCGCCCCATACGCCGTAGGGCTCCCGCACGGCGAGTGCGTGTGCCGCGCACTCCGCGCGGACCGGGCACCGCATGCAGACCTCTTTCGCCGAGTTCTCACGCGCACTCCGTGCCGCGCCGCGCTCTCCCTCGGGGTGGAAGAACAGGGAGCTGTCGACCCCGCGGCAGGCCGCGAGCAGTTGCCAGTCCCACAGATCGGCGTTGGGTCCGGGAAGCCGGGAGAAATCTGCCATTGCGCTAGTCCCCTTGAAACCGTGTCGAAACGGGTTGGTGGGTGGGCGGGAGTTGGCTGCCCTTCGGGGTTCCTCGGGCCCCGGTGGGTCCGGATGTGTCCGACTGCTGTCGAAGTAGATGTAAATATGACTCATTGCGAATCTAGCCACAGACACCGCGAAAAGGGAAGAAAACCCGCTAAATGGGGCATAGCTTCTGGTGATGGCATCTGGCGACGGACGTATGGCCGGCGACGCTCTTCTCCGTGCACGGCCCCTCACGAGGAGTGCCGAAGGTCTCGTCCGACCCGTAACTCTTTCGAGTGACCATCGTTGAGAGTGCGAGGCGGTTGAATGAACAAGCGATCGGGCAGGTGTCCGGGAGCGTCAACCGCACAGGTGACGATACGTACAGCCCTGGAGGCTCAAGGTGACGCGCTACAGCTGCGAGAGCCGCGGAGGTCAGTCATGACGTCCGTCCTCGTCTGCGACGACTCCCCGCTTGCCCGAGAGGCGCTGCGCCGCGCGGTGGCGACCGTGCCCGGCGTCGAGCGCGTGACCACCGCGGCCAACGGCGAGGAAGTCCTCCGCCGCTGGGGCGCGGACCGCTCGGACCTCATCCTGATGGATGTGCGCATGCCCGGCCTCGGCGGTGTGGAAACCGTCCGCCGGCTGCTCTCCGCCGACCCCGGCGCCCGGATCATCATGCTCACCGTCGCCGAGGACCTCGACGGCGTCGCCCTCGCGGTCGCCGCCGGTGCCCGTGGCTATCTGCACAAGGACGCCTCGCGCGCCGAGCTGCGGGCCACCGTCACCCAGGCGCTCGCCGACCCGACCTGGCGGCTCGCCCCGCGCCGGCTCCGTTCGGCCGAGATGGGCGCCGCGCCCACCCTCACCGCGCGCGAGATCCAGGTCCTCGAAGGCATGAGCCACGGCCGGTCCAACGCGGAGATCGGGCGCGAGCTCTTCCTCTCCGAGGACACCGTCAAGACCCACGCCCGACGCCTCTTCAAGAAGCTCGGAGCCTCCGACCGGGCGCACGCCGTCGCGCTCGGATTCCGCTGGGGCCTGGTCCGCTGAATCGGCGGACACCGCCCGCCCTCCCGTCCGTTCCCCCGTCCGCCGAGGGGCGGACGGGGCGGGCCTGTGTCACTTCCCCGCCCGATGCCGCATCCTTGAGGTGTGGAGTTCCTCGGGGACGAGTCGATCGAGCGGAAGGGGAGGGCGCCAGAGATGAATACCGGCGCACCTGCTCATAACGCTTCGGTGCACAACTACGGACAGGGTGCCACGGACGGACAGGCGTCAAGGCACCATGGAGCGATGCGCGACGACGAGACCATGGGTTCCCCCATGCCTGCCGGGCAGGGGGAGATCGGTGCGCTCGTCCACCGTGCCGTCGAAGGGGACGCGCAGGCCACGCACGACCTGCTCGCGCGCGTCCACCCCCTCGCGCTGCGCTACTGCCGCACCCGGCTCAACCGGCTGCCCGGCGACGCCCGCCACTTCGTCGAGGACCTCGCGCAGGAGGTCTGCGTCGCCGTCCTGATGGCCCTGCCGCGCTACAAGGACACCGGCCGCCCCTTCGAGGCGTTCGTCTTCGCCATCGCCGGGCACAAGGTCGCCGACCTCCAGCGGGCCGCCATGCGCCACCCCGGCTCCACCGCCGTGCCGTCCGACGAGATGCCCGAGCGGCCCGACGACTCCCTCGGTCCCGAGGAGCGCGCCCTCCTCAGCGACGACGCCGAATGGGCCAAGAAGCTCCTCGCCAACCTCCCGGAGAACCAGCGCGAGCTCCTCGTCCTCCGGGTGGCCGTCGGGCTGACCGCCGAGGAGACCGGCCAGATGCTCGGCATGTCCCCGGGCGCCGTCCGGGTCGCCCAGCACCGCGCCCTCAGCCGGCTGCGGGCCCTGGCCGAGCAGTAAGCCTCGCCGGGCCCCGTCGTCCCTTTCGTCCACGTGCGAACGTCCAAAGCTTGCCGCTGATCTTGATCGTGGAATGAGACACCGCTCCAGCCCGTTAGCATGGACATCCCGCACCGATCAAGGCCATTTGGGAAGGTGTCATGACTGCCAACGTCGACGGAGTGCCCGAAAAATTCGCGACACTCGGGCTGACCTACGACGACGTGCTGCTGCTGCCGGGAGCCTCCGAGGTACTCCCCAACGCGGTCGACACCTCGTCCCGCATCTCTCGTAACGTCCGGGTCAACATCCCGCTGCTCTCCGCGGCGATGGACAAGGTGACCGAGTCCCGCATGGCGATCGCCATGGCCCGCCTGGGCGGCGTCGGCGTGCTCCACCGGAACCTGTCCGTCGAGGACCAGGTCAACCAGGTGGACCTCGTCAAGCGCTCCGAGTCCGGCATGGTGACCGACCCGATCACGGTCCACCCGGAGGCGACCCTCGCCGAGGCGGACGCGCTCTGCGCCAAGTTCCGCATCAGCGGCGTCCCGGTCACCGCGCCCGACGGCAAGCTCCTCGGCATCGTGACCAACCGCGACATGGCCTTCGAGACCGACCGCAGCCGTCAGGTCCGCGAGGTCATGACGCCGATGCCGCTGGTCACCGGCAAGGTCGGCATCTCCGGCGTCGACGCCATGGAGCTGCTGCGCCGCCACAAGATCGAGAAGCTTCCGCTCGTCGACGGCGAGGGCGTGCTCAAGGGCCTCATCACCGTCAAGGACTTCGTCAAGGCGGAGAAGTACCCGAACGCCGCCAAGGACGCCGAGGGCCGCCTGCTCGTCGGCGCCGCCGTCGGCGCCAGCCCCGAGGCGCTGGAGCGCGCGCAGGCGCTCGCCGCCGTCGGTGTCGACTTCCTCATCGTCGACACCTCGCACGGCCACAACAGCAACGCCCTCAGCTGGATGGCGAAGATCAAGTCGAGCGTGAACGTCGACGTGATCGGCGGCAACGTCGCCACCCGCGACGGCGCGCAGGCGATGATCGACGCCGGTGTCGACGGCATCAAGGTCGGCGTCGGCCCCGGCTCCATCTGCACCACCCGCGTGGTCGCCGGCATCGGCGTCCCGCAGGTCACCGCGATCTACGAGGCGGGCCTCGCGGCCCGCGCCGCGGGCGTCCCGCTGATCGGCGACGGCGGCCTCCAGTACTCCGGCGACATCGGCAAGGCGCTCGCCGCCGGCGCCGACACCGTGATGCTCGGCAGCCTCCTCGCGGGCTGCGAGGAGTCGCCCGGCGAGCTGCTCTTCATCAACGGCAAGCAGTTCAAGTCGTACCGCGGCATGGGCTCGCTCGGCGCCATGCAGTCCCGCGGCCAGGGCCGGTCCTACTCCAAGGACCGCTACTTCCAGGCCGACATCACCTCCGACGACAAGCTCGTGCCCGAGGGCATCGAGGGCCAGGTGCCGTACCGCGGTCCGCTCTCCTCCGTCGTCCACCAGCTCGTCGGCGGCCTGCGCCAGACGATGGGCTACGTGGGCGCCGCCACCATCGAGGAGATGGAGTCCAAGGGCCGCTTCGTCCGGATCACCTCGGCGGGCCTCAAGGAGAGCCACCCGCACGACATCCAGATGACGGTCGAGGCGCCGAACTACAGCAGGAAGTAGTCCGCGCGCACGGGAGGGGGCGGTTCCGGCATGTGGCCGGAGCCGCCCCCCGCGCGTGTGTCGGGGATACTGGTAGGCGCAGACATAGAGGGAAAGGCCACACATCGTGACTGAGATCGAGATCGGGCGCGGCAAGCGCGGCCGCAGGGCGTACGCGTTCGACGACATCGCCGTCGTACCGAGCCGGCGCACCCGGGACCCGAAGGAGGTCTCGATCGCCTGGCAGATCGACGCCTACCGCTTCGAGCTGCCCTTCCTGGCCGCCCCGATGGACTCGGTCGTCTCCCCGCAGACCGCCATCCGGATCGGCGAGCTCGGTGGCCTGGGCGTGCTGAACCTCGAGGGCCTGTGGACCCGGTACGAGGACCCGCAGCCCCTGCTCGACGAGATCGCGGAGCTCGACGAGGCCACCGCCACCCGCCGTCTGCAGGAGATCTACGCCGCTCCGATCAAGGAGGAGCTGATCGGGCAGCGCATCAAGGAGGTGCGCGACTCCGGCGTCGTCACCGCCGCCGCGCTCTCCCCGCAGCGCACCGCCCAGTTCTCCAAGGCCGTCGTCGACGCGGGCGTGGACATCTTCGTCATCCGCGGCACCACGGTCTCCGCCGAGCACGTCTCCGGCGCGGCCGAGCCGCTCAACCTGAAGCAGTTCATCTACGAGCTGGACGTCCCGGTCATCGTCGGCGGCTGCGCCACGTACACCGCCGCCCTGCACCTGATGCGGACCGGCGCCGCGGGCGTCCTGGTCGGCTTCGGCGGCGGCGCCGCGCACACCACCCGCAACGTCCTGGGCATCCAGGTCCCGATGGCGACCGCCGTCGCCGACGTGGCCGCGGCCCGCCGCGACTACATGGACGAGTCCGGCGGCCGGTACGTGCACGTCATCGCCGACGGCGGCGTGGGCTGGTCCGGCGACCTGCCCAAGGCCATCGCCTGCGGCGCGGACGCCGTGATGATCGGCTCCCCGCTGGCGCGCGGCACGGACGCGCCCGGCAAGGGCCACCACTGGGGCATGGAGGCCGTCCACGAGGACGTGCCGCGCGGCAAGCTGGTCGACCTGGGCATCGTCGGCACCACCGAGGAGATCCTCGCCGGTCCGTCGCACACCCCGGACGGCTCGATGAACTTCTTCGGCGCCCTGCGCCGCGCGATGGCCACCACGGGCTACAGCGAGCTCAAGGAGTTCCAGCGCGTCGAGGTCACCGTCGCGGACGCGCAGCACAAGCGCTGACGCCCCGGCACGCAGACGAGAGGGCCCCGCACCGACCGGTGCGGGGCCCTCTCGCGTACACGCGTGCTCCGGGGTCAGTCGGAGGCGCCGGCCTTCTTGGCGCCGGAGAAGGCGGCGACGGCGCCGAGCGCGAGGAAGAGGAAGGTCAGCGGGTCCTTGGCCTCGCTCCACGCCTCGGTCAGCATCCCGAACTCCTCGAAGAAGAGCTGGGTGAAGGAGGCGCCGAACTCCTTGGAGGCGAAGACGGCGATGCCGACGAGCTGGCCGAGGTAGACGGCGCCGAGCGAGAGGATCGCGCTGACGACCGGCAGCACCGGGTTGTTGCCGCCGACCTTGCCGGCGGCGAAGCCGACCGCGAAGCCGACGCCGACGGCGGCCCAGCCGATCTCGGCCTCGATGCCGCCGAGGATGGCGCCGTAGATGCCGGCGGTGACCAGCGCGGCGACGACGGCGGTGAGGATGCCGAGGCCCACGTTGTTCCGGCGGGGGGCGGGCGCCGGCGGGTAGGCGCCGAAGGGGTTCTGGCCCGCGGGAGCCTGGCCGTAGGGGTTCTGGCCGACGGGGGGCTGGCCGTACGGGTTCTGGCCGGCCGGCTGCTGGCCGGGCGTGCCGTCGGAGTACGGGTTGCCGGGCGGCGGAACGGGCTGGCTCATGACGGGGTCCCCCTACGGTGGATGACGCACGGGTGTGCGATCGAGAGGGCCGGAGACTAGCAGTCCGTTCGGACAGTGGCCCACCCGTTACCCGGGGTGCCGCCCGGGGGCGGGCCGTGGCCGGTTCCTTTCGTTTCTTTCCGGCGCTGGTCAGAGGCGGTGCGCCGTGCCGGCGGGGGTGGCGCCGCGGGTGTCGAGGAGGAGCTGGGCCTTCACCGCGAGGCCCTGGAGGTCGTAGACGCGGTGGTGCTGGAGCAGGATCGTCAGATCGGCGTGGGCGGCGGCCTCGTAGAGCGCGTCGGCGCGGGGGACGGGCAGGTCCCGGACCCGCCAGTCGGGGACGTGCGGGTCGTGGAAGCCGACCGTCGCGCCGAGGTCCATGAGGCGGCCCGCGATCTCGTCGGCGGGAGAGCCCTCGCGGTCGGCGAGGTCGGGCTTGTACGTGACGCCGAGCAGCAGGATCCGGGCGCCGCGGGCGGACTTGCCGTGCTCGTTGAGGAGCGTGGCGGCGCGCTGGACGACGTACTGCGGCATCCGCTGGTTGACCTGGCCCGCGAGCTCGACGAGGCGGAGCGGGCGGTGGGTCCCCAGCCGCTCGACGGGGACGCCGTGGCCGCCGACGCCGGGGCCGGGGCGGAAGGCGTGGAAGCCGAAGGGCTTGGTCTCGGCGCAGCGGATGACGTCCCAGAGGTCCACGCCGAGTTCGTGGCAGAGCACCGCCATCTCGTTGACGAGGGCGATGTTGACGTGCCGGAAGTTGGTCTCCAGGAGCTTGACCGTCTCGGCCTCGCGGGGGCCGCGCGCGCGCACCACCTTGTCGGTGAAGCGGCCGTAGAACGCGGCGGCGGACTCGGTGCACGCGGGCGTGAGGCCGCCGATGACCTTCGGGGTGCCGGCGAGGCCGGGCAGACGGTTGCCGGGGTCGATGCGGCCGGGGGAGTGGGCGAGGTGGAAGTCGCGGCCGGCCCGCAGGCCCGAGCCCTCCTCCAGGAGGTCGCGGAGGAGGCCCTCGGTGGTGCCCGGCGGGACGGGGGACTCCAGGACCACGGTGGTGTGCGGGCGCAGCCGGGCGGCCAGCGCGCGGGCGGCGTCGGTGACGGCGGTGAGGTCGAGGGCGCCGTCGGGGCCCAGGGGGGTCGGGGCGCAGAGGACGGCGGTGCGGACCCGGCCGAGCTCGGCGGGGCTGGTGGTGGCCCGGAAGCCGCGGGAGAGCATGCGGCGGATCTCGGAGGCGGTGAGGGAGCCGTCCACCGGGGGGCGGCCCGCGGCGAGTTCGGCGACCGGGCGGGGGTCGGTGTCGAAGCCGACGGTGGCGATGCCCGCGGCGGTCGCGGCCTGGGCGAGGGGGAGTCCGTGGTGGCCGAGGCCGATGACGGCGAGGTCTGCGGGCATGGGGGGTGGGCCGTCCTTCCCGATAGCCGTTGCCTGGTGCGTAAGCAATGTCAGACTAGGAGTAAATATGACCGATATGCGGCATTGCATGATCGAAGGTCGCCGAGTGTTATCCACAGGTCTGCGCGGGGGCGGTGGCCGAAGCGGGCGGACCGGTCCAGAATCGGGACTGTGAGCCGGGCCACATCGCGGTCCGGTTCGCCGCTGCGCGGACGCGGACCGGACCGGACCGGAGGCCGTGACCGCCGCGGCGAGGCACGGACGGACGCACGGGACGACGGGAGGCGGCAGCCGTGAGGACAGCGACACTGGGACCCGCCGAGCGCGCCGCGGCGCTGGCGGCCATGGCCGAGCGCGAGCTGGACGTGCTCGTCGTCGGCGGCGGCGTGGTCGGCGCCGGCACGGCCCTCGACGCGGTCACGCGCGGGCTCTCCACCGGCATCGTCGAGGCCCGCGACTGGGCCTCCGGCACCTCCAGCCGCTCCAGCAAGCTCATCCACGGCGGGCTGCGCTACCTGGAGATGCTCGACTTCGCCCTGGTCCGCGAGGCCCTCAAGGAGCGCGGACTCCTCCTGGAGCGGCTCGCCCCCCACCTGGTGAAGCCCGTGCCGTTCCTCTACCCGCTCCAGCACCAGGGCTGGGAGCGGTTCTACGCCGGCTCCGGCGTCGCCCTGTACGACGCCATGTCCGTCTCCTCCGGGCACGGCCGTGGCCTCCCCGTCCACCGCCACCTCAGCCGCAAGGGCGCCCTCCGCGTCGCCCCCTGCCTGCGCAAGGACGCCCTCACCGGCGCCCTCCAGTACTACGACGCGCAGATGGACGACGCCCGCTTCGTCCTCACCCTCGTCCGCACCGCCGCCTCCTACGGCGCCCTCGCCGCCGGCCGCGCGCGGGTCGTCGGCTTCCTCCGGGAGGGCGAGCGGGTCGTCGGCGCCCGCGTCCAGGACGTCGAGACCGGCGGCGAGTACGTCGTCCGCGCCAAGCAGATCGTCAACGCCACCGGGGTGTGGACCGACGACACCCAGGCCCTCATCGGCGAGCGCGGCCAGTTCCACGTCCGCGCCTCCAAGGGCATCCACCTCGTCGTCCCCAAGGACCGGATCCACTCCACCACCGGCCTGATCCTGCGCACCGAGAAGTCCGTCCTCTTCGTCATCCCCTGGGGACGGCACTGGATCATCGGCACCACCGACACCGACTGGGACCTCGACAAGGCCCACCCCGCCGCCTCCAGCGCCGACATCGACTACCTCCTCGAACACGTCAACACGGTGCTCGCCACCCCGCTCTCCCGCGACGACGTCCAGGGGGTCTACGCGGGCCTGCGCCCGCTGCTCGCCGGCGAGTCCGACGCCACCAGCAAGCTCTCCCGCGAGCACACCGTCGCCCACCCCGTGCCCGGCCTGGTCGTCGTCGCCGGCGGCAAGTACACGACCTACCGGGTGATGGCGAAGGACGCCGTCGACGAGGCCGTGCACGGGCTCGACCAGCGGGTCGCCCCCTGCGTCACCGAGGACACCCCGCTGATCGGCGCCGAGGGCTACCGGGCGCTGTGGAACGCGCGGGCGAGGATCGCCGCCCGCACCGGCCTCCACGTCGTCCGCGTGGAGCATCTGCTCAACCGGTACGGCTCCCTGACGGAGGAACTGCTCGCCCTCGTCGCCGAGGACCCCTCGCTCGGCGAGCCGCTCGCCGCGGCCGACGACTACCTGCGCGCCGAGGTCGTCTACGCCGCCTCCCACGAGGGCGCCCGCCACCTCGACGACGTCCTCACCCGCCGCACCCGCGTCTCCATCGAGACCTTCGACCGGGGCACCCGCAGCGCGCGCGAGGCGGCGGAGCTGATGGCGCCGGTCCTCGGCTGGGACGAGAGCCGGATCGACAAGGAGGTCGAGCACTACGAGAAGCGGGTGGAGGCGGAGCGCGAGTCCCAGCGGCAGCCCGACGACCTCACGGCGGACGCCGCGCGGCTCGGTGCGCCCGACATCGTCCCGATCTGACGGGGGTTCCGTCTGACGGTACGTCCGGGGCGGCGGGGAACCCGGGGGCGCCGGTGGCGCGTCGTCATACCGGAGTCTGGACCCGGGGGCGCCCCCCGCCGCGAGGTGAGGGACAATGGGCTCTCTTCCAGGGCGGGTTGCCGCAGCGTGCGGAGTGCGGCGGGCGCGGCGGAGATCAGGGATCGCAGAGGGGACGCATGTCGGAGTCGGAGCAGTCGCGGGACACGGCGAAGGACCCCCGGCGGGACGCCGCCGCGGGGGCCGCGACCGACGGCGGTCGGGGGACGGTTCCGGCCGCGCGCGAGGCGGAACGGGACACCGGGTCCGCCGGGGCCGGGAAGCCCCAGGACGCCGCGCCGGAGGGCACGCAGCCCCAGGACGCCACGGCGCGGGACGCGGTACCCCAGGACGCCGCGCCTCGGGACGCCGCGCCTCGGGACGCGAAGCCGCAGGGCGGCGCGGGCGCGCCGCGGGACCGGGTGCCGGGGACCGAGCCGTCCACCGGCCGGGCCGGCTTCGGCGCCGGGGACGGCGACGGGCAGCGGCCCGCGGCCGACCGGCTCCGCAAGGGCGCCTCGTCCACCACCGCCGAGACCGAGGGCCGGCTGCTCGCCGGCCGCTACCGGCTCGGCGCCCTCCTCGGCCGCGGCGGCATGGGCACCGTCTGGCGCGCCGTCGACGAGACCCTCGGCCGCACCGTCGCCGTCAAGGAACTCCGCTTCCCCACCAGCATCGACGACGACGAGAAGCGCCGCCTCATCACCCGGACCCTGCGCGAGGCCAAGGCCATCGCCAAGATCCGCAACAACGGCGCCGTGACCGTCTACGACGTCGTCGACGAGGACGACCGCCCCTGGATCGTCATGGAGCTCATCGAGGGCAAGTCGCTCGCCGACGCCGTGCGCGAGGACGGCGTCCTCACCCCGCGCCGCGCCGCCGAGGTCGGCCTCGCCATCCTCGACGTGCTGCGCTCCGCGCACCGCGAGGGCATCCTGCACCGCGACGTGAAGCCGTCCAACGTCCTCATCTCCGACGACGGCCGCGTCGTCCTCACCGACTTCGGCATCGCCCAGGTGGAGGGCGACCCCTCCATCACCTCCACCGGCATGCTCGTCGGCGCCCCCTCGTACATCTCGCCGGAGCGCGCCCGCGGCCACAAGCCCGGCCCGGCCGCCGACATGTGGTCGCTGGGCGGTCTGCTGTACGCGGCGGTCGAGGGCTGCCCGCCGTACGACAAGGGCTCCGCGATCGCGACCCTCACCGCCGTCATGACCGAGCCCGTCGACCCGCCGAAGAACGCGGGCCCCGAGCTGGAGCAGGTCATCTACGGGCTGCTCGCCAAGGACCCGGCGCAGCGGCTCGACGACGCCCGCGCCCGGGTGCTGCTGCGTGCCGTGCTCGACGCCCCCGAGGCGGCGCCGGAGCCGTCGCCCGAGGTGACCAGGGTCGTTCCGCTGCCGGCCCGCCCCGAGCGGGACCCGGCCGTCCCGGCCGCCGCCCGGGAGAAGGCCGCCGAGCCCGCCGCCGACCGGATGCGGGGCGCCCTCGCCTCCGTACGGAACGCGGCCGCGACGGCCAAGGCCGAGGCGAAGGACCGGGCCAAGGGCAAGGACGCGGCGAAGGCCGCCGGTGCGGCCGGGGCCGCGGCCCCGCGGGGCGGCTCCCGCCCCGCGCCGTCCCGGGCCTCGCTCACCGACGTCGTCCCCCGGCGCACCCTGGTGATCATCGCCGCGATCGCCGTCCTCGCCGTGCTCGGCACCATCCTCGCGGTCTCCCTGAACGGCGACGACGAGAAGGGCGACCAGGGCAAGGGCGGCGACACCACCGCCTCCGCCGGGACCACCGCCGGCGGCGACGGCGGCTCCGGCACCGACGGCGGCACGAGCGGCTCGCCCAGCGACCCGGGCCAGCAGGGCAGCGCCCAGCCCGGCGGCGAGGGCGCGGCGGCCGACGGCGGCGCGGCGGCCACGGGCGGCTCGACGGGCTCCCCGGGCACGTCCACCGGCCAGACCGGCGCCACGCCCAGCGCCAAGCCGAGCGGCGGCGCGGGCGCCGCCCTCCCGGCCGGCTACGCGATGGTCACCAACGACCGCTTCCACTTCTCCATGGCCATGCCCTCGTCCTTCGTCATGCGGCCCATAGACGGGTACAGCGGGGGCGCCATATGGAGCGAGAGCGGCGGCTTCCCGCGCGTCCAGGTCGACTTCAACGGCAGCCCCAAGGACGACGCGAAGGCCGCCTGGCTCGCCGCCGTCGGCGGGGTACGGCTCACCAGCAGCGGCTACCGGCACCTCGGCATCGACACGGTGTCGTGGAAGGGCTACCCGACCGTCGCGGACTGGAAGTTCGAGCGGAACCAGAAGGGCGAGCGGGTCCGCGTCCTCAACCGCGGCTTCAAGGCGGACGCGAAGCACGGCTACTCGATCATGATCACCTGCAAGGCCGCCGAGTGGGACGGCGCGGAGTGCCGGACGCTGCGTGACACGGCGTTCGCCACGTTCAGCCCCAAGGACTGACCGGGGCCCCGTATCGTGAGGGACGGGGGACGACCGACGCGCAGGGGGAGGCGCCGTGGACGAGTACGCGGGAAGAGTGCTCGCTGAGCGCTACCGCCTTCCGCTGCCGCCCGCCGGCGCCGGCGCCCTCGTGGACCTCGTCGAGACCCGCGCCTTCGACACGTACAGCGGGCAGGAGGTGCGGGTCCGTCAGGTCCCGCTGCCCGAGATCGTGGACGCCGAGGTCCTCGGCGAAGGGCCCGCCCCCGCGGGCCCGTACGGGGGCGGGGGCGCCACCCGCAGACCGGCCGAGCCGGTGGTGCGCCGGGCGATCGAGGCGGCGCAGGCCGCCGCCCAGATCCCCGACCACCCCTTACTCGACCAGGTCTTCGACGTCTTCGCGGAAGCCGGCTCGCTGTGGATAGTCAGCGAACACGTCGCCGCCCGCCCCCTCTCCGCCCTCCTCGCCGAGGGCCCGCTCAACCCGTTCCGCGCCGCCGAGATCGCCGCGGACGTCCTCACCGCCCTGCGCGTCCTCCACGCCCACGGCTGGGTCCACCGCAACATCACCGCCCGCACGGTCCTGGTCTGCGACGACGGCCGTGTCCTCCTCACCGGCCTCGCCGCCGGCGCCGCCGAGGAGGCCCTCTGCGGCTACGCCCCCGTCCCGGACCCCGACGACCCCGCCTTCCGGGCACCCGCGCCGGACCACGAGGCGTACGGCGACGACGAGCCGTACGGCGCATCGGGGGAGTACGGGGACCCGGAGGAGTACGAGGACGAGGAGCGGGAGGAGTACGCCGGGGAGACGTCCGCGGAGGAGGCGTACGCGGAGGAGGCGTACGCGGAGGAGGCGTACGAGACCCACGGAGCCGCGGCGTACGAGGCCGAGGTGGACGAACCGGGGCCGTACGAGCCGCACGAGACCGGGACCCACGCGACCGGACCGTACGAGCCCGAGGTGTACGAGACCGGACCGTACGAGACCGGACCGTACGAGACCGGGACCCACCAGCCCCAGCCCCAGCCCTACGGGGCCGAGGTGTACGAGACCGGGGAGTACGCGGCTCCCGGGGCCGTCGCCGCGCTGCCCGCCGGGCCCGGGCCGGCCGCGTCCGAGCCGCCGCAGGACCCGGAGCCCGTCCCGTACGGTGCCGACCCCTACGGCCGGGCGACGCCCGTGCCCCGCCCCGCGAGCCCGCCGGAGGCTCCGGCGGTGCCGCCCAGCGCCGATCTGCGGGCGGCCCGGGCGGGCGCCATCGCCGCCTATCGCGCGGCCACCCGCGCCGCCGCCGCGCGGCTCGGCGACACCGGCCCGCTCCCGGCCCAGCGCCCCTCGGAACCCGGACCCGGCCTCGACCCCGTACCGGCACCCGCACCCGCACCCGGAGCCGACTCCGCGACGGAGCCCGGCCCCGAGCCCGCGCCCGGGGTGCCCGTCCTCCCGGGGGCCACCCGGCCCGGTCCGGCCCCGCAGTGGTGGGCGCGGACGGCGAGCGACGAGGACGACGATGACGACGGGGACGACGAGGACGACGCCGAGGGCGACGGCCGGGACCGGGGGCCGTACGGCGGCGGTCCGCGCCCGCCCCGCCTGATGCTCAAGGGCACCTGGAGCGACGGCCCGCACGCCTCCCGGGACGGCGCCCCGCACGTCCCGGCCGGCGGCGGCTCCGTGCTGCCCGGCTCCGGACGGCCCGCGCTGCCCGCCGGGTACACGGCCGCCGCCCCCGGGCCCGGCCGGCCGGCCCCGCCGCCCGCCGGGGACGGCGTCCCCGCGCGGCCGGGGCCCCCGGCGGACCGGTACCGCGGTCCGGCGACCCGGCTCGCCGCCGAGCGGGCCCGGCAGACCCGGATCGCGGTCGTCGGCGCCGTCACCGAGCGCTGGGCGCCGGAGCAGGCCGGCCCCGTGCACGAGAACTGGCGGCTCGCCCCGCCCATCGGCCCCGCCACCGACCTGTGGGCGCTCGGGGCGCTGCTCTACCGGGCCGTCCAGGGCCACGCCCCGTACCCCGAGGACAACGCGGCCGAACTGGTCCAGCTGGTCTGCGCCGAGCCGCCCGCCTTCGCCGAGGAGTGCGGCCCGCTGCGCCCGGTGGTGGAGTCGCTGCTGCGCCAGGACCCCACCGAGCGGCCGGACTTCGAGGAGCTGCGCGGCTGGCTGCGGTCGCTGGTTCGCTCCGCGCCGGAACCGGAGCCGGACCTCGCGGCCGCGCCCCCGCCCCGCTTCGACGCGAAGCGGCTGCCGATCCTGCGCCGCCGCGGCGAGCTGGTGCGCCGTCGCCGCGCGGCCGCCGGTTCCGGCCGCCACCGGCACCGGCGCGGCAAGGAGCCCCGCCGCGAGCAGGCCGCCCCGCCCGTTCCCGCGGCCGAGGAACAGCCGCCGGCGCAGCGCGTCGAGGCGTACGAGGACGGCTTCCGGCGACGCCACGAACCGGAGCCGACGTACGAGCCGGAGCCGCCCTACGAGCCGCAGCCGCCGCACGAGCCGGAGCCGCGGTACGGGCCGTACGAGCCCCGCCAGGGCTACGAGACCGGGACGGGGTACGAGACCGGGCGCGGGTACGAGACCGGGCGCGGGTACGAGTCCGGGACGGGGTACGCGTACGGAGACGAGGACGCCGAGCCCGGGCCCCCGCGCGGGTCCTCCCGCGCCCCGGCCGCCCCGCGCTCGCTCGGGCGGCGGCTGCTGATGGTGGTTCTCCTGCTGCTCGGCGGCGCCCTCGCGTACGCCGCCGTCGCGCTGCCCCGGACGGGCGAGGAGCCCGCCGGCGCCCGCCCGACGGCCACCGCGCCCGCGGCCACGGCCCCGTCCGCCCCCGCGACCACCGCGCCGCCCGCCCCGCGGACGACACCGCCGCGGAGCCCGGCCACGCCGTCGGGGAAGCCCGCCCCGCCCGCCTCCGGCCCGGCCCTGGCCGCCGGTTACGTGCTGCGCGAGGACCCGGAGGGCTTCCGGATCGGCGTCCCGCGCGACTGGCGGCGCAGCCCGATCAACGACGCGGGGCAAGTCCGCTACACCGGCGGCGACTTCACGATGATCGTCGTCCCGGGGCGGGACAGCGTCCGGGACCACGGTTCCGACCCGCTGGAGTACCAGAGCTCCAAGGAGCGCGAGCTGGAGCCCTACCGGCAGTCCAGCTGGGCGCAGTTGGTGAAGGCCCGGCGGGTGGACATCGGCCGCACGCCCACCGCCGAGGGGCACTACACCTGGCTGGACAGCACGGGCCGCGAGGTCTTCGTCCGCAACCTCGCGCTGATCGACGGCGGCCGGTACCACGTCGTCCAGGTGATCGGACCGGAGAGCGAGCGGGACAAGGTCTCGGAGGTGTACGAGGAGGCGGTGAAGGGGTTCAGGGCGGGCCGCTGAGGCCGTCGGCGGTCACAGTGCGGTTCCTTTGCGGGCCCCGCGGTTCCGTCCGCCGTCCCCTCCTCCGTAACCTGGCATCCGAAGCAACGGGGCGGGGGCACGTGGAACACTCTCAGGGCACAGGGGCGGGGCTGCTGCTCGCCGGGCGGTACCGCCTCGGCGAGTCCATCGGGCGCGGCGGCATGGGCAAGGTCTGGCGCGCGCACGACGAGGTGCTGCACCGCGTGGTGGCGGTGAAGGAGCTGACGGCGGGTCGGTTCGTCGCGGAGGCGGACCGGCTGGTGCTGCACGCCCGCACCCAGAAGGAGGCGCGGGCCGCCGCCCGGATCACCCACCCCGGTGTGGTGACCGTCCACGACGTCCTCGAACACGACGACCGTCCGTGGATCGTCATGCAGTTCGTCGACGGCCCCTCGCTCGCCGACGCGGTCAAGGAGGCCGGGACGATCGCGCCCCGCGAGGCGGCCCGGGTCGGCCTGCACGTCGTCGGCGCGCTGCGCGCCGCGCACGCGGCCGGTGTCCTCCACCGGGACGTGAAGCCCGGCAACGTCCTGCTCGCCCGCGACGGGCGGGTCCTCATCACCGACTTCGGCATCGCGGCGATCGAGGGCGACTCCACCATCACCCGGACCGGCGAACTCGTCGGCTCCATCGACTACCTGGCGCCCGAGCGGGTGCGGGGCGGCGACCCGGGCCCGGCCTCCGACCTCTGGTCGCTCGGCGCCACCCTGTACACGGCGGTCGAGGGCTCCTCGCCGTTCCGCCGCACCTCCCCGATCAGCACCATGCAGGCCGTCGTCGGCGAGGAGCCGCCCTACCCGGCCAGCGCGGGACCGCTCGCCTCCGTCATCGTGGCGCTGCTCCGCAAGGACCCGGACCAGCGGCCGCACGCGGACGAGGCCGAGCGGATGCTGCTCGACGCGATGGAGGGCCGCAGCCCGGAGACCGCCCAGGCGTACGTGCCGACGCAGCGGATGAACCTGGACACGGGGCGGACGCCCGGGGCGGCGGAGCCGGAGGACGTACCGACCCCGGTGTCGTCCGTGACCCCCCGCACCGTCGAGTGGCCCACGCCGGCCGAGGCGTCCGACCCGCGGCGGCCGCACCCGGTCTCGCCGCCCACCCTCGCCCCGTCCTCGCCCCCGCCCGCCGCGGGGAAGGGCCGCTGGCGCTCCGCCGTGCTCACCGCGGTGCTCGCCGCCGCCGTCGCGGGCGGCGCCGTCTTCGCGGTGATGCAGTACGGCGGCGGGGGCGGCACGCCCGGACCCGCCCCGACCACCAGCAGCACCGCGGCCCCCGCCCCCACCGACCGCAAGGGCGTGTCCGCGGACGGCGTGCCGGACGGCTGGCACCGCGTCGAGGACCCGGCGGGTTTCAGCCTGATCGTCCCGGACGGCTGGAAGCGCCAGGCGGACGGTGACACCAACATCGACTACACCCCGGACGGCGGCCGCCACCGGCTGCGGATCAGCATCGACCGCAGCCCGGACTTCGAGAACCCGTACATGCACCTCCTGGACCTGGAGAAGACGCTCCAGAAGCGGATGGACTACCGGCGGGTGTGGCTGAACCAGAACACCTACCGCGACCAGGTGAAGGCCGCGCTCTGGGAGTTCACCTGGACCGAGAAGCAGAACTTCCCCGGCCCCCGGCACGCGATCGACCAGATGTACTTCGACGCGAACGGCACCGAGTACGCGATCTACATGGCCTCCCCGGAGGAGAGCTGGGACACGACCCGTGAGCAGTTCGACACGGTCCTCCAGCACTGGCGGCCGCCCGCCTCGTGACGCCGGGGAAATCTTCCCGCCGGGCCCCTGGCGGCCGTAAGCCCCTGATCAGGGCTTATGTGCCAGTGATCACTGGCGTGATGTGCGCGGGGGGTGAAAACGCGTTACCGACGGGTACCCAAAGACCGGAACGGCGCTTACCCTCGGCGTCATGACGGACACGCAGGCCACCGCCGCCCCCACGGTTACCGCCGACGCCGCGCAGGCGGCCCGCCCCGCCGCGCCGGCCGGCGCGACCAACCCGGTCGCGCCCGCTCCGGTCGGCGCCCGGACCGCCGCCGACGTCGTGACGCCCGAGCTGGTCGCCCGGCTCACCCGTGGTGTCGCCGGTTCCGGCCGCACCGCCAACCACACCCCCTTCACCGGGGAGAAGCTGGCGGACCTGCCCGAGGCCACCCCCGAGGACGTCGCCGAGGCGTTCGCGCGCGCCCGCGCCGCGCAGGTCGCCTGGGCCGCCACCCCCGTCCGGGCCCGCGCCGCCGTGCTGCTCCGTTTCCACGACCTCGTCCTCGCCCGCCAGTCCGAGGTCCTCGACCTCATCCAGCTGGAGACCGGCAAGGCCCGCCTGCACGCCCACGAGGAGGTGCTCGCGGTCGCGCTCGTCGCCCGTCACTACGGCCGCAAGGCGTCCTCGTACCTGCGCCCCAAGCGTCACACCGGCGTCGTCCCGACCCTCACCAAGGTCACCGAGCTGCGCCAGCCGCGCGGGGTCGTCGGCCACATCTCCCCCTGGAACTACCCCCTCGAACTCTCCGCGGGCGACGCCCTGCCCGCCTTCGTGACCGGCAACGCCGTCGTCATGAAGCCCGACACCGAGACCGCCCTCACCGCGCTGTGGGCCCGTGACCTGCTCATCGAGGCCGGTCTGCCCGCCGAGGTCTTCCAGGTCGTGCTCGGCGAGGGTCCGGTCGTCGGCCCCGAGGTCGTCCGCCACGCCGACTACGTCTCCTTCACCGGCTCCACCCGCACCGGCCGCGAGATCGCCCAGGGCGCCGCCGCCCGCCTCGTCGGCGTCACCCTCGAACTCGGCGGCAAGAACGCCATGCTGGTGCTCGAGGACGCCGACATCGAGAAGGCCGCCGCCGGCGCCGCCCGCGCCTGCTTCTCCTCCGCCGGCCAGCTCTGCATCTCCATCGAGCGCCTCTACGTCCACGAGTCGATCGCCGACGCCTTCGTCGAGCGCTTCGCCGCCCGCACCAAGGCCATGCGGCTCGGCAACTCCCTCGCGTACGGCGCCGACATGGGCTCCCTCGTCGGCGAACGGCAGCTGGAGACCGTCGTCAAGCACGTCGACGAGGCCGTCGCCAAGGGCGCCCGGCTCGTCGCCGGCGGCGTCGCCCGCCCCGACATCGGCCCGCTCTTCTACGAGCCGACCATCCTCGAAGGCGTCGAGGCCCCGATGTCCGTCTGCGCCGAGGAGACCTTCGGCCCGGTCGTCTCGGTCTACCGCTTCACCGACGAGGACGAGGTCGTCGACCGCGCCAACGCCACCCCGTACGGTCTCAACTCCTCCGTCTGGACCAAGGACGCGCGCCGCGGCCACGCCGTCGCCGCCCGGCTGCGCACCGGCACCGTCAACATCAACGAGGGGTACTCGCCCGCGTACGGCAGCGTCCGCGCCCCGATGGGCGGCATGAAGGACTCCGGTCTCGGCCGCCGCCACGGCTCCGAGGGCATCCTCAAGTACACCGAGGCCCAGACCGTCGCCCAGCAGCGCCTGATGCCGCTCGCGCCCTCCTTCGGGATGGACGACGAGGCGTACGCGAAGGTGATGACCCTCTCCCTGAGGGCGCTGAAGGCCCTGCGTCTCAGCTGACGCACCGCCCTCACGCCCTGCCCGTTTTCGCCCTTTTCCTTACGAGGAGAGCCATGACCGCGGTACCCCCTGCCCGAAATCTGGACGAGGAAGGCTCGTACGACTACGACGTCCTCGTGGTCGGCTCCGGCTTCGGCGGTTCGGTCACCGCCCTCCGGCTCACCGAGAAGGGCTACCGGGTCGGCGTCCTGGAGGCCGGCCGCCGCTTCACCCGGGAGACCCTGCCGAAGAACTCCTGGGACCTGAAGAACTTCCTGTGGGCCCCCGCCCTCGGCCTGTACGGCATCCAGCGCATCCACCTGCTCGGCAACGTGATGGTGCTGGCGGGCGCGGGCGTCGGCGGCGGCTCCCTCAACTACGCGAACACGCTCTACGAGCCCCTCGCGCCGTTCTTCGACGACCCGCAGTGGAAGGACATCACCGACTGGCGGGACGAACTCGCCCCGCACTACGACCAGGCGAAGCGGATGCTGGGCGTCCGGCTGAACCCGACGATGACCCCCTCCGACGTGCACCTGAGGTCCGCCGCCCAGGCCATGGGCATCGGCGACACCTTCCACATGGCACCGGTCGGCGTCTTCTTCGGGGACGGGAAGGACGCCGACGGCGCGGCGAGGGCGAAGCCGGGCGCCGAGGTCGCCGACCCGTTCTTCGGCGGCGCCGGCCCCTCCCGCAAGGCGTGCACCGAGTGCGGCGAGTGCATGACCGGCTGCCGCCACGGCGCCAAGAACACCCTCAACGAGAACTACCTCTACCTCGCGGAGAAGGCGGGCGCGGTCGTCCACCCGATGACCTCGGTCGTCGCCCTCACCGAGGACTCGCGCGGCGGCTACGCCGTGAAGACCCTCCCCACCGACAACCGGAAGAAGGGCAAGGGCCGCACCTTCACCGCCCGCCGGGTGGTGATCGCCGCCGGCACCTACGGCACCCAGACCCTGCTCCACCGGATGAAGGACAGCGGCCTGCTGCCCCGCGTCTCGGCCCGCCTCGGCGAGCTGACCCGCACCAACTCCGAGGGCCTGGTCGGCGCGCAGACCACCGACCGCCGGTACCGGCGCAAGCACGGCGCGGCGAAGGCCGACTTCACCCGGGGCGTCGCCATCACCTCGTCCGTCCACCCCGACGAGAACACCCACATCGAGCCGGTCCGCTACGGCAAGGGCTCCAACTCGATGGGCGGCCTCACCGTCCTCCAGGTCCCCTACGGCGCCCACCGGGTGCGCAACTGGGCCCTCAACATGGCCCGCCACCCCCTCCTGGCGCTCCGCTCGCTCTCCAACCGGCGCTGGTCCGAGCGGACCATCATCGGCCTCGTCATGCAGTCCCTCGACAATTCGCTCACCACCTACCGCAAGCCCGGCGGCATCGGGAAGGGCCTGCTCACCGCCCGCCAGGGGCACGGGGCGCCGAACCCGACGCAGATCGAGGCGGCGACCCTGGCCGCCACCCGGCTCGCCGAGGAGATCAACGGCTTCGCCGGCTCCAACGTCGGCGAACTGGTGGGCACCCCGCTGACCGCGCACTTCCTCGGCGGCTGTCCGATCGGCGCCGACGCGGAGTCCGGCGTCATCGACCCGTACCACCGCCTCTACGGACACCCCGGCATCTCGGTCGTGGACGGCTCGGCGGTCTCCGCCAACCTCGGCGTGAACCCTTCCCTGACGATCACCGCCCAGGCGGAGCGGGCCATGTCCTTCTGGCCGAACAAGGGCGAGGAGGACCCGCGCCCGCGGCAGGGCGAGGCGTACGCGCGCGTGGCGGCGGTCGAGCCGAAGTCCCCCGCGGTCCCGGCCGAGGCGTTCGGCGCCCTCCGGCTGCCCTTCCTGGGCATCCCGGCGGTCCCGCCGAAGAACGCCCCCTAGAGCCGTCTCCGGCTTCCGCCGCGGGCCGTGCGGGCCCGCGGGCGTAAGCCGGACGCGCAAGCCGGACGCGCAAGCCGGATCCGGACGACAGAAGGGCGCTGCACCCCCCTCCGAGTGCAGCGCCCTTCCGGCTTTCCGGTGTTGCTGCATAGATGACCACCGGCCCCCGCCTTTGGTTGTAGGCGTTGCGCCCGATCTTCGTGTGACGCGCGTCACATAGGGTGGAGGGGTATGCCGGGCGGCACGGAGAAGGGCCCGTGCCGCGATTCCGGTCGCGGCACGGGCCCTGGATCGGCACCGGTGTCAGGGCAGCGGCGGTGCCGAACGGAGCGGCGCCGGGGGGTCGCGCCGCGTCGGGGGAGGGAAGGCGGAGGGGGACGGACCGAGGGGGACGGGTCGAGGGGGACCGGTACGGAGAAGGGGGTGCGGGCCGCGGGAGCCGCGACCGGTGAGCCGGTTGCGGCCGGCCCCGGGCGTCCCCGGGACCGACCGCCCTTTCTGGGTGACCGGGCTGCTGTCCCCTGCCGTCCGGTCACGCGCGCTGGAGCGAGGTCCCACGACGTGCCAGAAGCACGCCACACGCCCCAGCGAAAGCCACGCGTGGTTTCTGCGGGCCCGCCCCTGGCTGGCACGGACACCCCGCTCAACGAAGCCCGGCGGGCGCCGGTCACGCGCCGTACGGGTGAGACCGGCACCGAACGCGGGTGCGGGCGCCCACTCAGACGCGTCCCGCCCGCACCGCCACGCCCCCGCGCCCCTCAGATGCGGCCGCGGCACAGCTCCAGCATCGTCATCGCCAGCGCCGTACCGGGCTTGCCCAGCGCGTCCCGGTAGTGCGCGAGCACGTCCATCTCGCGCGCCAGGTTCACCCGCCGGCCGCCGGAGGAGATCCGGGCCTCCTGGATCACCGCCGAGATCGCCACCCGCTCCTGGATGAGGCCGATGATCCGGTCGTCCAGCGCGTCGATCCGCTCGCGGGCGTCGCCGATCAGCGAGGCCGCCTCGTCGGTGCGGGCGCCGGTCTGCTCGGTGGGGGTCTTCGTGGTCATGCGGGGCTCCTGGTGGTGTGGAGGCCCCGGATCGGCACGGCCCGGGAGACGCCAGACGCCCCGGGCCTTGTCGGCCCGGGGCGCCTGGGAAGTCGCTTGTCAGTTGCTCAAGCAGCACGACCATGGCAGCCGGTGGGCCGGTTGCCATAGGTAAACAGGAAGGTCGGGTGCTTGCGCATGGCGCCCAGTATGGACCCCGCGCTCCACCCCGGGGCAAACCGGGCCCGGATGGTGAGACGAAAGCCACCCGGGTTCGGATGGTGAGACGAAAAGCGTCACGCGCGCGCCGGTAGAATCGACAAATAGCCCCCCTTCGGGGGAACCCTCTCCCGCCGGAAGGCCGCCGTAGTGTCCTCAGCGCCCCACGCTGCCGCGCCCGACGTCACCAACCCGGACGTAGTCCTCGTTGTCGACTTCGGCGCCCAGTACGCCCAGCTCATCGCCCGCCGCGTCCGCGAGGCACGGGTCTACAGCGAGATCGTCCCGTCCACCATGCCGGTGGCCGAGATGCTGGCCAAGAACCCGAAGGCGATCATCCTCTCCGGCGGCCCGTCCTCCGTGTACGCGGAGGGCGCCCCGCGCCTCGACCGCGCGCTCTTCGAGGCCGGCGTCCCCGTCTTCGGCATGTGCTACGGCTTCCAGCTGATGGCGACGACCCTCGGTGGCACCGTCGACAACACCGGCGCCCGCGAGTACGGCCGCACCCCGCTGCACGTCTCCAAGGCCGGCTCCACCCTCTTCGAGGGCACCCCGGTCGAGCAGTCCGTGTGGATGTCGCACGGCGACGCCTGCTCCGCCGCCCCCGAGGGCTTCACCGTCACCGCCTCCACCGACGTGGTCCCGGTCGCCGCCTTCGAGAACGACGAGAAGAAGCTCTACGGCGTCCAGTACCACCCCGAGGTGCTGCACTCCACGCACGGCCAGCAGATCCTGGAGCACTTCCTCTACCGCGGCGCCGGCATCCAGCCCACCTGGACCACCGGCAACGTGATCGAGGAGCAGGTCGCGGCCATCCGCGCCCAGGTCGGCGACAAGCGCGCCATCTGCGGCCTCTCCGGCGGCGTCGACTCCGCCGTGGCCGCCGCCCTCGTCCAGCGGGCCATCGGCTCCCAGCTCACCTGCGTCTACGTCGACCACGGCCTGATGCGCAAGGGCGAGACCGAGCAGGTCGAGAAGGACTTCGTCGCCGCGACCGGCGCCCGCCTGGTCGTCGTCGACGCGCAGGAGCGCTTCCTCACCGCCCTCGCCGGCGTCTCCGACCCGGAGACCAAGCGCAAGATCATCGGCCGTGAGTTCATCCGCGTCTTCGAGCAGGCGCAGCTGGAGATCCTCCAGGAGGAGGGCCCCGAGGTCGCCTTCCTCGTGCAGGGCACCCTCTACCCGGACATCGTCGAGTCCGGCGGCGGCACCGGCACCGCCAACATCAAGTCGCACCACAACGTGGGCGGCCTCCCCGACGACATCGAGTTCGAGCTCGTCGAGCCGCTGCGCCAGCTCTTCAAGGACGAGGTCCGCATGGTCGGCCAGGAGCTCGGCCTTCCGGAGGAGATCGTCCAGCGCCAGCCCTTCCCGGGCCCCGGCCTCGGCATCCGCATCGTCGGCGAGGTCACCAAGGAGCGCCTGGACCTGCTCCGCGACGCCGACGCCATCGCCCGCGAGGAGCTGACCGCCGCCGGTCTCGACCGCGAGATCTGGCAGTGCCCGGTCGTGCTGCTCGCCGACGTCCGCTCCGTCGGCGTCCAGGGCGACGGCCGCACCTACGGCCACCCGATCGTCCTGCGCCCGGTCTCCTCCGAGGACGCCATGACGGCCGACTGGTCGCGCCTGCCCTACGAGGTCCTCGCCCGGATCTCCACCCGCATCACCAACGAGGTCGCCGACGTCAACCGCGTCGTCCTCGACGTCACCAGCAAGCCCCCGGGCACCATCGAGTGGGAGTGACCCCTCCCGCACGCCGATGAAGCCGCCGCCCCCGCCCCGGGGGCGGCGGCTTCGCCGTGATCCCGTCCGGACTCTGGTGACTTGACCGGCCGGGCGTTACCTTCCGGCGCATGACCGAGATACCGGCCCCCGTCCCCGTCGACCGGCTCCACTTCGCCATGCCTCCCGTCCACGCGACGGCCGAGGAGGAACGCGCCCACCGCAAACAGCGGCTCGCCGGCGCGCTCCGGCTCTTCGGACGGCTCGGGTACGAGGAGGGCGTCTCCGGCCACATCACCGTCCGCGACCCCGAGTACGACGACTGCTACTGGGTGAACCCCTTCGGCGCCCCCTTCGGCGACCTCACCGCGAGCGACCTCGTCCTCGCCAACGGGGACGGCCAGGTCGTCCTCGGCGGCCAGCACGTCAACCAGGCCGCCTTCACCGTCCACGCCCAGGTGCACCGCGCCCGCCCGGACGCCGTCGCCGTCGCCCACACCCACTCCACCCACGGCCGCGCCCTGGCCGCCCTCGGCGAACTCCTCGACCCCCTCACCCAGGAGGCGTGCGCCTTCTACCAGGACCACGCCCTCTACGACGCCTACACCGGCGTCACCGTCGACGCCGAGGAAGCCCGCCGCGTCGCCGTCGCCCTCGGCCCCTTCAAGGGCATCGTCCTGCGCAACCACGGCCTCCTCACCGTCGGCTCCACCGTCGACGCCGCCGCCTGGTGGTTCATCGCCATGGACCGCTGCGCCCGCATCCAGCTCGCCGCCCGCGCCGCCGGCAAACCCGTCCTCATCGACCACAAGGACGCCGTCGCCACCCGCGAACAGCTCGGCAGCGACCTCGTCGCCTGGATCAACTACCAGCCCCTCTGGCGCAGGATCAGCCGAGCGGAGCCCGAACTCCTGTCGTAACACCATCGCTTCACCCTTCTGTACGTCAATGCGATGGCGCGGCAATCACTCTCCGGCGGGGCGCACGCAGCCCTCGCGAGCACCCTCGGTGCGGCACAATTCCCAGGAATCAGCGGCAGGTTGAGCTCGAAACCTCGGACTCGGGAAGTGGCGGCACCGTGGCGATCCAAGAGGCGAGACAGTACGGCGGGCGCCACGGCGCCGGCGAGCATCCGACGGCCTGCGCCGGCTGCGCCCACTGCGGCGAGACCGGCCACCGCCGCGCCGTCGCCGCCTTCCTCGCCCGCCGCGAGGAACTCGCCGCCGGCCACGGCGTCCCCGCCGCCGTCGCCCACTCCCCGGTCGCCGCCCGACAGTGGGTCTCCGACGAACTCGCCCAGTCCGCCCGGGCCGTCACCGCCCACGGCCGGGAGGCCGGACTCGCCTGGCTCGCCCGCGTCCGCACCGGCAGCCTCGCCGCGATCTGGGCCGCCGTCCTCGCCCTCCTGCTGGGCCAGGCCCTCACCGCCCTCGGCACCGGCTGGACCGCCGCCCGCACCGCCGGCCTCTGCACCGCCCTCCTGCTCGCCGTCCCGCTCACCGCCGCCGCCCACGCCCATCGCGCCCGCGGCGGCCTCCTCGCCGCCCTCACCGGCGAGGACAACCGGCTCTCCACCACCCGCGCCGTCGCCGCCGCCTGGCTCCTCCTTCTCTGCTACGCCCTCCTCCTCCCCCTTCTCCTCACCTTCCGCTCGCTCACCACCACCGCCTTCGGCCTCGCCGGCGCCGCGGGACTCGTCACCGTCCTCGCCGTCGTCTCCGCCGTCGCCGTCACCGCCCGGCTCGTCGTCTCCACCCGGATCGCCGCCCTGCGGCTCCAGAAGGTCCGCGCCGACCGGCCCCGCGCCGCCGACCTCCTCTGCGACGACAACGGCCGCGCCGACCTCGCCGACGTCCAGTACGTCCTCGTCTCCGGCGCCGTCCTCGTCTTCGCCGCCGTCCGCCTCGCCGCCGACCCGGCCCGCCTCCCCGCGCTGCCCTGGTCCCTCGCGCTCCTCGTCGCCGTCTCCGCCGCCTGGCACCTCGCCGCCAAGTGCACCGAGGGCGGCCGGCCCGCCGTCCACGCCGTCGTCCGCGCCCGGGAGGCCGGCGACCTCGACGCCCCCATCCGCACCGGCGACGACATCGAGATCCGCGGCCACGGCTTCGTCCCGCCCGGCGCCGCCGCCCCCGACCCGCTGACCCGGCTCGTCGTCCGCATCGGGCCCGTCCACACCCACGTCCCGCTCGTCCCGGTCCCCGGCGGCTTCGCCAACCCCTCCGACACCGTCCTGACCGTCCCCCTCCCCGCCGACGTCGAGCCCGGCCGGGTCGAGGTCTCCGTCGTCACCGCCGCCGGCTTCGAGACCAACCGCGTCACGATCGACGTCGCCGACTGAACACCCGAATCCCCTCCTCCTGTGTCCGTTCACAGGGCCAGCGGAGACAATCGATCCGCGAACTGTCGTACGGGGTGTGGAGAGGTGAGCGATCATGACCGAGTATCCGGGCCGCGCCGGCGGGACCTCCCTGCGAGGCCGCCTGGACGGGTGGCGGGCCACCGCCTCCCGCTACGCCCTGCTGCCCCTCCGGATCTTCCTCGGCGTCACCTTCGTCTACGCCGGCCTCGACAAACTCACCGACCCGGCCTTCCTCGCCGACTCCGGCACCGGCTCCATCGGCGAGACCATGCGAGGGGTCCGCGACTCCTCGGCCGTCCCCTGGCTCGTCGACCTCGCCCTCAACAGCCCCACCGCCTTCGGCTACGCCATCTCCCTCGGCGAGCTCGCCGTCGGCCTCGGCACCCTCCTCGGCCTCTTCGCCCGAGTGGCCGCCCTCGGCGGCGCCCTCATCTCGCTGAGCCTCTGGCTCACCGTGAGCTGGCAGGTGACCCCGTACTACCTCGGCAACGACCTCGCCTACCTCATGGCCTGGCTGCCGCTGCTGCTCGCCGGGGCCCCGGTGCTCTCCGCCGACCGGCTCCTCGCCGAACGGCGCCGGATGCCGTAGGCGATCCAGGTCAGCAGGCCCGCCACCCCGAGGCCGCCGCACATCACCGGGATCGCCAGCCACCACGGGACCGACCACCAGCCGGCGAGGTCCCCGCCGTACGCCCCGGCGAGACCGAGGGCGGCCACGCCGACGACCAGCCGGCCCGGACGGAACTCATGAAGCAGCACGGGTGACCTCCACCTGTCCGAGACCGACCTCCAGCGAGAGGTCCAGCGTCCCCGCCGGCTCCGTACCGGCGGGCGGGTTCAGCGTCCGCGTCTCGTCGCGGTCCGGAGCGATGTCGATGTCGTCGGGCGCCTGCCCCGGCAGCTGGAGATCACCGAGCCCCACCTGCGCGCGCAGCTTCACCACCACGTCCTCCGGCACGACCACCTCCAGCTTCCCCGCGCCCACGTCGACCGCCGTCGACACCGTCGTCCCCTCGGGCACCGACAGCCGGGACAGATCCAGCGTCCCGACCCCCGCGCCCAGGTCGTAGTGCGGCTGCACGGCGGCCACCGTCACCGGCGTCCACGTCTGGCGCGTCCAGTCCGTGGTGATCCGGTCCGGCAGCGCGACCGCACCGGCCAGCAGCGCCGCCGTCACCACCACCTGGAGGATCGTGCCGAACCCGGTGCGGCCCAGGAAGCTGCTGACCACGAGACCGAGACCGAACACGGCCAGCGCGGCCGCCAGACCCGTCGCCAGGCTGGTGCCCAGCGGCTGGGACTCCCATGTCAGGGCCGTACCCGTGATCGCCGCGGCCAGCGCGCAGAGATGGACGAGACCGGCGATCGAGTACGGGCTGCGCCGCACCGAAGGCTCCGGCCGCGCCGGATCGGCGGGCGCGGCCCACCGGCTGCCGGGCTTCGGCACCTCGCCGCCGACCCGGCCCTCCGCGTCGACGATCCCGTGCGGCCCCCACATGTAGCCGAAGGCCACCCGGCCCGTGGAACCGTCCTTGACGATCGGATCCCGCCACCACGACGTCATCTGGGCCTCCAGCGGCGTCAGCGGCGGCGCCTTCGCCTCCGGCGGCACCGGGACCCGCCCGTGCGGGGCCTTCGGCCGCACCTCCGCGTCGCCCTCGGTCTCCGCCTCCGCCGTGTGCCGGCGCTGCGACCAGTACGCGGCACCGGCCGTCACCAGCAGCAGCACCACCGCGAAGCCCAGCAGCGAGCCCGTGCGCAGCATCGACAGGAAGATCCCGCAGCCGACCAGCGCCATCAGTATCGCCGCGAGCGTGGCGCCCGACACCCGGCCGGTCAGCAGCCGCCGCGCCTCGCTCTCCTCCTCGCCCGCGAGCGGGATCAGCAGCCAGGCGAAGCCGTAGAAGATCAGTCCTATGCCGCCCGTCACCGCCAGCACCGCCAGCACGATCCGGAAGATCACCGGATCCATGTCGAAGTGCCGGCCGAGACCGCCGCAGACGCCGCCGACCACCCGGCTGCCGCGCGAGCGGCGCAGCGGGGCTGCGGCGGCGTCCTCGGTCGCCGGTGGGGCCTCGTGCTCCGCGGGCCGCGGAGGCGTCGAACTCGTCATGCGTCCATGGTGACTCCCCGTGTCCCCCGGCCGACACCGGGAAGGACCCTGGCACGACCCTGAGATTCGACGGCGCGCCGACCCCGAGGCGAACCCGGGGTGGATCTCAGGGCCGACCCTGATACCCCGGGAGGGCCGGGCGTGTGACGATCGGTGCATGTCCGCAACCGCTCGCGTCACCGACCTCGACGAACCTCCCGTGCGCAGGCTCTACCGGAGCGCCGACGGGCGGTGGCTCGGCGGTGTCGCCCGCGGCCTCGCCGGACATCTCGGCCTGCCCGTCGCCTGGGTGCGCGCCGTCTTCGCGGTGCTCGTCCTCACCGAGGGCCTCGGGCTGCTGCTCTACGCGGTCTTCTGGATCGTCGTCCCGCTCGGCGTCGGCGGCCGGGCCGAGCCCCGCCCCGTCTTCGAGATCACCGAGGACGGCAGACGCCGGCTCCGCAAGCCCGACCGGGGCCAGATCCTCGCCCTCGTCGCCCTCGCGATAGGCGCCGCGATCTTCATCGCGAACCTGCGGATCGACGGCGAGACGGGCCGCTACGTGTGGCCGACGCTGCTCATCGGCGTCGGCGTCGTCCTGGTGTGGCGCCAGGCCGACAACGCCCGCGCCGAGACCTGGAAGGGCCGGGCGGTCAAGCACGGGCGCGGCTTCCACCTGCTGCGGGGGCTCGTCGGCGTCGCCCTGGTCGGCACCGGCCTCGCCGTCTTCGTCGTGGTGCGCGGCTCGGTCGCCCAGATCGGCACCGCGCTGACCGCCTCCGTCGCCGTCCTCACCGGCATAGCGCTGCTCGCCGGCCCCTGGCTGATACGGATGTCGCAGGACCTCACCGCGGAGCGCACCCTGCGCATCCGGGCCCAGGAGCGGGCCGAGGTCGCCGCCCACGTCCACGACTCGGTGCTCCACACCCTCACCCTGATCCAGCGCAACGCCGACGACGCCGGCGAGGTCCGCCGGCTCGCCCGCGCCCAGGAGCGGGAGCTGCGGAACTGGCTGTACAAGCCGGAGGGCACCGGCAAGGACGAGGAGCCGGAGACCCTCGCCGAGGCGGTGAAGCGGGCCGCCGCCGAGGTCGAGGACAAGCACGGCGTGCCGCTGGAGGTCGTCGTCGTCGGCGACTGCCCCCTCGACGAGAAGCTGACCGCGCAGATGCAGGCCGCGCGCGAGGCGATGGTCAACGCCGCGAAGTACGGTGGCGAGGGAGGGGCGGTGCAGGTGTACGCCGAGGTGGAGGGGCGCGCGGTGTTCGTCTCGGTGCGCGACCGGGGCCCCGGATTCGACCTGGACGAGGTCCCCGAGGACAGAATGGGCGTACGAGAATCGATCATCGGCCGGATGCAGCGCAACGGCGGTACGGCCCGCCTGCGGGCCGTACCGGGCGGGGGCACCGAAGTCGAGCTGGAGATGGAGAGGGCGGACGGATGAGCGACGAGACCGGGGCGACGACCGGGGCCGACGGAGCGACGGGGCCGGGCACGACGGGTGCGGCGGACGGGGCCGGGCGCCGGGTGCGGGTCGTCCTCGTCGACGACCACCGCATGTTCCGTGCCGGTGTGCAGGCGGAGATCGGCCGGACCGAGATCACCGGGGTCGAGGTCGTCGGCGAGGCCGCCGACGTCGACCAGGCCGTCACCGTGATCACCGCGACCAGGCCGGAGGTCGTCCTCCTCGACGTCCACCTGCCCGGCGGCGGCGGGGTCGAGGTGCTGCGCCGGTGCGTCGGGCTGATGGGCGCGGCCGAGGACCCGGTCCGCTTCCTCGCGCTCTCCGTCTCGGACGCGGCGGAGGACGTGATCGGCGTGATCCGGGGCGGCGCCCGCGGCTACGTCACCAAGACGATCACCGGCGACGACCTGGTGGACTCGATCTTCCGGGTGCAGGAGGGCGACGCCGTCTTCTCCCCGCGCCTGGCCGGCTTCGTCCTGGACGCCTTCGCCTCCACCGACGCGCCCCCGGTGGACGAGGACCTGGACCGGCTGACCCAGCGGGAGCGCGAGGTGCTGCGGCTGATCGCCCGCGGCTACGCGTACAAGGAGGTCGCCAAGCAGCTCTACATCTCGGTGAAGACCGTCGAGTCGCACGTCTCCGCGGTGCTCCGCAAGCTCCAGCTCTCCAACCGGCACGAGCTGACCCGCTGGGCCACCGCCCGCCGTCTGGTCTGAGCCGCCCGGCTCCGCCCCGCAGCCCGGCTCCGCCCCGCAGCCCGGCTCCGCCCGGGGTCAGGCGACCCGGGTGGCGCCAGCGAAGGGCATCTCGTCGATGGGCGCGATGCGGATCGGGGCGCCCGGCCGGGGTGCGTGGATCATCTGGCCGCCGCCGATGTAGAGGCCGACGTGGCTGATCCCGGAGTAGAAGAAGACCAGGTCGCCGGGGGCGAGCTCGGAGCGGGAGACCCGGCGTCCGGCGTTGATCTGGGTGTACGTGGTGCGCGGCAGGGAGACGCCGGCGGCGCGCCAGGCGGCCTGGGTGAGCCCCGAGCAGTCGTACCCCGAGGGGCCGGTGGCGCCCCAGATGTACGGCTTGCCGATCTGCGCGCGGGCGAAGGCGAGGGCGGCCGAGGCGCGGCCGGTGGTGGCGGTCACCGGCAGCCGGTCGCCTGAGGCGCGGTCCGCGCGGGTGGCCGGGGCGGTGGTGCCGGCGCGGGCCGTGGCGGCCGTCGCGGTGGCCGTGCCCGAGCGGGCGGCGACGGCCGCCTCGTACCGGGCCCGCTCCTCGGCGGTGAGCCGGGCGAGGAGCTCCCGCGCGGCGGCGAGCTTGCCGAGGACGGCGGCCTTCTGGCGGCGCAGCTCGGTCTCGTGGCCGCGCAGCGCGGTGAGCCGGCCGGCGGACTCGGCGCGGAGCTGGGCGAGGGCGGCGAGCTCCCGGCGTACGGCGGTGACGGTGGTGGCCTGCCGGTCGCCGGCCTTCTCGGCGAGCGCCGCCCGCTCCAGGTACTGGTCGGGGTCCGAGGTGAGGGCGAGCTGGACGGTCGGGTCGAGTCCGCCGGAGCGGTACTGCGCGGCGGCGACGGCCCCGAGGCTCCGGCGGGCGGTGTTGAGCCGCTCGGTGCGGCGGGCGGCCTCGTCGCGGAGCTCGTCGAAGGAGGTGCGGGCGGCGTCGGCCCGTTCCTTCGCGCCGTTGTAGCGCTCGGTGGCGGCCCCGGCCTCCTGGTAGAGCCGGTCCACCTCGGCCCTGACCTGGGCGGGGGTGCGCTCGGGGCGGGCCGGGTCGGCGTGTCCCGAGCCCTCGAAGAGGGTCGCGGTGGCGGCCGAGGCCAGGGCGAGCGTGGCGGCCGTGCGGGCCGCGGGGCGGCCGAGCGGGGACGGCCGGGGCTTTCGGTGAGCTGCCACGAGGGCGGGTCACATCCTCTGCCTGTGGGGGACGGTGCCGGCCGGGGCCGGCGGCGGACCGCACAGGGGAGACGGACCGCCGCCGGGGTTCTCCGGCGGGGGCGGCCGGCACCGCCGGGTGGTCCGGCGGGGTGGGGAGCCGACCACCTGGGGCAGGACGCTAGACCCGGGGGTCACGCCCCGGCGGCGGGTTGACCGCTATTGGCGACGGATGACCCTCGGGGACCGTTCGTTGTCGTCCGCCAGGGCGTTCGGCGATGGTTTCCATGGGGCGGGCGACCGAAGCGCGGGAGTGGGTGGACCCGGCCGGAGAGCGGTGCTAAGGGCCCGGTTAGGCTCCGCCCCATGGACGTCCTCATCAATGTCTTCGTCGCGCTCCACATCATCGGCATCGCCTCCCTCCTGGGCGGATTCCTCACCCAGATGAAGGCGATCGGGGCCGGCACGGCCCGCTTCACCCCGGCCATGCTGCACGGCGCGCTCACCATGCTGGTCACCGGCGTCGCGCTCGTCGGCCTCAACCAGGCCGACGACCAGACGGTCAACAACCTCAAGGTCGGCATCAAGCTGCTGATCCTCGTGGTGATCCTCGGGATCGTCTACGTCAAGCGCGACGAGGAGACCGCCGACAAGGGCCTCTTCGCCGCCGTCGGCGGCCTGACCATGGCGAACATCTTCATCGCCACCCTCTGGGTCTGAGCCCCCGGGCCCTCCGGGGCACGGTCCCGGTCCCTCCCGGTGTGCGCGCTCACACCGGGAGCACGCCGAAGGCGGGCCCGGTTGTCGGCGCGGCGTCCTAGACTCGTGAGGCGATGAGCAGCCTCTTTGACGACAGCTTCCTGGCCGGCCTCCAGTCCCACTCCCCGGAGGACGCCCCGCCCCCGCCCGAGGACGACGAGCACGGCGCCCCGGCCGCGGAGGAGGTTCCGCACGACCTGTTCGGGGAGCACTTCGACGCGCCCCCGCCCCGTGACCCGTACTACCGCGACGGGGCGCACCGCCCGGTCGTGGACCCGGCGGCCCTGCTGGACGGGCTGAACGAGCAGCAGCGCGCCGCCGTCGTCCACACCGGCTCCCCGCTGCTCATCGTGGCCGGCGCCGGCTCCGGCAAGACCCGGGTCCTCACCCACCGCATCGCCCACCTCCTGGGCACCCGGCACGTCCACCCCGGCCAGATACTGGCGATCACCTTCACCAACAAGGCCGCCGGCGAGATGAAGGAGCGCGTCGAGCACCTGGTCGGCCCGCGCGCGAACGCGATGTGGGTCATGACCTTCCACAGCGCCTGCGTCCGCATCCTGCGCCGCGAGTCCAAGCGGCTCGGCTTCACCTCGTCCTTCTCGATCTACGACGCCGCCGACTCCAAGCGCCTGATGGCGCTGGTCTGCCGCGACCTGGACCTCGACCCGAAGAAGTTCCCGCCGAAGTCCTTCAGCGCCAAGATCTCCAACCTGAAGAACGAGCTGATCGACGAGGAGTCCTTCGCCGACCAGGCCGCCGACGGCTTCGAGAAGACGCTGGCCGAGGCGTACCGGATGTACCAGGCGCGCCTGCGCGAGGCGAACGCGCTGGACTTCGACGACATCATCATGACGACGGTCCATCTGCTCCAGGCGTTCCCGGACGTCGCCGAGCACTACCGCCGCCGCTTCCGCCACGTCCTCGTCGACGAGTACCAGGACACCAACCACGCCCAGTACACCCTGGTGCGCGAGCTGGTCGGCACCGGCTACGAGGACCTCGGCCCGGCCGAGCTGTGCGTCGTCGGCGACGCCGACCAGTCGATCTACGCCTTCCGCGGCGCGACCATCCGCAACATCCTCCAGTTCGAGGAGGACTACCCGGACGCGACGACGATCCTGCTGGAGCAGAACTACCGCTCCACCCAGACGATCCTCTCCGCCGCCAACGCGGTCATCGAGCGCAACGAGTCGCGCCGTCCCAAGAACCTGTGGACCAACGCCGGCGCGGGCGCGCAGATCACCGGCTACGTCGCGGACACCGAGCACGACGAGGCCCAGTTCGTCGCCGACGAGATCGACCGGCTCACCGACGCGGGCGACGCGAAGGCCGGCGACGTGGCGATCTTCTACCGGACCAACGCGCAGTCCCGCGTCTTCGAGGAGATCCTCATCCGCGTCGGCCTGCCCTACAAGGTCGTCGGCGGCGTGCGCTTCTACGAGCGCAAGGAGGTCCGGGACGTCCTCGCCTACCTGCGCGTCCTCGCCAACCCCGAGGACAACGTGCCGCTGCGCCGGATCCTCAACGTGCCGAAGCGCGGCATCGGCGAGCGCGCCGAGGCGATGATCGACGCCCTCTCGCTGCGCGAGAGGATCACCTTCCCGCAGGCCCTCAAGCGGGTCGACGAGGCGTACGGCATGGCCGCCCGCTCGGCCAACGCCGTGAAGCGGTTCAACACGCTCATGGACGAGCTGCGCACCATCGCCGAGTCCGGCGCGGGCCCCGCCGTCGTCCTGGAGGCCGTCCTGGAGCGTACCGGCTACCTCGCCGAGCTCCAGGCGTCCACCGACCCGCAGGACGAGACCCGGATCGAGAACCTCCAGGAACTCGCCGCGGTGGCCCTGGAGTTCGAGCAGGAGCGGGCGCAGGCCGCCGGGCAGGACGGGGCCGGAGAAGCGGAGGCCGGGACGCCGGCGGCCGGGGCGGGCACGCTCGCCGAGTTCCTGGAGCGGGTCGCGCTCGTCGCCGACTCCGACCAGATCCCGGACGAGGACGAGGAGGGCGCCGGCGTCGTCACGCTGATGACCCTGCACACCGCGAAGGGCCTGGAGTTCCCGGTCGTCTTCCTCACCGGCATGGAGGACGGCGTCTTCCCGCACATGCGGGCCCTCGGCCAGACGAAGGAGCTGGAGGAGGAGCGGCGCCTGGCGTACGTGGGCATCACCCGCGCCCGCGAGCGGCTCTACCTGACCCGCTCGTCGATGCGCAGCGCCTGGGGCCAGCCCTCGTACAACCCGGCCTCCCGCTTCCTGGAGGAGATCCCGCCCGCGTACCTGGAGTGGAAGCGGACCGGGCCGGTGGCGAAGCCGGCGGGCCCGACGTCCGGGATCACCTCCTCGCTGACGTCCTCGCTCTCCTCCTCGCGCGCCCGCTCCGGCCCGTCCGGTTTCGCGACGCGCCGCGCGGGCGGGACGGAGAAGCCGGTGGTCTCGCTGACGATCGGCGACCGGGTCACCCACGACCAGTTCGGTCTGGGCACGGTCCTCGCGGTGACGGGCTCCGGCTCGGACGCGCAGGCGACCATCGACTTCGGCGACGAGAAGCCGAAGCGGCTGCTGCTGCGGTACGCGCCGGTCGAGAAGCTGTAGGCGGTACGGGAGAGGGCCCGGTCCATCGGACCGGGCCCTCTCCCGTACGCGCGGGTGTCAGCTGGTGGGGTCGAGGCCCTTGCTGCGCAGCCAGGTCAGCGGGTCGATCGCGGAGCCGCCGCCGGGCCGGACCTCGAAGTGGAGGTGCGGGCCGGTGGAGTTGCCGGAGTTGCCGGAGTAGGCGATGACGTCGCCGGCCTTGACCTGGCCCCAGCGGATCTTGGTGCTGCTCAGGTGGCAGTACCAGGTCTCGGTGCCGTCGGCGGCGGTCACGATCGCCATGTTGCCGTAGGCCGGGTTCCACTGGGTGCGGACGGTGCCGTCGGTCGCGGCCATGACGGGGGTGCCGTACTGCACGGGGAAGTCGATGCCGGTGTGCACGGACATCCAGTTGACGCCGGACTGGCCGAAGCGGGCGCTGAGCTGGTGCAGCTTCACCGGAAGCATGTACTTGGGGCGCATGGCCTCCTTGCGGGCCGCCTCCTCCTCGCGCTTCTTCTTCTCGGCGGCCTGGCGGGCCTTGAGGTCGATGCGCTCCTGGGTGCGGCTGGCGCGGTCGCCGAAGTCGCGGACGTCGGCGTCGAGGGCGCTGAGCTGGGTGTCCAGCGCGGTGTTGGCCGGGACCTGCTTCACGGCGGCCGGGTCGGCGGCGGCGAGCGCGGTGGTGTCCTTCTGCTTCTGGCCCTCGGTGCCGGCGCCGGTGAGTCCGCTGACGGAGGCGGCGGCGATGCCGGCGACGCCCATCACGCAGGCGGAGGGGACGGCGACGGTCAGCAGGGCGGAGCGCTTGGCGGGGGTACGGCGCCGGGCGCGGCTGCCGCCGGAGGAGCGGCGTACGGGGCGGGCCGCGGCGGCGTCGGTGCGGACCTCGGCGGCGGGCGCGGGGCCTTCGGTCCCGGCGTCCTCGGCGTCGTCCCCGGATCCGGCCTCGGGGGCCTCGTGCGCGGTGGTCCCGTAGGCCCCGGTCCCGTGCGCCTCGGGCTCGAAGGTCTCGGCCTCGTACGTCTCGGCCTCGTACGTCTCCGGCGCGTAGGTCCCGGCCTCGTACCCGGCGGTCTCGTACGTCCCGGTCTCGTAGGCCGCTTCCGGCTCCGGGTGCGGCTCGTAGGAGAACGCGAACTCGGAGGTCCGGTCGACCTGTTCGGCCTGGGGGACGTACTGCTGGGGGACGACCGGCTCGGCCGGGGCGGACGCCTGGTTCCAGGCGGTGGCGTCGTAGGCGCCGGTGTCGGTCGCGAAGGCGGGGGCGGCCCACTGGCCGGTCGCGTCGTACTGCTCGTGCCCGTAGGCGCCCTGCGCCGCGTAGGCGCCGGAGTGAAGGGTCTCGTACTGGCCGGTGTGCCGGGCCTCGGTCCAGGCGGAGGCGTCCCACTGGCCGGTCGTGTCGTACTGCTCGGGCTGCGCGTACGCCGTGCCCTGCGCGTAGGCGTCCGTGGTGGTGGCGGTGGTCCACTGGCCGGTGGTGTCCCACTGGCCCGTCGTGTCGTGGCCGGCCGCGGTGGCGGCCCAGGCGCCCGTCTCGTACGCGCCGGTCGTGTCGTACGTACCGGTGGCGGCGTACTGGCCGAGGTCCCACTGGCCGCTGTGGCCGGTCTGCCCGGGGTCGGACCAGGTCCCGAAGAGCGGGTCGGTCGCGTAGCCGGTGGTGTGGGCGCCGTCTCCGGCGTACCCGGCGTGGGGGTGCTGGTCGTTCACCAACGTCTCTCTCGCCTCGGCAGCAGGACCAGTCCGGGGCGGGCCCGACAGGGGTGTCCCGGGGGGAAGCAGTGGCGCGACTGTACCCGGCGGTATGCGGGGCCGACAATCTTCGGAAGGGTTCGCGGGCGCCGGAAACGGGCAATCGGCCGTGTTTCGCCAGCTCATGCACAGAGCTTTGGCCTTGTGTTCGAGAAACGTTCGAAGAACAGGGTCGGGGGTGTCGCGTGTCCTGGCGACTTCAGGCCACGGAGGCCGTCCCCTCGTCGGCCGCCTCCTCCGTCCCGCCGGCGTCCAGCGCCTCCAGGATCCCGGCCGCGACCGTCGGATGGACCGGCAGGGCGAGATGGCCGATGCCGCTCACCCGCACGTTGTGCACCAGGAGGTCGGGGTGGTCGAGGCGGGCCGTCTCCACCGGCACCATGATCTGGTCCAGGTCGCTCCAGAAGCTCACGAACCGCGTCCGGCAGCCCGGCGCCGGAGCGGCCAGCGCCCGCAGCACCTCCGACCCCGGCCGCATCTGCCGCACCAGCGGGTGCGCCGAGGCGAGCGGCGCGACCGTCGTCCCCGCGTGCGGGGTGCCGAGCGTGACCAGGGTCCGCACCCGCGCGTCACCGCCCAGCCGCTGTACGTAATAACGGGCGATCAGTCCGCCCAGGCTGTGGCCCACCAGATCCACCTCCGCCCGTCCGGTGCGCTCCCGGATCGCGTCGATCCGCCGCCCCAGGGCCTCGGCGGCGGACCGCAGGTCGCACGTGAGCGGTGAGTAGTCGAACGACTCGACACGGGTGCGGCCGTGCCGGGCGAGCGTGCGGCGCAGCAGCAGGAAGACGGAGCGGTTGTCGACGAAGCCGTGCAGCAGCACGACCGGCCGCCCACCGCCGTCCCCCACGGTCACGGGCGGGCTCGCGGAGTCGTCGGGCCGCCCGTGACCGTCGGGGACGATCCCCGACGGATAGAGCACGAGACGGCCGGTGAGGATCGCGACCTCGAGCGTGGTGGCCTTCAACAGGGCGGTGACCTTGGCGAGCTCCATCGCCGACCTCCCGTGCGGCACATGGGGCCGTGCGGTACGCCGGGACGCCGGGGCTCCGTGCCGTACGGACGGCGGCACGGAGCCCCGGCGACCGGCGTCGCGGCTCCTTTCGCGACCGGCCCCGCGGGCGGCTGGAGGGCCCAGGAGGAGGGCCCGGAGCGGGGTAGGCCGCGGAACGAACGTGTCCCACGTGTGATTTCCCCCTCGACGGGCACCGCGAAACGGTCCGTTGCGGGATGCTGTCGATAACGTTCGTTCACCTCCCCGGCACAGACGCGCGGGGGTCGCATGTGGAGGCAGTGATGGGTGTGACCGGTCCGATCCGCGTGGTCGTCGCCAAGCCGGGTCTCGACGGCCACGATCGCGGGGCCAAGGTCATCGCGCGCGCCCTGCGCGACGCCGGCATGGAGGTGATCTACACCGGGCTCCACCAGACGCCCGAGCAGATCGTCGACACCGCGATCCAGGAGGACGCCGACGCGATCGGCCTCTCCATCCTCTCGGGCGCGCACAACACGCTCTTCGTCAAGGTCATCGAGCTCCTCAAGGAGCGCGACGCGGAGGACATCAAGGTCTTCGGCGGCGGCATCATTCCCGACGCGGACATCCCGCCGCTGAAGGAGAAGGGTGTCGCGGAGATCTTCACGCCGGGCGCCACGACCGCGTCGATCGTCGACTGGGTGAACGCGAACGTCCGCGTGACGGCCGCCTGACACCCGCCCGGGCCCGACGGCCGGGAGCCCCCTCCGACGGGGCTCCCGGCCGTCCCCGTGCGCGGGCCGGCGGCACGCCGGCC
>NZ_JBHVRX010000016.1:0-186075 GCF_042885515.1 Streptomyces sp. NPDC058052 | reverse complement strand
GCCCCCCGGTGCGCCCGGGGTCTACCTCGGCGCCCTGCCGCCCTGCCGCCCGCGGGGGGCACGGGGGGGGGGGGGGGGGGGGGGGGGGGGCCCGGGGGCCCGGGGGCGCGGGGTGCGGGGGTACGGGGCGCGGGCGCCGCGCCGCCCGACGGACCCGGGTGCCCCGCGCGCCGACGCCGGACGAGCGCCCGCGCCGGCCGGGCACGCGCGCCGCGCTGGTCGGCGGCGGTCGGCGGCGGTCGGCGGCGGCCACGGGTACCCCGGGTGCCCCGCGTGGCGGCGCCGGACGAGCCCCGGACCGTCCCTCCGGCCGTCGGCGCCCCGCGGGTCAGCGGCGGGCCGTCGTCACCCGGTGCGGGCAGGGCTCGCCCTTCCGGAGGACGCCGATGACGACCGTCGAGCGGCGGTCGAGGCCGGTGCCGGCAGCCGGGTACTGGGTGCAGACGCGCCAGCGCGGGGGCCACAGGACCCGCCGGTCGCGACCGCTCGCGTCGTGGACGTCGAGACGGGTGCGGTGGTCCAGGCGGGTGAAGACCCGCCACAGGCCCCGGCCCCGGAAGTCCGGCAGCGGCGGCCGGGCGCCGGCGGCCGCCTCCCGGGCCCGCCGGGCCCGCCGGGCGTCCGCGTCTCCCGCCGCGCCGGCCGCCACGGCGGCGACGGCCAGCGCCGCGCCCGCCCCGATCAGGGTGCCGCGTTTCACTTGCTCCTCCTGAGGCCCCTCCGGGCCGCGTACCAGCCGCAGAGCCCGCTCAGCACGGCGGTGGCGAGGAGGGCGAGGTAGAGCGGCATCGTCACCTCCGGGATCAGCAGGCGGATCTTGACCTCGCGGGTGTTCTCGAAGATGAAGACGAGCAGGAGGACCGCGACGACCGCCATCCCGATCCGTCCGGGGGTGATGGCGCCGAACCGGTCGCCCCTCCGCGTGCCCGTCGTGTCCTTGGGACTCATGCCCGCCCTCTCCTCCGTCGTCCGTCTCGGGCGTACCCGTGGGACCAGAATGGGGGGACCGGCACGCCGGAGGGACGGTGGACGGCGCCGTCCGGGTGACTTGTCAGACAACCTGGGGCGGCTACGGTGGTGGCCGGACGACGGGACGAGGAGGGGCCTTGGCGGTCAGCGGGCACCGGCGGCGACCGGTGGTGGCGCTCTACGAGCGGATCGCGGACGCCGTCCACGACGGCACCTACCCGCCCGGCTCCACCCTGCCCTCCGAGCCGAGACTCGCCGCCGAACTGGGCGTGAGCAGGCCCGCCCTGCGCGAGGCGCTGCTGCTGCTCCAGGAGGACGGGCTGCTCACGGTGCGCCGCGGGGTCGGCCGGACGGTGAACGCGCGGCCGCCCCGGCGCGGCTTCGAGCACGTCCAGCCGCTGGAGGAGCTGATCGGCGGCGGCACCGGCGCCCGCGTGCGGGCCCTGGTGCGCACCCTGGAGGAGCCGACCGACTTCACCACCCAGCACCTGCTGGCACCGGCCCGCGCCGAGCTGCGGTTCTGGGAGTCGGTGCTGGTCGGCGAGGCGGGGCCCGTGGCGCTGTGCCACGAGTGGGCGGCGGCGGACGAGGTCCTGGACGGCGCGCACCCCGCCTTCGCGGCCGCGCTGCGGGCGGGCGACACGGCCTCGGAGCCGGCGGCCGGCGACGCGGTGTCGATGCTCTCGGTCCTGCTGGCCGCCTCGCGCGAGGTGGCCCTGCACGCGCACAGCGGGATCACCGCCACCCTGCTCGGGCGGCGGCGCGGCGAGCAGCTGGGCCGCCCCGCCGACACCCCGGCGGTCCTGGTCACCCAGGTGGTCCGCGTCGGGGACACCCCCGTCCTCGCCGCCAAGCACATGCTGCCGACGGGCGCGCCCGCGCTGCCGGTCCTCCAGTCCCACTGAGGCCCCGCCCCGGCCGCCCCGCACCCCGGGCCGACGGCCGCGGCGGAGCGAGGGACCCCCGCCCTCGGAGCCGTACGGCATCGTCCTTCCGGCATCCGCGCGTCCGCCGGGCGCGCCATGACGTACACTTCCCGGCCATGCACTTGTCTGACAACCCTGCCACGCCTGCCCGGGCCGCCGTCTCCGACTGGATACGCCGCGCCCCGAAGGCCGTCCTCCACGACCACCTCGACGGCGGGCTCCGCCCGGCCACCATCGTCGAGCTGGCCCGGGAGTGCGGCTACACCGCGCTGCCGACCGAGGACCCGGCCGAGCTCGCCGTCTGGTTCCGGGACGCCGCCGACTCCGGCTCGCTGGAGCGCTACCTGGAGACCTTCGCCCACACCTGCGCGGTGATGCAGACCCGCGAGGCGCTGGTCCGGATCGCCGCCGAGTGCGCCGAGGACCTGGCTGCGGACGGGGTCGTCTACGCCGAGGTGCGGTACGCCCCCGAGCAGCACCTGGAGGCCGGGCTGAGCCTCGACGAGGTCGTCGAGGCGGTCAACGAGGGCTTCCGCGAGGGCGAGCGCCGGACCGGCGGCCGGATCACCGTCCGCGCCCTGCTCACCGGCATGCGGCACACCGACCGCTCGCTGGAGATCGCCCGGCTCACCGTCGCCCACCGCGACAACGGCGTGGCCGGCTTCGACATCGCCGGCGGCGAGATCGGCAACCCGCCGGCCCGCCACCTGCCCGCCTTCCAGCACCTGAAGCGGGAGAACTGCCACTTCACCATCCACGCGGGCGAGGCCGTCGGCGCCGAGTCCATCCACGAGGCGGTGCAGGTCTGCGGCACCGAGCGGATCGGGCACGGCGTGCGGATCACCGACGACATCGCCGAGGACGGCACCCTGGGCCGGCTCGCCGCCTACGTCCGCGACAACCGGATCGCCCTGGAGGTCTGCCCGACCTCCAACCTGCAGACCGGCGCGGCCAAGGACTACGGCTCCCACCCGATCGACGAGCTGCGCCGCCTCGGTTTCCGCATCACGCTGAACACCGACAACCGCCTGGTCTCCGGCACGACCATGAGCGAGGAGTTCCAGCACATGGCGGACGCCTTCGGGTACGGCCCCGAGGTCTTCGAGGAGTTCACGGTCGCCGCCCTGGAGGCCGCGTTCCTGCCGCTGCCCGAGCGCGAGCGCCTGATCGAGGAGATCGTGCGCCCGGGATACGCCGCGCTGTGACGGACCGGGGAGGGCGGCGGACGCCGTCCTCCCCGATGGAAGAATGGCGCCATGACAGCTGCTGAGGAGTTCAGGCCCGAGTCGGAACGGATCACGCGCACCCTGCGCGACCAGATCATCGACGGGACGCGGGCTCCCGGCAGCCGGCTGGTGGAGCGGGAGATCGCCGCCGAGCTGGACGTGAGCCGCCTGCCGGTCCGCGACGCGCTGCGGGACCTGGTCAACGAGGGGCTCGTCACGCCCCGGCCGCGTACCTGGGCGGTGGTCCGGGAGTTCACCGCCTCCGACATCGCCGACCTCATCGAGGTCAGGTCCGCCCTGGAGATCCTGGCGTTCCGGCTCGCGGCCCAGCGCCGCACCCGCGCGGGCCTCGCCAAGCTGCGCGGCGACCTCGACGCCGAGCAGGCGGCGGCGGCGCGGGGCGACGGGCCGGAGGCGCGCCGCGCGGCGGCCGACTTCCACGAGACGGTCACCGAGCTCGCCGACAACGCCCTGCTGACCGAGCTGGAGGGCACGCTGCGGAGCCGGATGCGCTGGCTGCTCGGCCAGCACGACGACTTCACCGTCGTCGCCGAGGAGCACGAGGAGCTGTTCCGGCGGATCGAGGCGCGGGACGTGGAGGGCGTCGAGGAGCTGGCCCTGCGCCACCTGGAGACGAGCCAGAGCAAGGCGACCGAGCACCAGCGGCGGATGGCCGCGGAGTAACCCCTCCGGCCGACGGGCGGGGGCGCCGCCGTCAGAGCAGGGCGGGTACGTCGAGGGTGAGGGTGCCGGCGTCGGCGTCGAGGACGGCCGGCACGCCGAGCGGAACGGTCGGCGCGGCGGGGTCGTGGCCGAAGCCCATCTCCTCCACGACCGGCACGCCCAGGCCGCCGAGCCGGTCGGCGAGGACCGCCCGGACCTCCTCGTACGGGCCGCACTCCTCCCAGGAGCCGAGGGCGATCCCGGCGACGCCGTCGAGCCAGCCGGAGCGCAGCAGTTGGGTGAGGATCCGGTCGAGGCGGTACGGCTCCTCCCCCACGTCCTCCAGGAGGAGCAGCCCGCCGCGGGCGGAGGGCCGGGCGTGCGGGGTGGCGAGGTCGGCGGCGAGGAGGCTGACGCAGCCGCCGAGGGTGACGCCGGCGGCGCGGCCCGGCGCGAGGGCCCGTCCCGTCGCCGGGGTCCGTACCGTCTCGGGTGCGAAGAGCGTGGCCCGCAGGGAGTCGCGGGTGCGCGGCTCGGTGAGGAAGGCGGCGGTCGCGGGCATCGGGCCGTGCAGGGTGGCGAAGCCGGTGCGGCGGGCGAACGCCTCGTGCAGGGCGGTGACGTCGCTGTAGCCGATGAAGGGCTTGGGGCCGGCCGCGCGGATCGCCGCCCAGTCCACCAGGTCCACCATGCGCTGGGCGCCGTAGCCGCCGCGCGCGCAGATCACGGCGGCGACGGAGGGGTCGGTGTACGCCTCCGTCAGGTCGCGGGCCCGGTCGCGGTCGGCGCCCGCGAGGTGGCCGAGGGCCGGATGGGCGCCGAGGACGTGCGGGGCGACGACCGGTTCGAGGCCGAGCTCGCGCAGCAGGTCGAGGCCGGGCAGGATCCGGTCCTCGGGCACGGGGCCGCAGGGGGCGACGACGGCGATCCGGTCCCCGGGCCGCAGCCGGGCGGGGCGGGTGAGTTCGGGTACGGGGGCCGTCACGTGTGCAGCTCCAGCTCCGGGACGTCGGTCCGGTCGAAGCCGAAGACCCGGGCGTAGAGGGCGAGTTCGGCCTCCAGGGCGCGGGTCATGGTGGCGGCGTGGCGGAAGCCGTGGCCCTCGCCGGGGAAGGCGAGGTAGGCGTGCGGGACGCCCCGGCCGGCGACCCGGGTGAGCAGCCGCTCCGCCTGGGCGGGCGGGCAGACGACGTCGTCGAGGCCCTGGAGGAGCAGGAAGGGCGCGGTGATCCGCTCGACGTGCGTGATCGGCGAGCGCTCGGCGTACAGCTCGGGGACCTCGTCGAGCGGGCCGACGAGTCCGTCGAGGTAGCGGGACTCGAAGTCGTGGGTCTCGTCGACGAATCCGGTGAGGTCGAGGACGGGGTAGAGGATCGTGCCGCAGGCGTAGACGTCGGTCCGGACCAGGGAGGCGGCGCTGGTCCAGCCGCCGGCGCTGCCGCCGCGGATCGCGAGGCGGGCGGGGTCGGCGGTGCCCTCGGCGGCGAGGGCGGTGGCGACGGCGGCGCAGTCCTCGACGTCGACGACGCCCCACTGGCCGCGGAGGCGCTCGCGGTAGGCGCGGCCGTAACCGGTGGAGCCTCCGTAGTTGACCTCGGCGACGCCGATGCCGCGCGAGGTGAAGTAGGCGGTCTCCAGGTCGAGGACGAGGGCGGAGTGTCCGGTGGGGCCGCCGTGGGCGCGGATGACGTACGGCGGGAGCGCGCCCGCGGGCCCGGTGGAGCCGGGGTTGCGGGGCGGGTACACATGGGCGTGGATCTCCCGGCCGCCGGGTCCGGTGAAGGTGCGGGCGACGGGCCGGGGGTAGTGGGCGGGGTCGACGGGGTCGGTGTGCGGGGAGCCGACGACCCGGGTGCGTCCGGTGCGGGTGTCGAGTTCGACGATCTCGTGGAAGCGGTCGGGGCCGGCGGCGACGCCGACGACCCGCGTGCCGTGGACGGCGAGGGTGGAGCCCCAGGCGGTCCAGGGGCCGGGGGCGTCGACGAGACTGCCGGTGTCGGGGTCGAGGATGCCGAGGACGGCGTCGCCGCGGCCGTGCAGGACGGCGATCGGTCCGGTCTCCAGGGCCTGGAACCAGGTGAGTCCGGTCTGCCAGAGGGGTCCGGCGAACTCCTCCTCGCGGGGGCAGAGCGCTTGGACCGGACCGACGGTGCCGTGGGCGGCGAGCTCGGCCCGGTAGAGGTTCCACCAGCCGGTGCGGTCACTGGCGAAGAGGAGCCGGCCGGCCGCGTCCCAGTCGGCCTGCGGCACCGACTCCTCGGGGCCGCCCGCGACCGTCCGGGCGTCCTTGAGGGTGCCGTCGGCGGTGATGTCGGCGAGCACGGCCTCGGTGCCGTCCCAGGGCATCCGGGGGTGGTCCCAGCCGAGCCAGACGGCCCGTCGTCCGTCCGGCGAGATCCGGGGCCCGGTGACGAAGCGGTGGCGCCCGTCGGAGAGTTCGCGCACGGCGGCCCGGTCCTCGGCGGCGGAGCCGTCGAGCGGGACGGCGGCGAGCACCCGGCGGACGTCGGTGGGGGCGGGCCCGGTGAACTCCTCCAGGACGCACCAGACCTCGTCCCGGTCGGGCAGCAGCACCGGGTCGGCCCAGCGCAGTCCGCCGCCCACTCCGGAGACGGGGGTGAGCGGCCGCGGTGCCGTCCCCGGCGCGGCGTCGGGCTCGTGGGCGTAGAGCCGCTGGTCGGGAAAGTGGCAGAAGACCAGCAGGGGGCCGCCGGCGGGCCGCTCGACGGCGGCCCAGGGGCGGCCGCCGTATTCGATGACCCGGTTCCGGACGTTCCACGGCGGAGGCAGCAGGGTCTCCTCCGTGCCGGCGGCGCGCCGCCGGACCAGGGTCCGGCGGCCGCCCTCGGCCGGGCGGGGCGCGGTCCACCACACCTCGTCGCCGACGGTTCCCAGATAGGCGGGCCGCCCGTCGTTGGCCGCCGCGAGCGCGGCTCCGACGGGTGACGGCCAGCTGCCGTGGGCTGCCTCGTTCTGCATCGTCGCTCCCCCAGGGTTCCGGTTTCGGTCCTACGCGGTCTTCAGGTAGTGGTCGAGCACCCGCACGCCGAAGTGCAGCGCGTCGACGGGGACGCGTTCGTCCACGCCGTGGAAGAGCGCCCCGTAGTCCAGGCCCGGGGGCAGCCGGAGCGGCGAGAAGCCGTAGCCGGTGATGCCGAGCCGGGAGAACTGCTTGGCGTCGGTGCCGCCGGACATGGTGAAGGGCAGGGCGTGCCCGTCGGGGTCGAAGCGCTCGACGGCGGCCCGCAGCTTGGCGAAGGTCGGGGAGTCGACGGGGGCTTCGAGCGGCACCTCGCGGTGGTGGAACTCCCACGCCACGTCCGGGCCGGTGAGCCGGTCCATGGTGGCGGCGAACTCCTCCTCGGTGCCGGGCAGCATCCGTCCGTCGACGTAGGCGACGGCCTGGCCGGGGATGACGTTGCACTTGTACCCGGCCTGGAGCATCGTCGGGTTGGCGCTGTTGCGGACGGTGGCCTCGACGAGCGCCGCGGCCGGGCCGAGCTTGTCGAGGAGGAGCGGCACGTCGAGGTCGGGGTCGGCGGTGTCGATCTCGATGCCGTGCAGCGCGGCCAGTTCGGTGAGGGCGGCGCGGACGGTGGCGGTGAGCCGGACGGGCCAGGTGTGGGCGCCGATGCGGGCGACGGCGGCGGCGAGCCGGGTGACCGCGTTGGCCTCGTTGACCTTGGAGCCGTGGCCGGCCCGGCCGTGGGCGGTGAGCTTGAGCCAGGCGGTCCCCCGCTCGCCGGCGCCGATGGGGTAGAGCGTCATGCCGGGGTGGGGGTGGAAGCTGAAGGCGCCGGACTCGCTGATGCCCTCGGTGCACCCCTCGAAGAGGCCGGGGTGCCGGTCGGCGAGGAAGCCGGAGCCGTCGTCGGCGCTGTCCTCCTCGTCCGCGGTGTAGGCGAGGACGATGTCGCGGCGCGGCCGGACGCCCTGGCGGGCCCAGGAGCGGGCGACGGCGAGGACCATCGCGTCCATGTTCTTCATGTCGACGGCGCCGCGGCCCCAGACGACGCCGTCGCGGACCTCGCCGGAGAAGGGGTGGACGGTCCACTCGGCCGGGTCGGCGGGGACGACGTCCAGATGGCCGTGGACGAGGAGCGCCGGGGCGGTGGGGTCGGTGCCGGGAATGCGGGCGACCACGTTGGTCCGGCCGGGGGTGCGCTCCAGGAGGGCCGGTTCGAGTCCGGCGCCGGCGAGCCGCTCGGCGACGTACTCGGCGGCGGGGCGCTCGCGGCAGTCGCCGCCGCCGCGGTTGGTGGTGTCGATGCGGATGAGGTCGGAAGTGAAGGCGACGACCTCGTCGAGCGCCTTCGCGTCCGGTCCTGCGGGGGGCGTGCTGCTAGCCATACTGCTCCTCCACGGCGGCCGAGACGATCGTCGTGACCGCTTTGAACGTGCGGATCGCCTCGTACATCGTCGCGCTGGTGTACGCGACGCGCCGCTCGCCGCTCCGCGCCACGCCGGGAACCACCGTGGCGGCGGCGCCCAGGTGCTCGGCGTCGAACTCGACCTCGACGGTGTGCGGCCCGGCGTGGACCGGGTCGTGGCGGACGGCGAGGGCGGCGGCCTCGCGGGCGGCGGCCCGGATGTCGGCGGCGGTGCGGGCGGGGGTGCGGCAGACCGCCGCGTACCGCGAGACGTGGTCCTTGACGGCGACCTTGAGGGCCTCGGGGGCGTAGTCGACGGCGTCCTCGCAGGTCAGGTCGTCGCCGGTGACGAGGACGACGGGGACGCCGTACTCGGCGACCACGTGCGCGTTGAGCACGCCCTCGCTCGCCCGGAGGCCGTTCAGCCAGACGCCGGTGATCGAGTTGGCGAGGTAGGTGTGGGCGAGGACGCCCTCGGCGCCCGCGCCGGTGTGGTAGCCGACGAAGGCGATCCCGTCGACGTCGCCGTGCTGGACGCCCTCGACCATGGAGAGCGACTTGTGGCGGCCGGTGAGCATCTGGACGCGGTCGTCGAGCCGCTCCAGGAGCAGGTTCCGCATCGTCCAGTGCGCCTCGTTCACGAGCACCTCGTCGGCGCCGCCGTCGAGGAAGCCCAGCGCCGCCGCGTTCACGTCCGAGGTGAACATCGGGCGGCAGCGCTCCCACTGGGGCGTGCCGGGCAGCACGTCGGCGGGCCAGGTCACACCGGTGGCGCCCTCCATGTCGGCGCTGATGAGGATCTTCATGACTGGCACCGTACGCGCCGTCCGGCGGCCGTACCACCCCTGTGGATAACCGTCGTTGGAGTGGACCAATGATGTGGCCCGCCGGAAGGTACCGGCACGTCAGGGCGGTTCGGCGAGGGTCCGCGGATCCGTCCCGGCCATGCGGCGCAGCGCCTCCGCGGCGCGTTCCGCGGGCGGCCTCCCGTCGTCGGGCAGGTGCCACCGGTAGAACCGGGGCGCCCCGGCGGTGTCGTCCGGGGGCGGCCCCGTGAAGGTGACGACGGTGGTGTCGGGGTCCTTGAAGTGGGTGCTGATCCACCCCTGCCGGAGTCCCCAGCGGGTGAGGAGTGCGGGCCGGTCGCGGAGGCCGGCGGCGATCAGGCGGGCGGTGTGCCGGGCCGGCCAGGTCCAGGCGTGGTCCTGCTCCGCTCGGGCGATCTCGGCGTCATAGGCGTCGGCGTCGAAGCGGTACGCGGGGAGCGCGGGAGTCGGTCCCGGCCGCCGCCCGTCGCTCCACACCACGTGCCGGCCCTCGCGGCGGACGGTCACGTACAGGGCGCCGCAGCAACCCTCGGCGCAGGAGGTGACGCCGAGCCGAGCCGCGCGGGGTGCGGCGCCGGCCCGCAGGGAGCCCGCGTCGAGGAGCTCCTCGGGGGTGTCGCCCCGCCCCTGCGGGAAGGCGCCGGGCAGGATCGGGCGCCCGTCGACCAGGAGCCGGGTCTCGACGGGCTCCGGCCCGGCCGGATCGGCGACGGCGACCTCGATCCGCAGCCGGGACACGGCGGCCGTCGCCGAGCCGGGAGTGCCGGGGGCGCCGGAGGTCCCGGGAGTGCCGGAGGTACCAGGGATACCCGGGGTTCCGGCGATGTCGAGGCGCGCCGCGCGCAGGTACCGGACGGTGCGCCGGATCCAGTCGGCGCGGCGCCCCGTCCCCGCGGGTTCGCGTACGGCGTCCAGGAGCTCGCGGGCGACGGCCTCGCGCCGGCCGGGCGGCCATTCGAGCAGGTGGGAGGCGCCGCTGTGGAGGTCCTGGGCGAGTGTGAGGAGCCGGGCCTGGTGGCCGGGGTCCGGGGGCAGCAGGTGGGCCCGTCCGGCCACCGTCCCGTAGAGGGCGAGGGCGTCGGCGTACTCCAGGATCTCGACGGCGTGGTCGCCCTGGGTGACCGTCCGGGCGAGGAGCCACAGGGCCTGGGCGAGGAGCGCCGTGTCCTCGGGCGCCCGGTCGAGGAGGCCCGCGAGGCCGGTGGCCTCGGCGACGCGCCGGGCGTGGTCGGGTCCCATGTGCCGGTCGCCCGGGGCGCGCCCCGGCAGCTGTTCCCGTACGGCGGCGGAGTCCCGCGCGGCGACGGCCTCGACCAGGGCGCGCGCCCGGTCGCCCACCGGGAAGTGGGTCAGCCACAGGAGGGCGGCGGCGGGCCGGTCCAGGTCGTCCAGGGCGGCGACCGCGTACCGGTGGATTCCGTCGAGCCGGCCGAGCGCGCGCAGGTACGGGACGTCCTCGGGCTCGCCGAGCCGGACGAGCAGCCCGAGCCCCGCCACGACTCCGCGCACGGTCGTCCCGTCGCGGACGAGCCGCCGGGCCAGGGCGCGGGCGGCGGCCGGGGTGCCGTGGTCGAGGGCGGCGGCGACGGGGAAGACGAGATGTTCGCGGACGCCGGCGGCGGCGAGGGCGCGTTCGGTCCCGGCGGCGGCGCGGTCGGTGTCGGGCTCGGTCAGCCGGGAGAGCAGGAGGCGGGTGACGGTCTCGCGCGCCTCCCGGTACGGCGGGCGGCGCCGCTCGCCGTGCTGCGGCCGTGCCGTGCCGGGGAGGGGGTGGCCGCCCCGGGGCGGCGGGGTGCCGTCGGCGGCGCCGAGGCCGCGGGCGTACGCGTACAGGGAGGGCGCGGGCGCCGGCCGCGCGTGCGGGGCGCTCACCGGGCGGGGCGGGACTCGATTCCGTGGATCATGGAGGCATCCTGCCCCGCGTCCCTCCCGGGCGCCATGCCTTTCCCGCCCCGCGTTCCCGGACGATCGGATCCCGGAATCGGGCCAAACATCGCCAAGCGGTACGTATAGGCTGTCGGCCGCAGTTGTCCCGCCCGACCGACCGGAGTGTTCTCGGTGACCATCGCCCTCGATCCGTCCGACACCACCCCCGCCTCCGACACCACCCCCGCCCCCGCCGCCTCCGGGCCGGAGGAGAACTTCTGGGTCCCGGAGGACTCCCCCGCGCCCGAGGCCGCCGAAGCCCCCGCGGCGGCCGCCGGGGAGGAGGCCGAAGCCTCCGCGGCGGCCGTCGCGGAGGAGACCGTCGAGGAGGACGCGGCCGTCTCGGCCGACCCCGCCGACCACGACCCCGTCGTGGTCCGGGACGCCCGGGACTTCGGGATCTACGCCCGGACCGGCGGCTGGGCCTTCGCCCTGAAGGTGGCGCGCAGCGTGCGGCCCGGCGGGCAGCCGGCCGAGGGCACGGCGGCGCGGAAGGTGTCGGCGCGGGCGTTCGCCGCGCTGGCCGGGTGCTCGGCGGAGCGTGTGATGCGCCACTACAAGGCGTGGGACATGGCGGCCGACGACGGGCTGGTGCCGCAGTTCGAGGTCCTGGAGCCGGGCGCCGACATCGAGCTGCCGGACGCGGACGTCTGGCTGTCGTACTACACCTCGCGCAACAGTGCCTCCTCCGTGCGCGGACAGGCGATCAGCGCGGCGGCCGAGGCGGAGGGCATCCGGCCGACGAAGGCGCTGGAGGTGGCGGAGAACCCGACGGCGCTGCGGGCCGCGATCCTCGCCGACCCGGGGACGGCCGAGGCGGCGCGCGGGGCGCTGCTCGACCGGATGAAGGAGGACCCCGCGCTCCAGACGGAGATGGCCAGGGCCTTCGCCCGCACCGACGGCCTGAAGAAGGCGGTGGCGAGCGAGGCGAAGGTCGCCGACCGGATCGGCTACGTCCGCCAGATCGTGGAGAACGGCCAGATCAAGACGCCCGCCGGGCAGACCGTGGAGGCGCCGGCCGAGGTGCGCGCGGAGGCCGAGCGCCATCTGTCGCTGATCGACGAGCTGGACGACTCGGAGGAGGCCGGCGAGTGGGCCGGCGAGGCGTACGAGTCGGTGAAGGGGCTCGTCGCCAGGGCCGTCGAGGAGGACCCGGCGCTGCGCGTCCAGGAGCGCAGGACCCGCTTCTACAGCAGCCTCCAGAAGGCCACGAAGGTCTTCGAGGAGCTGACCCTCGACGAGGTGATGGAGGAGGAGATCTACGAGGAGGACATGCTCCAGCGCCTCGAAGCCCTCCAGGAGGCGATCGGCAGCTGCATCACGGCGCTGCGCAAGGCGGCGCCGACCGCCCCCTGAGGCTCCGGCCGGGTCAGTCCTGGTGGCCGAGCTGGAGGTCGCGTTCGGTGCGGCCGCCGCCGGCCACCTGGAGGACGGTGGCGACGGGCGGGTAGCCGGCGGCGATGACCGTGTACTCGCCGGAGGACAGGTCGACGAAGCGGAAGGTGCCGTCGGGCCCGGTGGTGAGGGTGTCGACGACGTTCCCGGCCGCGTCGAGCAGGGTGACCCGGGCGTCCTCGACGGGACGCCCGCCGCCGGCCCGGACCGTGCCGCGCAGGACGGCCCCGCCGGCCAGTTCGATGTCCTGGCGGGTCTCGCGGGAGGACTGGACGCTGACCGGGACGGCGGCGGGCCGGAAGGCGGGGGCGCTGGCGGCGAGGGTGTACTCGCCGGCGACCAGCTCGGTGATCACGTACCCGCCCTCGCGTCCGCTGCGGGTGGAGGCGACGACCTCGCCGCGCACGTCGGTGAGGGTGACGGCGGCGTCCCGGACGGGCGTGCCGTCGGCGGTGAGGACGCTGCCCGCGAGGCGGCCGGCGCCGCCGAGGACCACGTCGAGCTCGACGGGGCGGTCTCCGACGGTGACGGAGACGGCCTGCGGCTGGTGGCCGCCGGCGGCGGCGATGAGCACGTACGCGCCGCCGCCGGGCACGCTGAGCGCGTACCGGCCGTCCTCGCCGCTGGCGCCGCGCCCGATCTGGCGCCCGCCGACGTCGATGAGGGTGAGCGCGGCGCGCGGGACGCGGCTGCCGTCGTGGTGCTGCACGGTGCCGCAGACGGGCAGGCCGCTGTGGTGCGGGGCGGTGGCGGGCGCGGGGGCGGAGTGGCGGGCGTGCGGCACGGCCTGGGCGGCGCCGGGCTGGCCGTAGGGGGCGTCGGTGGCCTCGGTGGCGGGGCTGTGGTGGGACACCAGCGGTTTCTCCTTGAGGAAGAAGGCGAGGACGAGGCCGAGCACGAGGACCGGCACGAGGTAGAGGAAGATGCGCGGCATGGCGTCCGCGTACGCCTGGATGTAGAGGTCGCGCAGGGCGGGCGGCAGGGCGTGGACCGTCTGCGGGGTGATCGCCTCGGCCGGGGGCAGGGCGGTGCCGGAGCCCTGGGTCGCGGGGAGCCGGTCGGCGAGGGCGTCGTCGAAGCGGGCGGCGAAGACGGTGCCGAAGATCGCGGCGCCGACGCTGCCGCCGATCTGGCGGAAGTAGGTGTGGGCGCTGGTGGCGGTGCCGAGGTCGGCGGGGCGGACGGAGTTCTGCACGGCGAGGATGAGCACCGGCATGATCAGGCCGATGCCGGTGCCGAGCACGGCCTGCCAGAGGCTGTGGGTGAGCCGGGGCGTGCCGGTGTCCATGCGGGAGAGCAGGCCCATGCCGAGGACGGAGAGGGCGGCGCCGATCACCGGGTAGACCTTGTAGCGGCCGGTGCGGCTGATGAGCCGGCCGGAGACGACCGAGGCGACCACGATCCCGCCCATGAGCGGCAGCATGAGGAGCCCGGACTCGGTGGCGGTGGCGCCCTCGACCATCTGGAGGAAGCTGGGCAGGTAGCTGGCGGCGCCGAAGAGGGCGATGCCGACGACGGCGCCGACGAGCGCGGTGACGGTGAAGACGGAGTCGCGGAACAGCCGCGGCGGGATGAGGGGTTCGGGCGCGACGTGCTCGACGACCAGGAAGAGGAGGACGGTTCCGGCGGCCCCGCAGCCGAGGCCGATGATGACCCGGTCGTCCCAGTCGTACTCGGTCCCGCCCCAACTGGTCAGCAGGACCAGGCAGGTGGAGGCGGCGGCGAGGAGCAGGGCGCCGAGGACGTCGAAGCGGGCGCGGGCCTTCGGCTTGGGCAGCTTGAGGACGGCGGCGACGACGGCGAGGGTGACGAGCCCGAAGGGCACGTTGAAGTAGAAGCACCAGCGCCAGGAGACGTGGTCGGTGAAGAAGCCGCCGAGGAGCGGTCCGGCGACGGAGGCGAGACCGAAGGCGGCGCCGATGAGGCCCATGTACCGGCCGCGTTCGCGGGCCGGGACGATGTCGGCGATGATCGCCTGGACGCCGATCATGAGGCCGCCGGCGCCGACGCCCTGGAGGGCGCGGAAGGCGATGAGCTCGTCCATGCTGCGGGACCAGCCGGCGAGTCCGGAGCCGATGACGAAGACGACGATGGCGAAGAGGAAGACGCTCTTGCGGCCGAGGAGGTCGCCGAGCTTGCCGTAGACGGGCAGGCCGATGGTGGAGGTCAGCAGGTAGGCGGTGATCGCCCAGGACATCCGGTCGAGGCCCTGGAGTTCGCCGACGATCTTCGGCAGGGCGGTGGCGACGATCATCTGCTCCAGCGCGGCGAGGAGCAGCGCGAGCATCAGGCCGAAGAAGACGAGGCGGACGCGGCGGGGGTCGAGGGGGGTCTCGGCCGGGGGCTGTTCCCGGGGTCCGGCGGGCGGGCCGTCCCCGGGGAGCGGCGCGGCTCCCCCGGCGTCCTTCACCAGCGTGATCGCACCCACGTACGGCTCCCCTCGTCACGGCTTCACCCCGGCCCGGAAGCGGCCTCGGCGCCGGGCCATTCTTCGCATCGGGCGCGAAGCGGGAGCAAGTCGGGCGGTACGGGCGGAGGGTGACCGATCGGGGGCGAACACGGGGGCGCGGAGGGGTACTTGCGGCGCTCATCAGCGCCTTTGCGGAACTCCCCGCGCCCCCTCGGCACTTCGGGCGCCGGTACGGGGGCGGCGGGGAATCCACTCGAATCGGTGAACGCCCCGGGCGTTACTTCTCGGTCTCGGCCGCCAGGTTGGCGAGGAGGGCGTCGTAGATCCGGGCGAGGCCCTTGGGGGCGAAGGTCCGCTCGAAGAAGCCGCCGATGCCGCCGGCACCGTTCCAGACGGAGGTGACGACGGCGCGGGACTTGCCCTCGCCCGCCGGGGTCACGGTCCAGGTGGTGACCATGGAGGAGTTGCGGTCCTTCTCGACGAGCTGCCCGTCGGTGGGCTCGGTGACCTCCAGGAGGCAGTCGCGGACGCGCTTGCTGGTGGCCTGGAGCTTCCAGTGGACGAGGGTGCCCTCGCCGTCGCCGCCCTCGCGCACCTCGTACTCGCTGAAGTGCTCGGGCAGCAGCTTCGCGCGCGCGCCGCTGTAGTCGGCCAGCGTGTCGAACACGGTCTCCGCGTCCGCCGCGATGATCCGTTCCGTCGTGGCCTCGACCTGCGCCATCGCATTTCCTCCAGCTCGTGGTTCTTCGGGGGTGTTCCGGGGCTGCGGGCCAAGCGAACCACGAGCCCCGCGGGGCGCGAAATCCGGGTTGCGACGATCAAGAGAACAGGTGTTCTATTCTGGGTCCCACAGCAATCGAACACGCGGCCGAAGTCGATCGAGGAGGCGTCCATGCGCTGGGACCATCTGGGCGAGAACCCGGCCACGCCCGCCGACATCGCCCTGTTCGGCGCCGACGCGGTCACCACCCGCACCTTCGACACCCCAGAGTTCCGCGGGATCACCTTCCACGAGGTCCGGGCCCGCACCATCCTCAACCGGGTCCCCGGGGCCTCCCGGATGCCGTTCGAGTGGACCCTGAACCCCTACCGAGGTTGTACGCACGCGTGCGTCTACTGCTTCGCCCGCAAGACCCACGGCTACCTCGACCTCGACACCGGCCTCGGCTTCGACTCCCAGATCGTGGTCAAGGTCAACGCCCCCGAGCTGCTCACCCGGCAGCTCGCCTCACGCCGCTGGCAGGGCGCCCACATCGCCATGGGCACCAACGTCGACTGCTACCAGCGGGCTGAGGGCAGGTACCGGCTCATGCCCGGCATCCTCACCGCGCTCCGCGACCGCGCCAACCCCTTCTCGATCCTCACCAAGGGCACCCTGATCCTGCGCGACCTGGAGCTGCTCACCCAGGCCGCCCAGGTCACCGAGGTCGGCGTCTCCGTCTCGGTCGGCTTCACCGACGAGGAGCTGTGGCGCACCGTCGAGCCCGGCACTCCCGCCCCGCACCGCCGCCTCGACGTGGTCCGCGTCCTCGGCGAGCACGGCATCGGCTGCGGGGTTCTCATGGCCCCCGTCGTGCCCTTCCTGAGCGACTCCCCCGAGCAGCTGCGGGCCACCGTCCGCGCCATCGCCGAGGCCGGCGCCGTCTCCGTCACCCCGCTCGTCCTCCACCTGCGGCCCGGCGCCCGCGAGTGGTTCATGACCTGGCTCGCCCGCCACCACCCCCACCTGGTCGGACGGTACGAGCGGATGTACGCCGGCGGGGCCTACGCGCCCACCTGGTACCAGCGCCGCATCACCCGCCAGGTCCACGAACTGGCCGCCGGGTTCGGCATCGGCCCGGCCCGCCGGGACACCCCGCCCCGCGCCCCGCGCCCCTCCGCCGCCCCGCCGGCGGGCGACCCGGAGCAGCTCACCCTCCTCTGAGTCCCGCGACACGCCGGAAGGTCACCTGACACGCCGTCACCCTGCCGTCCGTTCGGGTCGTTCACCGGCGGAACAGGTCGTGTCCCGCGCCCCGCGGGGCACTCCACGCTCCATGACCACCCGCGCAGGAATGCTGATCGCCGCTGGGGCACTGGTCGCCGGGACGGTCACCGTCCTGCCCGCGTCCGCCGCGGGCACCGGTGAACCGGTCCCCCGTCCCCTCCCCCCGCTCGCCTGGACCGACTGCGGCACCAAGGCGTACCCCCGACTCCAGTGCGCCACCCTGAAGGTGCCGCTCGTCCACGACGACCCGGCCGGCCGGAGCATCGCGCTCGCGCTGACCCGGATCCCCCACACCGCCGAGACCTCCGAGGGCCCGCTCCTCGTCAACCCCGGCGGCCCGGGCGGCAGCGGACGCGGCATGGCCGGCTACGTCGCCTCCTCGCTGCCCGCCGAGGTCGCCGCCCGGTACGACGTCATCGGATTCGACCCGCGCGGCGTCGGCAGGAGCGAGCCCGCGCTCGACTGCCGCCCCGGCCACTTCGACCCGGTGCGCCCCGACTCGGTGCCGCGCGGCGCCGCCGCCGAGCGCACCGCCCTGGAGCGCGCCCAGGCGTTCGCCGCCGCCTGCGGCAAGAAGTACGCCGACGTCCTCCCGTACATCGACACCGTCTCCACCGCCCGCGACGTGGACCTCATCCGGCGGGCGCTCGGCGCCGAGCGGATCAACTACCTCGGCTACTCGTACGGCACCTACCTCGGTGCGGTCTACGCCCGGCTCTACCCGGAGCGGGTGGGGCGGATGGCGTTGGACTCCGTCGTCAACCCCAACGGCGTCTGGTACGAGGACAACATCGCGCAGGACTACGCCTTCGACACCCGTCACAAGGACTTCATGGCCTGGGTGGCCAGGCACAGCGCCGTCTACAAGCTCGGGACGGACCCGGCCGCCGTCGAGGCCGCCTGGTACCGGATGCGCGAGGAGCTGCGCGACGCCCCGGCGGGCGGCAAGGTCGGCCCCGGCGAGCTGGAGGACACCTTCCTGCCCGGCGGCTACTACGACGGCTACTGGCCGAAGCTCGCCGACGCGTTCACGGCGTACGTGAACAAGCAGGACCCGGCCCCGCTCACCGCCGCCTACGAGCGGTACGGCGAGGCCGACTCCGCCGCCGACAACGGCTACTCCGTCTACACGGCGGTCCAGTGCCGCGACGCCCCCTGGCCCAAGGACTGGAACGTCTGGCGCAAGGACAACTGGGACGTCCACGCCAAGGCGCCCTTCTCCACCTGGAACAACGCCTGGTACAACGCGCCGTGCGCGTTCTGGCCCGTGGAGCCGCTCAGTCCGCCGGACGTCACCAACGACCAGCTGCCGCCGGTCCTCATCCTCCAGGCCACGGACGACGCCGCCACCCCGTACGAGGGCGGGCTCGCCCTGCACCGGATGATCCGAGGCTCCAGCCTGGTCGTCGAGCAGGGCGGCGGGAACCACGGCGTGACCCTGGCCGGCAACGACTGCCTCGACGAGCACCTGAGCACCTTCCTCGCCGACGGCACCGTGCCGCGTGCCGAGGGCGGGTCCGAGGTGGACGCCGTCTGCGCCGCCCTGCCCGCGCCCGAGCCCGACCCGGCCGCCGCGCCGAAGGCCGCCGGCAAGAAGGCGTCCGCCCCCGTCCAGCAGGCCGGGACGACCCTGCACGGCCTCCTGGGCCACGTGCGCTGACCCCGCGGTCCCCCCCTCCGGGGAGGGGTGACCTTCCGCACATGACGACGCCCGCGCCGCCCGGAGGCGCGGGCGTTGTCAGTGGCGTGGGCGAGGATGTGGGGCATGACCAGCCACCTGACCCACGTCCCCGCCCCCGAGGGCGTCGCGCCCAGCCCGCAGTACAGCCACGTCGTCTGGGGCACGGGCCGGTTCGTCGCGATCTCCGGCCAGGTCGCCACCGACGTCTCGGGGACCGTGGTGGGCGCGGGGGACCCGGCCGCCCAGGCGCGCCAGGTCTTCGCCAACCTGGAGCGCTGCCTGGCCGCCGCCGGCGCGGGCTTCGGGGACGTGGTGAAGCTGACCTACTTCCTCACGGACGTGGCGCACCTCCCGGCCGTGCGGGACGCGCGGGACGCGGCCTTCGCCGGGCTGCCGCTGCCGGCGAGCTCCGCGGTGCAGGTCGACGCGCTGGTGCGGCCCGAGCTGCTGCTGGAGATCGAGGCGTTCGCGCTGGTCCCGGAGCGGCGCCCGGAGGGCGGACAGGCGGAGCTCCGGCTGATACGTTGACGCGCGTGTTCCTCTTCCTCCGTGCGTAGGAGTCGGCGTGCCGACGCCCGTGCCCCTGGGTCCGTCCCCGGCGCGGCGTCCCGTCGTCCCCGCACACCCGGCGCGCTCGCCCAGGGCTGACGCGCGCCCTCTCCACGAGGAACACCCATGTCCGTGGCACCTCCTGCCCGCACGCCCGCCGCGCCGTCGTACGCGGCGGTCCTGCGGGCCCCGCACGCGCGCCGGACCTTCGGCGCCGCCCTGCTCGGCCGGCTCTCCAACGGGACGGCCCCGCTCTCCCTGCTGCTCTCCGTGAAGGCGACGACCGGCTCGTACACGACGGCCGGCACCGCGCTGGCCGCCTTCGGGCTCACCTCCGTCCTCCTCTCACCGGCCCGGGCCGCCCTCGTCGACCGGCACGGCCCCGGCCGCGCCCTGCCTCCCCTGGTCCTCCTGTACGCGGCGCTGCTCGCCGCCCTCACCGTCGTCTGCGCCCGGCCCGGCACCCCGGACCTCGTCCTGATGGCGCTGGCCGCGGCGGCGGGCACGGCGACGCCCCCGCTGGGGCCCGTGATGCGGGCCCTGTGGAGCCGCCTCCTCACCGACCGGGACCTGCTGCGCCGGGCGTACAGCCTGGACACGGTGGCGGAGGAACTGCTCTTCGTCTCGGGCCCCTTGCTGGTGGGCCTGGTGCTCCTCGGGGCCGCCCCGCCCGCCGGGCTCGCGCTGAGCGCGGTCCTGATCCTGACGGGCGGTCTGCTCCTCGCCGCCTCGCCGCTCACCCGGTCCGTCCCGGGCGCGGCGGGGGCGGCCGCGCCCGCCGCGCGTACGGCCGCCGGGGGCGCTCCGCCGCGCGGTCTCGGGAGCGCGATGGCCGGGGCGGCCGCCCTGGGCCTGTGTCTCGGGGCGGTGGAGCTGCTGGTGGTGGCCTTCTCGGACGCGGCGGGGCGGCCCGGACTGATGCCGTGGGCCCTGGCGGCGCTCTCCGCGGGCAGCGCCGTCGGCGGTCTGCTCCTGGGCGCCGTCCGGTGGCGCGGCTCCCTCGCCACCCGGCTCGCGGCGCTCGGGCTCGCGCTCGGCGCGGTCCTGGGGGCGACGGGGCTCGCTCCGCATCCGTACGTCCTGGTCGCCGGGGTCGCGCTGGGCGGGTTGTTCGTGGCGCCCGCGCTGACGACCGCGTATCTGCTGGCCGACGAGTCCGTCGGCGCGGAGCGCCGCACCCGGGCCGGCGCCTGGGTCAACACCTCCTTCAACGCGGGGACCACGGTGGCGACCGCCGGGGCGGGGCTCCTGGTGGACCGGCTGCCGCTCGCCGTCTGCTTCGCGCTGGCGGGGCTGCCGCCGGTGCTGGCCGGGCTGGCGGGGCTGCTCCGCGCGGCGGGGCTGCTCCGCGCGGCGCGGCTCCGGAGCGGGTCAGACGGCGGGTCCGCCGAGCAGGGTCAGGGAGCGCTCGGCGGCGCGGCCGAGCCGGGGGTGCGGGAGGGCCGCTTCGAGGACGTCCCGGGCCAGCGGGTCGCCGAGCGCGCCGAGGCCCTCGACGCAGGCGAGGCCGACCCGCCAGTGGGGGTCGCCGTCCGCCAGCCGGCGCTCCAGGACGGCGACGAGGGCCGGGACGGACTCGGGCGCGCGTAGGTCGGCGAGGAGCCGGACGGGCAACAGTGCGTAGGCCGCCCGGAGTTCGTTGGTGGCGAGTGCGGCGGCGGCCCGGGCGGTGCGCGGGTCGCCGAGCCGGACGAGGGCGTGGGCGGCGGTGACGCACCGCTCGGGGTCCCGGTGGTTGAGGAGCAGGACGAGGGCCTCGAAGGCGCGCGGGTCGCCGGCCACGCCGAGCAGGTAGGCGGCGATCTCGCGGGCCCAGAGCGGGCGGCCGGGGGCGGTGAGCAGGCCGTGGAGTTCTTCGGGATCGGTGGTGCGGACGAGTTCTCCGAATGCGTCGGGAACGCTTCCCTCTGCGTTCTCGATCTCATCCCGCAATCGATCGATCATCGAGCAGAATTCGGGATCCTCGGAGATTCCCTCGGGATTTTCCATGAATCCGAGGCTATCCGCGATCCACATCACATTTTCCCGACTTCCCAGGACTGGCGCGCTCGTTACCCGCCGGTTAATCTCAAGTGAGCGGGGAACCCCCGCACTTCTCGCCGCGGCCTGGTGACGCAGCCGTGGTGAGCGCTGGTCGGTTCGGCAGTTCTCGACGTGGCTCAGGGACAGAGCCTTCGTCCCCCCTTCTCTTTCTCCAGGCCCTCGCCGCCGTGCGCCGGGGCCGCATCCCCGCACACCGCGGCGCCGCCTCCGTGCGGCCGGCCGCGCTCCCGGTATTTCCGCGCCCTCTTCTCTCTCCCGCGCGTACCGCCTTCAGTCGTCACTCTTCCTCCCAGGAGTCCCCTGATGGACACCCCTCTCTCCACCATCGCCGTCGTCGGTCTCGGCACCATGGGCACCGGCATCGCCGACGTCCTCGTCCGGGCCGGCCGTGAGGTCGTCGGCATCGACGTCAGCGAGTCCGCCGGCGCCCGCGCCGTCGCCGCCCTGGAGGCGTCCACCGCCCGCGCGGTGGCCCGTGAGCGCATCACCGAGGACGAGCGGCAGGACGCGCTGGCGCGCTTCCGCGTCTACTCGGACCTCCAGGCCGCCGCCGCGGCCGACCTCGTCATCGAGGTCGTCCCGGAGGAGTACGAGACCAAGCAGGAGGTGTTCCGGGCGCTGGACTCCGTCGTCCGCCCGGACGCCATCCTCGCGACCGGCACCAACGCCCTCTCGGTGACCCGGCTCGCCGCCGACTCGGCGCACCCGGAGCGCGTCCTCGGCCTGCACTTCTTCGCCCCGGTCCAGGCCATGAAGCTGGTCGAGGTGGTCTCCTCGGTGCTGACCGACCCGCGGGCGGTGGACGCCGTCACCCGGCTGGCCCAGGACCTCGGCAAGGAGCCGGTGGCGGTCGGCGACCGGGCCGGCTTCATCGCGGACGGGCTGCTCTTCGGCTACCTGAACCAGGCCGCGGCCATGTACGAGGCCCGCTACGCCTCCCGCGAGGACATCGACGCGGCGATGAAGCTGGGCTGCGGCCTGCCGATGGGTCCGCTGGAGCTGCTCGACCTGGTGGGCGTCGACACCGCCCGGACCGTCCTCGACGCGATGTACCAGGCGTCCCACGACCGGCTGCACGCCCCCGCGCCGATCCTGAAGCAGCTCTCCGAGGCCGGGCTGACCGGCCGCAAGGCGGGCCGCGGCTTCTACACGTACGCGGCGCCGGGCTCGGCCGAGAAGGTCGCCGACGCGCTGACCCCCGAGACCTCGGGCGGCGCCGGCGCGGGCCGCGAGGTCCGCTCGGTGGGCGTGGCCGGCTCGGGCACGATGGCGTCCGGCATCGCCGAGGTCTTCGCCAAGGCCGGGTACGACGTCGTCCTCGCCGCCCGCTCGCAGGAGAAGGCGGACGCGGCCAAGGCGTACATCGCGAAGTCGCTGGCCCGCTCGGTGGACAAGGGCCGGCTGACCGGCGAGGCCCGCGACGAGACGCTGGCCCGGATCACGCCGGCCGGTTCGCTGGACGCCTTCGCCGAGGTGGACCTGGCGGTCGAGGCGGTCGCCGAGGACCTCGGGATCAAGCAGGAGCTCTTCGCCCGCCTGGACAAGATCTGCAAGCCGGGCGCGGTGCTCGCCACCACGACCTCCTCGCTGCCGGTCGTGGCCTGTGCCCGGGCCACCTCGCGTCCGCAGGACGTGATCGGCATGCACTTCTTCAACCCGGCGCCGGCGATGAAGCTGGTCGAGATCGTCCGTACGGTCCTGACCGCCGACGACGTGCACGCCACCGTCCGCGAGGTCACCGCGAAGATCCGCAAGCACGGCGTCGACTGCGGCGACCGGGCCGGCTTCATCGTGAACGCGCTGCTGTTCCCGTACCTGAACAACGCGGTCAAGATGGTCCAGGAGCACTACGCGACGCTGGACGACATCGACACCGCGATGAAGCTGGGCGGCGGTTACCCGATGGGTCCGTTCGAGCTGCTCGACGTGGTCGGTCTGGACGTCTCGCTGGCGATCGAGAAGGTGCTGCACCGCGAGTTCCGCGACCCGGGCCTGGCCCCGGCGCCGCTTCTGGAGCACCTGGTGGCGGCCGGCTGCCTCGGCCGCAAGACGGGGCGCGGCTTCCGCGAATATGCCCGGCGCTGAGCCCACCGAGCCTCGACGGGGGTGGGGCGGGCTGCTGGAGCCCTCCGGCGGCCCGCCCCCGCAGGCGCGTCTTCCTGCACGGATGCAGTACGTTCGGGTCATGCCCAAGGCCGTGAAGACACCCCGTGCCACCTCTCCGTCCGACGCTCAGGAGAGCGCGGCGGGGACCCGTGCCGCCGCCCAGCGGCTGAAGATGCGGCGGGAGCTGGCGGCCGCCGCGATGGAGCTCTTCGCGACGAAGGGGTACGAGGCCACCACGGTCGACGAGATCGCGGCGGCGGCCGGGGTGGCCCGGCGGACCTTCTTCCGCCACTTCCGGTCCAAGGAGGAGGCGATCTTCCCGGACCACGACGACACGCTGGTGCGGGCGGAGGCGGTGCTGAACGCGGCGCCGCCGCACGAGCACCCGCTCGACACCGTGTGCCGGGGCATCAAGGAGGTCATGAAGATGTACGCGGGCTCCCCCGCGATCTCCGTGGCCCGTTACCGGCTGACCCGTGAGGTGCCGACGCTGCGGGAGCGCGAGATCGCCTCGGTGGCCCGCTACGAGCGGCTCTTCACCCGCTACCTCCTCGGCCACTTCGACGAGCGGGACCACCACGACGGGAACGACGACCCGCTGCTCGCCGAGGTGGCGGCCTCGGCGGTGGTCACCGCCCACAACCACGTGCTGCGCCGCTGGCTGCGGGCCGGCGGCCAGGGCGACGTGGAGACCCAGCTCGACCACGCCTTCGCGATCGTCCGGGAGACCTTCGGCACCGGCATAGGCGCGGGCCGGCCGGCCCCCTCCCCGCAGCAGCCGCAGCCCGCGCAGGAGCCTGTCGCGGCGGCGCCGGCCCAGGTCTCCACCTCGGGTGACGTGGTGGTCGCGGTGGCCCGTACCGACGCTCCGCTGGACGAGGTCATGCGGACCATCCAGCAGGCACTCACGAAGGGCTGAGGCGCACTTCTCCCCCAGCTTCGAAGGTCCTGGACGAGGGCCGCCCCCGGTTTCCCGGGGGCGGCCCTCGTCGCGTTTTGCCTGCTCACAGGCCATTTCGATCGATCATCGCTCATCCGTGAGCACCATTTCGCATCTGAGAGAAATTGTTGGCACGCAGTGCCTTGTCACGTGACACGGCGTGCCATACGTTGATGTTGTCCGGGTGGCCGGAGCACAGAGAAAGCCCGTGCTCCGGCTGTCCCCACAGCCCCACGGCCGTGCGCCCGGACGCCTGCGTCACAGGCACCCTCGCGCCCCACACCGGCGCCGCCACAGCACCACCCGAGCCGAACCGACGGCACACCTCCACAGCAGCAGCACTCCCCGACGTATCCCTCAGGCGTCCGCTCCCGGACGCTCTCCGCCGGAGGCACACCGTGAAGGAAATCCTGGACGCGATCCAGTCGCCGGACGCCACGTCCGCCGACTTCGCGAACATCAAGCTCCCCGAGTCGTACCGGGCCGTCACCGTCCACAAGGACGAGGCCGAGATGTTCGCCGGAGTCGAGAGCCGCGACAAGGACCCCCGCAAGTCGCTCCACCTCGACCAGGTGGCACTGCCCGAGCTCGGCCCGGGCGAGGCGCTCGTCGCCGTCATGGCCAGCTCCGTCAACTACAACTCGGTCTGGACCTCGATCTTCGAGCCCGTCTCGACCTTCGGCTTCCTGGAGCGCTACGGGCGCCTCTCCGAGCTGACCAAGCGCCACGACCTGCCGTACCACGTCATCGGCTCCGACCTCGCCGGCGTCGTCCTGCGCACCGGCCCCGGCGTCAACGCCTGGACCCCGGGCGACGAGGTCGTCGCGCACTGTCTGTCGGTCGAGCTGGAGTCGTCCGACGGCCACAACGACACCATGCTCGACCCCGAGCAGCGCATCTGGGGCTTCGAGACCAACTTCGGCGGCCTCGCCGAGATCGCGCTCGTCAAGTCCAACCAGCTGATGCCGAAGCCGCAGCACCTCAGCTGGGAGGAGGCCGCCGCGCCCGGCCTGGTCAACTCGACCGCCTACCGCCAGCTGGTCTCCCGCAACGGCGCCGGCATGAAGCAGGGCGACAACGTCCTCATCTGGGGCGCCAGCGGCGGCCTCGGCTCCTACGCCACCCAGTTCGCCCTGGCCGGCGGCGCCAACCCGATCTGCGTCGTCTCCTCCCCGGAGAAGGCCGACATCTGCCGGTCCATGGGCGCCGAGGCGGTCATCGACCGCAACGCCGAGGGCTACAAGTTCTGGAAGGACGAGAACACCCAGGACCCGCGCGAGTGGAAGCGCTTCGGCTCCAAGATCCGTGAGCTGACCGGCGGCGAGGACATCGACATCGTCTTCGAGCACCCGGGCCGCGAGACCTTCGGCGCCTCGGTCTATGTCACCCGCAAGGGCGGCACCATCACCACCTGCGCCTCCACCTCGGGCTACATGCACCAGTACGACAACCGCTACCTGTGGATGTCGCTGAAGCGGATCATCGGCTCGCACTTCGCCAACTACCGCGAGGCGTGGGAGGCCAACCGCCTGATCGCCAAGGGCAAGATCCACCCCACCCTCTCCAAGGTCTACTCCCTGGAGGAGACCGGCCAGGCCGCCTACGACGTCCACCGCAACCTGCACCAGGGCAAGGTCGGCGTCCTCGCGCTCGCGCCCGAGGAGGGCCTGGGCGTCAGCAACCCCGAGCTCCGGGCCCAGCACATCGACGCCATCAACCGCTTCCGGAACATCTGAGGTCCCGAAGATGACTGAGCGCCAGAAGGACCGGCCGTGGCTCATGCGGACGTACGCCGGTCACTCGACCGCCGAGGCGTCCAACGAGCTGTACCGGCGCAACCTCGCCAAGGGGCAGACCGGTCTGTCGGTCGCCTTCGACCTGCCGACCCAGACGGGCTACGACCCCGACCACATCCTCGCCCGCGGCGAGGTCGGCCGGGTCGGCGTCCCCGTCTCGCACCTCGGTGACATGCGCCGGCTGTTCCAGGACATCCCCCTGGAGCAGATGAACACCTCGATGACCATCAACGCCACGGCGATGTGGCTCCTGGCGCTCTACCAGGTGGCTGCCGAGGAGCAGGGTGCGGACATCACCAAGCTCCAGGGCACCACGCAGAACGACATCGTGAAGGAGTACCTGTCGCGCGGGACGCACGTCTTCCCGCCCGGCCCCTCGCTCCGCCTCACGACGGACATGATCGCGTACACGGTCAACAACATCCCGAAGTGGAACCCGATCAACATCTGCAGCTACCACCTGCAGGAGGCGGGGGCCACTCCGGTCCAGGAGATCTCGTACGCGATGTCCACCGCCATCGCGGTCCTCGACTCCGTCCGCGCCTCGGGGCAGGTCCCCGAGGAGCGGTTCGGCGAGGTCGTCGCCCGCATCTCCTTCTTCGTGAACGCGGGCGTCCGCTTCATCGAGGAGATGTGCAAGATGCGCGCCTTCGGCCGCATCTGGGACACGATCACCCGCGAGCGGTACGGGATCGAGGACGCCAAGCAGCGGCGCTTCCGCTACGGCGTCCAGGTCAACTCGCTCGGCCTCACCGAGGCCCAGCCGGAGAACAACGTCCAGCGGATCGTCCTGGAGATGCTGGCCGTCACCCTCTCCAAGGACGCCCGCGCCCGCGCCGTCCAGCTCCCGGCCTGGAACGAGGCCCTGGGCCTCCCCCGGCCCTGGGACCAGCAGTGGTCGCTCCGCATCCAGCAGGTCCTCGCCCACGAGTCCGACCTGCTGGAGTACGAGGACATCTTCGCCGGCTCCCACGTCGTCGAGGCCAAGGTCGACGCCCTCGTCACCGAGTGCCTGGCCGAGATCGACCGGATCCAGGAGATGGGCGGCGCGATGGCCGCCGTCGAGTCCGGCTACCTCAAGGCCCAGCTCGTCTCCTCGCACGCCGAGCGGCGCGCCCGGATCGAGTCCGGCGAGGACAAGATCATCGGCGTCAACGTCTTCGAGACGACCGAGCCCAACCCGCTCACCGCAGACCTCGACACCGCGATCCAGACCGTCGACCCGGCCGTCGAGGCCCGTGTCGTCGGCGCCGTGGCCCGCTGGCGCGCCGAGCGCCAGGAGTCCACGGACCGCCAGGGCGGCGGCGACCCGTTCGTCTTCCCCACCACCCAGCAGGCCCTGGAGCAGCTCAAGGCCGCCGCGCGCGGCACCGAGAACCTCATGGACGCCACCCTGGAGTGCGCCCGGGCCGGCGTCACCACCGGCGAGTGGGCCGGGGCGCTGCGCGAGGTCTTCGGCGAGTACCGCGCCCCCACCGGCGTCTCCTCCGCCCCGGTCGCCGTGCCGGCCGAGTCCGGCTCCCCGCTGGCCGAGGTCCGCCGCAAGGTCGACCGCACCGCCGAGGACCTGGGCATCGGCAAGCTCCGCTTCCTGGTCGGCAAGCCGGGCCTCGACGGGCACTCCAACGGCGCCGAGCAGATCGCCGTCCGGGCCCGCGACGCCGGGTTCGAGGTGGTCTACCAGGGCATCCGGCTCACCCCGGAGCAGATCGTGGACGCCGCCCTGGAGGAGGATGTGCACGCCGTCGGTCTGTCGATCCTCTCCGGCTCGCACGCCCAGCTCGTCCCGGACGTCCTGGACCGGCTCAGGGACGCCGGCGCCACCGACATCCCGGTCGTGGTCGGCGGGATCATCCCGAACGCCGACGGCGAGGAACTGCGCCGGGCGGGCGTCGCCGCGGTCTTCACACCGAAGGACTTCGGCATCACCGAGATCATCGGCCGTATCGTCGACGAGATCCGGAGAGCGAACAAGCTCCACCCCCTAGACGTCACTGCAAGCACGGAGGTCCCCGCATGACCAGCACCGCTTCCCCTGTGAACCGGCTGCGCCCCCGCCGCTCATGTCTCGCGGTGCCCGGCTCCAACCCGCGCTTCCTGGAGAAGGCCCAGGGCCTCGCCGCCGACCAGGTCTTCCTCGACCTGGAGGACGCCTGCGCCCCGCTGGCCAAGCCCGAGGCCCGCCACACCATCGTGAAGTTCCTGAACGAGGGCGACTGGACCGGCAAGACCCGCGTGGTCCGCGTCAACGACTGGACCACCCACTGGACCTACCGCGACGTCGTCACCGTCGTCGAGGGCGCCGGCCAGAACCTCGACTGCATCATGCTGCCGAAGGTCCAGGACGCCCAGCAGATCGTCGCCCTCGACCTGCTGCTCACGCAGATCGAGAAGACCATGGGCTTCGAGGTCGGCAAGATCGGCATCGAGGCGCAGATCGAGAACGCCCAGGGCCTGACCAACGTCAACGCCATCGCGCAGGCGTCGCAGCGCGTCGAGACGATCATCTTCGGCCCGGCCGACTTCATGGCCTCCATCAACATGAAGTCCCTGGTCGTCGGCGAGCAGCCGCCCGGCTACCCGGCGGACGCGTACCACCACATCCTGATGAGCATCCTGATGGCGGCCCGCGCCAACAACCTCCAGGCGATCGACGGCCCCTACCTGCAGATCCGCAACCAGGAGGGCTACAAGGCGGTCGCGCGGCGCGCCGCGGCCCTCGGCTTCGACGGCAAGTGGGTGCTCCACCCGGACCAGGTCGCCGCCGCGAACGAGATCTTCTCCCCGTCGCAGGAGGACTACGACCACGCCGAGCTGATCCTCGACGCGTACGACTACTACACCTCCGAGGCCGGCGGGAAGAAGGGCTCCGCGATGCTCGGCGACGAGATGATCGACGAGGCGTCCCGCAAGATGGCCCTGGTCATCTCCGGCAAGGGCCGCGCCGCCGGCATGCGGCGCACCAGCACGTTCGAGATCCCGGAGGCGTAGGGCCATGCAGTTCGGACGCACCTATGAGGAGTTCGAGGTCGGGGCGGTCTACAAGCACTGGCCCGGGAAGACGGTCACCGAGTACGACGACCACCTCTTCTGTCTGCTCACCATGAACCACCACCCGCTCCACATGGACGTGAACTTCGCGGAGAACACGACCGACTTCAAGCGGAACGTGGTGGTCGGCAACTACATCTACTCCCTGCTGCTCGGCATGTCCGTCCCGGACGTCTCCGGCAAGGCCATCGCCAACCTGGAGATCGAGTCGCTGCGCCACGTGGCGCCGACCTTCCACGGCGACACGATCTACGGCGAGACGACCGTCCTCGACAAGACCCCGTCGAGGTCGAAGACCGACCGCGGGATCGTGTACGTCGAGACCAAGGGCTACAAGCAGGACGGCACCCTCGTCTGCGTCTTCCGCCGCAAGGTGATGGTCCCGACCGCCGAGTACATCGACGCCCGCGGCGGCGAGCAGCCCGGCCGCCCCGAGCTCATCGAGCCTTCCAAGAAGTCGGAGAAGTAGTCATGGCGCGACTCGCCCAGACCCACGGTCTGACCGATGTCCAGCAGGAGATCCTCGCCACCGTGCGGGAATTCGTCGACAAGGAGATCATCCCTGTCGCGACCGAGCTGGAGCACCGCGACGAGTACCCCCAGCAGATCGTCGACGGGCTCAAGGAGCTCGGCGTCTTCGGTCTGATGATCCCCGAGGAGTACGGGGGCCTGGGTGAGTCGCTGCTCACCTACGCGCTGTGCGTGGAGGAGATCGCCCGCGGCTGGATGTCGGTCTCCGGCATCATCAACACCCACTTCATCGTCGCGTACATGCTGAAGCAGCACGGCACGCAGGAGCAGAAGGAGTACTTCCTTCCGCGGATGGCGGCCGGCGAGACGCGCGGCGCCTTCTCGATGTCGGAGCCGGGCCTCGGCTCGGACGTGTCGGCCATCACCTCGAAGGCGGTGAAGGACGGCGACGAGTACGTCCTCAACGGCCAGAAGATGTGGCTGACCAACGGCGGTACGTCAACGCTGGTCGCCGTCCTCGTCCGAAGTGACGAAGGCCACCCGGAGGGCACCGCGCCCCACAAGTCGATGACGACCTTCCTCGTCGAGAAGGAGCCCGGCTTCGGTGAGGTCCGCCCCGGCCTCACCATCCCCGGCAAGATCGACAAGATGGGCTACAAGGGCGTCGACACGACCGAGCTCATCATGGACGGCCTGCGCATTCCGGCCAATAGGGTCCTCGGCGGGGTCACCGGGCGAGGGTTTTACCAAATGATGGACGGCGTCGAGGTCGGCCGCGTGAACGTGGCGGCCCGTGGTTGCGGCGTCGCTCAGCGTGCTTTTGAGCTCGGTGTCCAGTATGCCCAGCAGCGTCACACTTTCGGAAAGCCGATCGCCCAGCACCAGGCGATCCAGTTCAAGCTGGCCGAAATGGCTACCAAGGTCGAGGCCGCCCATGCCATGATGGTGAACGCAGCACGCAAAAAGGACTCCGGGGAACGAAACGACCTCGAAGCAGGGATGGCGAAGTACCTCGCCTCCGAATACTGCAAGGAGGTCGTGGAGGATGCCTTCCGCATTCACGGCGGCTATGGATTCTCGAAGGAGTACGAGATCGAGCGCCTCTACCGCGAGGCGCCGATGCTGCTCATCGGTGAAGGTACCGCCGAGATCCAGAAAATGATCATTGGCCGCCGACTCCTGGAGGAGTACCGCCTCCAGGGATGATTGTCGGTTTTGAGTCGATTCGGCCGCGAAGAAGATCACACCCCGTGTTCGTCTTCCGGCCGTCGACTCGGTTCCTGGCTTGCCCAGTTGCGCCCCGCAACCGATAGCATCGCCGGAAAGCCGCCGTCCCCCGTTGCCAGCGCGGCATCATCCGCTACGAAGGTCATCCATGCCCCACAGCCCAAACTCTGCACACCGCGACAGCCTCAAGGGCGCACGCATCGCACGCGGAGCATCGCCGTGGCTTCTGCCGACCGTCGCCACGGCGGCGCTCAGCCTCGCGCGCTCCGGCCGCTCGAAGCGCGCCCGGGCCATCGCCGTGCCGGCCACCGCGCTCGCGGCCGGCATGCTGTGGTTCTTCCGCGACCCCGAGCGCGAGATCGCGCGCGGCCGGGTCATCTCCCCCGCCGACGGCGTGGTGCAGAGCATCATGCCCTGGAAGGACGGGCGCACCCGGGTCGCCATCTTCATGAGCCCGCTCAACGTGCACGTCAACCGTGCGCCGCTGGCCGGCACGGTGACCTCGGTGGAGCACGTGCCCGGCGGCTTCGTCCCGGCCTTCAACAAGGAGTCCGAGAACAACGAGCGCGTCGTCTGGCACTTCGACACCGAGCTCGGTGACATCGAGATGGTCCAGATCGCGGGTGCCGTGGCGCGGCGCATCGTGCCCTACATCCCGCAGGGGACGAAGGTCGAGCAGGGGGACCGGATCGGCCTGATCCGCTTCGGCTCGCGGGTCGACATCTACCTTCCGGAGGGTGTCGAGGTCGACGTCGAGGTGGGGCAGGTCACAACCGCGGGGGTGACTCGCATTGACCGTGATTGATCCCGACACACGAGCCGCCGACTGGGCCGCCGACGACGCGTCGGAGCGGGCCGAGGAGGCGGAGGAGATGCCGCTGTCGCTGAGGCTGTCCATAGCGGACGCCCTCACGCTCGGTAACGCCACGTGTGGCTTCATGGCGGTGTACTTCACCACCACGGGCATCCTGATCCCGCACCTCACCGGCAGCGCCGAGACGGGGATGGCACGCAACAGCGCCGCCACCGCGGTGATACTGATGCTCTGCGCGGCGATCTTCGACCTCTTCGACGGCATCGTGGCGCGCAAGCTCCGCAGCTCGCCGATGGGCGCCGAGCTCGACAACCTGTCGGACCTGATCAGCTTCGGTCTGGCGCCGGCGTACTTCGTGCTCGTCTACGGCATGGTCGCGGACGACGCGCAGCAGAAGGTCTCGGCGGTCGCCGCGATCGTGGTGCTGCTCGCGGTGGTGCTGCGCCTCGCGCGGTTCTCCTGCGTGACGATGAAGGACGGCATGTTCCAGGGCATGCCGAGCCCCTTCGGCGCGCTGACGGTGGTCTCGATCATCCTGCTCGAGCTGCCGTTCATCCCGACGCTGCTGGCGATCATCGGCACGGCGTGGCTGATGGTGAGCCGGGTCGAGTACCCCAAGCCGCGGGGTGTCCTCGCGGCGGCCATGCTCAGCTGGATCGTCGGAGCGATGGCCATGCTGGCCGCCTGGGCCTTCGACGCCCCGGGCGGGCAGTTCCTGCTCCAGGCCGGCTGCGCCCTCCAGGTCGTGCTGGGCGCCGTGATCCCCCTCTTCGCGACGGCCCGCCGCGTCAACACCTTCCGCGGCAACCGGCGTGAGAGCCGGGAGGCGCGGCAGGCGGAGGCGGCGCAGCTGCGCTGACCCCGGCCGTACGGAAACGGGTGAAGGGCCCGGAAGCGACTCGCTTCCGGGCCCTTCGTCATGCCAGGCGCTTGTAGTAGAGCGTGGTCGCCCGCAGGACGCCGGCCGGGTCGGCGGCGTACTCCGGGACGGTGCCGGCCGCGGTCCAGCCCGCGCCCCGGTAGAGGCGTTCGGCGGGGCTGTCGGTCTGGGTGTCCAGGACGAGGAGCGTGAGGCCGGTGGCGGCCGCGTGGGCCTCGGCGGCGGCCAGGAGGCGGCGGCCCAGGCCCCGGCCGCGGGCCGAGCGGTGGACGAGCAGCCGGGCTATCTCGCCGCGGTGGCGGCCGTTGGCGGTGTCGGTACGGAGGAGGGTGACGGCCCCCGTGACGGCGCCGTCCGGGCCGAAGGCCGCCCACACGTCCCGGCCGCCGGCGGCCCCGGCCCACCAGGCGGCCGCCTCGGCCCGCTCCAGGGGCGCCAGGAAGCCGACGGAGGCGCCGCCGTCGACGGCGTCCACGAGGAGCGCGGCGAGGCCGCCTCCGGCGTGGGCGCGGACGGCGGCGGGGGTCAGGCGCTCGATGCGGTCGCCGGGAGCGAGCCGCTTCCGCAGGCAGAGCAGGCCGGGACGGTCGTCCCAGGGGGCGGCCGGCTCGAAGCCGAGCTTGCGGTAGAGGGCGAGCGGGCCCTGCCGCCACTCCCAGACGGTGAGCCGGACGGACTCCGCCCCGGCCGCGGCGGCCCGGCGCAGCGCCTCGCCCATCAGGGCGCCGGCGAGCCCCCGGCCCCGGGCCTCCGGCTCGACCCAGACCCGCTTGACCTCGGGCACCGCCCCGGCCTTCAGGACGAGGCAGCCGACGGCCTCCCCCGTCTCCGGCGCGGTGGCGAGCAGCACGGTGTCGGCGGCGAAGGCGGTGACCGGGTCGTCGGCCTCGGCGCGGCGGGCGGCCGGGAGATCGGCGGGGCCGGTCACCGCGGCGCCCTTCTCGGCCTCGGTGGCCAGGTGGTAGGCGGTCAGCAGGGCGGGCAGCCGGGGGTGCGCGGCGTTCTCCTCGATGAGCACGTTCATGATCCGAGCATCACACCGGGAGGTTTCCGGCAGGTGAAAAACGGCGGGAGAGCCTGGCTCAGGCCGCTGCCACCCGGACGCCGTCGCTCGCCCCGTCGGTCAGGAAGGCGGCCAGCGCGCCGCCCTCCTCGGTGACAGCGGCGCGCTCCGCCCGGGAGAGGGGGCGGAGCGGGGCGACGGCGAGGACGCCCTCGTCCAGGGTCCAGGTGGCGGAGACCCGGCCGTCCACCAGCAGGACGCGCTCGCCGGCGACGGAGAGCCCGCGGTGGGCGTCGTCGATGATCCGGCCGCGGTCCTGGTAGCCGAGGATCGCGTTGTCGAAGGCGGGCAGGAACCGGACGGGGGCGGGGGTGTCCGGATCCGGGCGGGGCGCGTCCGGCAGGTCGAGGAGCTCGCGGCCCCGCTCGTCGCGGAAGGCGACGAGCTCGTCCCGTACGGCCTTCACGGCGGCGGGCAGTCCGGTGAGGCCGCACCAGGCGCGGAGGTCCCCGGAGGAGGCGGGGCCGTGGGCGGCGAGGTAGCGGCGGACCAGGGCCTGGCCGACCGGGTCGGTGCCGTCCTCGGGGAGCGGCGGGACCTCGCGGCCCAGCCAGGCCGCGAGGGTCTGGTTGCGGACGCCTGCCCGGGCGCCCCACAGGCCGCGCGGGGGCAGCTGGACCATCGGGATCACGCCGGCGACGAGCAGTTCGCCGAGGGCCCGGCGGGGCGGGGCCGGCCACCGGTCGGCGACCGCCTCGACGAGCTCGGCCATGGTGCGGGGGGTGCCGTCGGCCATCACGGCGCGGCCGGCGGCGGCCAGCTCGTCCGGGTCGACGCCGGCGAGCTCGGCCTTGTAGGTGGTGAGGACGCGTCCCTGGAGCATGGTGCCGTGGCGGGCGCGCCAGGCCAGGGCGTCGTCGGCGGTGACGAGGTGGACGGTGCGGCGCATGAGATGGGTGCGGACGACCTCGCGTCCGGTCAGGAGGGCGTCCAGGGCGCCGGGCCGGAAGTCCCGCACCCGCGACCAGAGGCCGGTGAACGGCTCCTGCGGCTCCTGCGCCTGCATCCCGCAGAGGTGGGCGACGACGGCGTGGGCGGGGGCGTCGGTGCGGTCGAGCAGGTGCTGGCGGGCGAGGGCGGCGCGGTTGAGGGCGCGGGTGTCGAGGACGGTCATGCCGTCACGCTCCCACGGAAAGAGGACGGATTCCGTCCTCTTTCCGTGGGCGTCGCGCCGCGGACCCGTCGCGCCGAGGGCGTCACGCCGTGGACGTCACGCCCTGGGCGTCGCGCCGTGGACGCCTCGCGCGGTCAGGGCGTGAAGCTCTTGGCGGCCTCGGAGACGAACGGCTGCCGGACCGTGCGCATGCCGCCCGGGACCTTCTTGTCGGGCTGGAGGATGACGGACTGGCGGGACGACGGGGACTTCGGGTCGCTGAAGTCGTGGGTCATGCCGAAGCCGGGGTCGTGGGCGCTCAGGATGAGGAGCGCCTTGGCGACGCCCTCCCGCGTGAGGTCCTCCTTCTCGCACGCCTTCCTGAGGATCTCGCCGAAGGCGGTCGCGGCGGTCCAGCCGGCGACGACGCCGTTGTCGAGGCCGTCGTCCGGGTACGCGGCCGCGTAGTCGGCGGCGAGCTTCTTGGCGACCGGGGTGTCGGCGCCGATGGGGAGGCTCGGGGAGGCGAACCAGTACATCTTCTCCAGGGCCGGGCCGGCCTGCGTGCCGAGGAGCTGCGGGGCGAAGGCCGAGTTGTTGCCGACGACGGGGACGCGCAGGCCGGTCGCGGCGGCGACGCCGACCAGGGAGGCGGCCTGGCGGGGGCCGGCGCTGACGAGGACCGCCTTCACCCCGGCCTGCTTGAGGGCCGCGACCTGCGCGGACATGTCGTTGTCGGTGGGCTTGATCTTCTGCTCGACGATGGTGAGGCCGGCCTTCTCGGCGGCGTACTTCGAGCCCTTGAGCGCGTTCTCGCCGTAGTCGCCCTCGAAGTAGACGTGGCCGAGCTTGTCGCCCTTCCCGAGGCCCTTCTCGGTGACGAGGAAGTCGACCGCGTTGATCGTCTCCACGTCGTAGGTGGCCCCGAGGACACGGATGTACGGGGAGCCGAGGAGCGAGGCCGACCACGCCTGGGGCATGACCAGGCCCTTGTCCTGGCCGTCGACGCGCTGCTTGACGGCGGCGACGAACGGGGAGCCGATGAACTGGGCGTAGCCGACGACCTTCGGCTCCAGCTCGGTGTAGGCGGCGAGCGCCTTCTGCGGGTCGTAGCCGTGGTCGCGGACGGTCAGCTCCAGCGTGCGTCCGCAGATGCCGCCGGCGGCGTTGGTCTGCTTCACCCACAGCTGCTGGGCCTGGGTGACGCTCTTGCCGAGGGTGGCGTACACGCCGGTCATGTCGGTGAGCGCGCCGAGCGCGATGGTGGTGTCGGTGACGCCCTCGCCCATCTTCACCCCGCCCGCGCCGGTCGCCTTGCCGTCGCCCGTCTTCGCCTTGGAGCTGCATCCGGTGGCGGTGAGCGCGACCAGCGTCGCGAGCGCCGCGGCGAGGCCCCGCACGGCCGCCTGTCGTCTGTGCTTCATCGTGTCTCCCCTGAGGGTCGGTGGATCGGGGTGCGCGCGACGAGCCTCGCGAGGCCGCCGGGCAGGAAGAGGACGACGCCGACGACGGCGGCGCCGTAGAGGTAGCGGGCCGCCTCGCCGGGCGCGATGCCGCCGGTGCCGGGGGCGGAGACCAGCGGCAGGGCTTCGGCGTACCGGTTGAGGACCTGCGGGAGCAGGGCGACGAAGATCCCGCCCGCGACGGCTCCGGCGACGGAGCCGAGCCCGCCGATGACGATCATCGCCAGGTACTCCAGGGAGAGCGCCATGCCGAAGTACTCGGGCACGGTCCGCTGGAAGACCAGGGCGAGCAGGACGCCGGCGAGGCCCGCGTACATGGAGGAGAGGACGAAGACGGCGGCCCGGTGGCGGGCGACCGGGATGCCCATGACGCCGGCCGCGATCCGGTGGTCGCGGATGGCGTTCATGGCGCGCCCGGGGCGGCCCCTGAGCACCCCGCGGGCGAACAGCACCCCGGCGAGGAGCAGCGCCAGGCCCAGGTACCAGAGCTTCTCGACGGCCCCGAACGGCACCTGGGCGACGAGGAGTTCGGTGTCGTCGAAGGTGAGGCCGAAGAGGTTCAGCGGGGGGACGGCCCGGCCGTTGTAGCCGCCGGTGAGGTCGTGGGCGTTGAAGAGGACGTGCTGGCCGATGAAGATCAGCGCGAGGGTGGCGATGCCGAGGTACGCGCCGTGCAGCCGGCCGGCGATGGGGCTGAACACCCCGCCGGCGAGGCCCGCGAGGCAGACGGCGAGGACGGCGGCGAGCCAGCCCGGCAGGCCGAGGCCGGAGAGGCCGTCGGTGCCGTCGCCGGCGAGGGCGCAGTAGCCGTAGGCGCCGACGGCGAGGAAGAAGGCGTGGCCCATGGAGAGCTGGCCGGTGGCGCCGGTGAGCAGGTTGATGCCGATGGCGCCGATGGCGGCGGCCATCGCGAAGAGCCCGGCCTGGAGCCAGAACCGCTCCAGGTAGAAGGGGAGGGCGAGCAGGACGAGGGCGGCGGCGGCGAGGCCGTACGCCTTCGCGGGGATCCCGGTGCGCTCAGACACGGGCGAGCTCCTTCGTGCCGAAGAGGCCGGCCGGACGGATCAGCAGCACCACGACCATCACCAGGTACGGGGCGAGGTCGCCGATGCCGCGGCCGAGGAAGGCCAGGTCGGACTGGTAGCCGGTGGCGAGGGACTCGACGACGCCGACGATCAGTCCGCCGGCGAGCGCGCCGGTGGTGGAGTCGAGGCCGCCGAGGATCGCGGCCGGGAACGCCTTCAGGGCGGCGAGCGAGGTGCCGCGCTCCAGTCCGGGGGTGGGGAAGACGGTGAGGAAGAGCGCGGCGACGGCGGCCAGCGCGCCGGCCACCGCCCACGCCCCGAGGGAGACCCGGCCGAGCCGGACGCCCATCAGGGCGGCGGTCTCCTGGTTCTCGGCGGCGGCCCGCATGGCCACGCCCCAGGAGGTGTGCCGGAAGGCGAGGAGGAAGGCGGTGATGAGGAGCGCGGCGGCGAGCAGGGCGGCGATCCGGGTCTCCGCGATCGTCACCGGGCCGAGGGTGACGACGGCGTCGCCCCACGGGTCGCCGAGGGCGAGGATGTCGGTGCCGATGCGCCGGGTCAGCTCGGTGGCGAGCAGGATGTCGACGCCGATGGTGACGATGGCGAGGACGCTGTGGTCGGCGCCCCGGTGGCGGCGCATCACGAGGAACTCGACCGCGGCGCCGACGACGGCCGCGCCGGCGACCCCGGCGGCCAGCGCGGGCCAGAAGCCGAGCGGTTCGTGGAGGACGGCGACGAGGTAGCCGCCGGCCAGGAGCAGCGAGGCGTGGGCGAAGTTGACCACCTCGGTGGCGCGGAAGATGACGACGAAGCCGAGGGCGATGAGGGCGTAGACGGAGCCCAGGGAGAGCCCGTTGATGAGGAACTCGGCGAAGGTGCTCACGCGGCGGTCTCCTCTCCGAGGTAGGCGCGGACGACCGCCGGGTCGTTCTGCACGTCGGCGGGGCTGCCGTCGGCGATGCGGCGGCCGAATTCGAGGACGGTGACGGAGTCGGCGAGCCGCATGACCAGGCCCATGTCGTGCTCGACGAGGAGGACGGAGATGCCGAGGCCGTCGCGGACGCCGGCGATGACGGCCGCGGTGCGGCGCCGTTCGTCGGCGGTCATGCCGGCGACCGGTTCGTCGAGGAGGAGCAGGGTGGGCTCCATGCAGAGGGCGCGCGCCAGCTCGGCGAGCTTCTGCTGTCCGTACGGGAGCGAGCCCGCGGGCTTCGCGAGCTGGTCGCCGAGGCCCACGAAGTCCGCGATCTCCCGGACGCGGGCCCGGTGCCGGGCCTCCTCGCGGGCGGCGGACGGCAGCCGGAGCCCGGCGGCGAGGAAGCCGGTGCGGGTGAGCCGGTGGCGGCCGAGCATCAGGCTGTCCTCGACGGTGGCGCGCGGCGGCAGGGCCAGGTTCTGGAAGATCCGGCCGACGCCGAGGTCGGCGATCCGGTGCGGCGGCAGCGCGGTCAGCTCGTGCGCGCCGAGCCGTACGGAGCCGGAGGTGGCCCGGTACACCCCGGAGAGCACGTTGAAACAGGTGGACTTCCCGGCGCCGTTGGGCCCGATGAGGGCGTGCACGGTCCCGGGGCGCACGGTGAAGCCGACACCGTCGAGGGCGGTCAGCCCGGCGAACCGGACGGTGAGGCCGGTGACGGTGAGGGCGGGGACGTCGGCCCGCGGCGAGGCGCCGGCGGGGGCCGGGGGGTCTGCCGGGGTGCGCGGGGCGGGGACCTCCGGATCGTCCGGGGTGCCGTCCGGCGGTGGGGCGGTGCTCATCGGTTCTCCTTGCGGCGCAGGCCGCGGGCGGGGCCCCGGGCCTCTTCGTCCCAGCGGGACAGGACGGGGTGGGTGGCCTTGGCCCGGGCGGCGTCCTCGGCCGCCTCGGCGTCCACGACCCCCAGGTAGCGGCGGCGGACCTCGTCCGAGGCGGCGAGTTCCTCCGCCGGTCCGGAGAGGGTGACCTCGCCGACCTCCAGGACGTACGCGTGGGAGGCGAGCCTCAGCGCGAGCGCCGCGTTCTGCTCGACGAGCAGCACCGCCGTGCCCTGGGCGTTGATCTCCCGGACCGCGTCCGCGATCCGGGCCGCCATCAGCGGGGCGAGCCCGAGCGACGGCTCGTCCAGGAGCAGCAGCTCCGGGGCGGCCATCAGGGCCCGGCCCACGGCGAGCATCTGCTGCTCGCCGCCGGAGAGCAGCCCGGCGGGCTGCCGGGACCGCTCCGCGAGGACGGGGAACAGTTCGTGGACCCGGCGCAGCGCGGTCGCCTTCGCGGCGCGGTCGCCGCGCCGGGCGAGCCCGCCGGCCCGCAGGTTGTCCTCGACGGACATCCGGGCGAAGACCTGCCGTCCCTCCGGGACCTGGCAGACGCCGGCCGCCACGACCCGGTCGGGCGTCAGCCCGTCGAGCGGCCGGCCGGCCGCGGTCACCGTGCCGGAGACCACCGCCCCGCCGTGGAAGCGCAGTGTGCGCGAGACCGCCCGCAGCAGTGTGGACTTGCCGGCGCCGTTGCCGCCCAGGACGGTGACGACGGCGCCCGCGGGCACGGTCAGCGACACGCGCCGCAGCGCGTGCACCGGTCCGTATCCCGCCGTCAGATCCGTCACCGTCAGGGCGGGTGCGGTACCTCCCATGACTCCCCTTCCGGGCCGCCTTGTCACTCGGCCTTGTTACTGGCCGTTCGGTGGCGCTCACCCCAGCACCGCGCCCGACCGCCCGTCCACGCCCGGCTCCACAAACGCTGCCGGTGACCAGCGGGGCCGCCGGAGGGCTGTGCATGCGCACAACGCTGCGCGTCAGGGCGTTGCCGTGGGGCGCGGGGCGGTGGATGCTCCCGCCATGGGACGGCGCAGACGGCGGACCGGTGACGACTGGAAGGTGCTCGCCCGTGCGTGCACGGCGCTTCTGGAGCGGGTGCCGGAGCTGGTGGACGAGCATCTGACGGAACTGCACGCGTACGAGCCCGCCTACGGGCGGATCGTGCCCTACGACCAGCACTGGCAGGAGGCGCACGAGGCGATGCGGATCGGGATCGAGATGATCTCGGCGCCCCGGCACTCGCCCCGCCGCGACCTGGAGCACGCGGAGCTGCTGGGCCGGCGGCGTGCCGAGCAGGGCATGCCGCTGGAGCTGGTGGTGCACGCGTACCGGCACGCCGGTCACCTGGTGTGGGAGGCGCTGATCGAGGGCACGGGCCCCGACGCGGCCCAGCTCGCGGCGCTGATGCAGTCGGCGACGACGGTCTGGTCGGCGGTGGACGCGCAGGCCGACCGCGCCTCGGAGGCGTACCGGGCGACCGAGGCGGAGCTGCGGCGCCGTACGGACGAGCAGCTCCAGGCGCTCCTCGACGAACTGCTCGGCGGCCAGCGCGCCCCGGAGATGGTGGCGCGGGCGGCGGCGGGCCTCGACCTGCCGGAGCAGGGGCGGTACGCGGTGGTGGTGCTGCGCCCGGACCGGCGCGAGGAGCGGGAGCCGTTCCACCGTCAGGCGCGGGGCGAGGGGCTGCGGTTCCTGTGGCGGATGCGGGCCGACTGCGAGATCGGGGTGGTGGCGCTGGCCGAGGGGACGGGCCTGGACGCGCTGGCGGAACTCCTCGACGGGCGGTGCCCGGGCCCCGGGGGCATCAGCCCGGTCGTGACCGGCCTGACCGAACTCGGCCGCGCCCGCCGCCTCGCCGAACTCGCCCTGCGCACCTGCCCGCCCGGCACCCGCCAGGTGGTCCGGCTGGACCGCCGGATGGCCGGCGCGCTGATTGTCGGCCAGCCCGACCTGGCCGAACTCCTCGTCACGGACGTCCTCGGCGCCCTCCTCGAACTGGACCCGGCGGACCGCGCGGTGCTCCTGGAGACGCTGGACGCCTGGCTGGACTGCGAAGGCTCGGCGGGCCGCGCCGCCGGCCGCCTCTACTGCCACCGCAACACGGTCTTCAACCGCCTGCGGCGCCTGGAGCAGCTGACGTCCCGGTCGCTGTCCCGGCCGCGTGACCTCACGGAGATGACGCTGGCGCTGGACGCGTTCCGGCTGACTGCGCCAGGGTGAGCGGATGACGTCCGAGCCCTCCCCTCCCGCGCCTCCTCGCCCGCGCAGACCTCCCCTGTCCAGAAGCACCCGCATGATCCTGCGGGTGACGACGGCACTGGCGGTGGCCGTCGGGGCGTTGGCCTGGATCGCCGCCGACCTGCTGATCGTCCCCGCCGATCAGCGAAGTCTGGACGTCGCGGACGTCGAGGGCGTCTGGACCGAGGAAGGCGGTGGAGGGCGCCTCACCATCCGCGGGGACGGCACCGCGTCCCTGACGGGGGCGTCATTGTCCGCGTCCTGCGAGTGGCTGATGGAATCGGTCGCCCAGCCGGCCGGCCTCACATGGACGTTCGGCGACAGCGATGAGCCGCGGGCGCTCTTCATGAGCTTCCAGGAGCCCGCTGCCCACAGCTGCGGCCTCTATGTCGGCGTCGACGGCTCCGGCGAACGGGCGATCGTTCACGCAGGCAACTGGGCGGACGCCGACGGTAATCGCTACAGCGACTACGTACGCGAGCCCCGATGACGTGGCAGGATCCCCCCGTGACCATGACGACGAACATGCGTACGACACCACGGTGGACGACTCTCGGGAAGGTTCTGATCGCGGTGGGGCTGCTGGCTCCGGTGGTCCAGGCGCTGGGGTCGCTGGTGGCGGAGTCGACGCGGCTGGTGGTGCTGCTGGCCGTGTTCGGGGCGCCTTGGCCGTACTGGCTCGCCCTGGCGGTGCTGTGCGCGGTGGGCGTCCGGTTGGCGGGCAGGCGGGGGTGGGCGCGTGAGGGGCTGGTCGCCGTGTGCGCGGCGGCGGCCGTCCTGCTCGTGTTCGCGCGGGTGGTCCTCGGCGACTTCCTCTCCCCCGGCTGGGAGGAATCCGAGCGCTGGGCGGCGCCGGGCGGTGCGGAGCGGTACGTGACCGTGGACACGGGCGCCGCGCTCATCGACCCGCTGTGGCGGGTGACGGTGGTCTCCGGCTCGGGTCTCACCGCCCGGAGCCATCCGGTGGCCACGTTCGGCGAGCGGTCGGGCTTCGTCGCGGTCGCCTGGGACGGCCCGGACGCGCTCCTGGTCTCCGGCAGCGACGGTACGACGCGGATCACGCTGGACCCGTCGACCGGCGCTCCGGACCGGACGGTCGACGCGGCCTGACGGCCGCGAAGGCCGGGCGTCGCGGAACGCCCGGCCCGTACCCGCTACGCCAGGAAGTCCCGCGCGATGTGCGAGGCCACTTCCTCCAGGAGGGGGCCCGCGTTCGGGATGGACTTGGCGGGGTCCGGCTCCAGGGCGGAGAGCGGGTAGGCGCGGCGGATGCCGGCCGCGCCGAGGGCCTCGGGCGGGAGGGCGAGGCGGCCGCAGACCGCGACGACCTCCTTGCCGGCCGCGCGGGCCGCCGCGGCGACGCCCGCCGGGGCCTTGCCGTGGAGGGTCTGCTCGTCGAGGGAGCCCTCGCCGGTGATGACGAGGGTGGCGCGCTCCAGGGCGGGCGCGAAGCCGAGGACGTCGAGCATCAGCTCGATGCCGGGGCGGAAGCCCGCGCCGAGGAGGAGCGCGCCGTAGCCGATGCCGCCGGCGCCGCCCGCGCCCGGAGAGGCGGCGAGCTCGGCGGCCTTCGGGCCGATCGCCTTCTCCAGGACCCGCGCGTAGTGGGCGAGGGCCGTGTCGAGGGTCTCGACGTCCTCCGGCGTGGCGCCCTTCTGCGGGCCGTAGACGGCCGGCGCGCCCTTGGGGCCGGTCAGCGGGTTGTCGACGTCGCTGGCGAGGATGAACTCGACCTCGGCGAAGCGCGGGTCCAGGGCGGAGAGGTCGGCGGAGGCCAGCTCGGCCAGGGCCGCCCCGCCGGGGCCGACGGGCTCGCCGTCCGCGTCCAGGAAGCGGGCGCCGAGCGCGGCGAGCATGCCCGCGCCGCCGTCGGTGGTGGCGCTGCCGCCGACGCCGAAGACGAGCGTGGTGGCGCCCGCGTCGAGCGCGGCCCGCAGCAGTTCGCCGGAGCCGTACGTCGTGGCGGTCAGCGGGGCGAACTCCCCGGCGGGGAGGAGCTGGAGGCCGGACGCCTCCGCCATCTCGACGACCGCGGTGGTGCCGCGCAGCGCGAACGCGGCGGTGACCGGTGTGCCGACGGGTCCGGCGACCTCCACCTCGCGCCGCTCGAACCCGGCCGCGACGGCCGCCGCGACCGTGCCGTCGCCGCCGTCGGCGACGGGCAGGGCCTCGACCGAGAGGCCGGGGACGACCTTCCGGAGCCCCGCCGTGACCCGCTCCGCGACCTGTACGGCCGTGAGCGAGCCCTTGAACTTGTCGGCCGCCACCAGCACGTGAGCGACCTGAGTTGCTGCTCCGTCCGTCACCTTGCATCCCTTGCTTTCGAACAGGCAGTCGCGCCAGGGCCGACCCTATCCGTACCGCCAGACGGCGTGCCACCCCCGGATAACGAGAAATGTCCGACCATAGTGGGCTCACATGAGCACGGATATGAACGACCGGACGTCTCCGGATCACGTACCGGAACGCCACGCCCCCGACGCGAAGGTCATCGGGATCGGGGTGGCCGCCGTCGTCGCGGTCGTCGGCTGGGCGGCGCTCGGCAAGGACTCCTTCGACAGCGCCTCCTCCACGGCCCTCTCCTGGGTCCTGGCCAACTTCGCGTGGCTGTTCGTGATCGCCGCGGACACCTTCCTGGTGCTGTGCGTGGTGCTCGCGCTGAGCCGCTTCGGCCGGATCCGGCTCGGCGCGGACGACTCGGAGCCGGAGTTCACGAATCTGGCCTGGATCGCGATGATGTTCAGCGCCGGCATGGGGATCGGTCTCATGTTCTACGGGGTGGGCGAGCCGCTCCAGCACTTCCTGGACCCGCCGCCCGGCGGTGGCCCGGCCGGTACGGGCGCGGCGGCGCGCACGGCGATGGAGTACTCGTTCTTCCACTGGACGCTGACCCCGTGGGCGATCTACGGGATCGCCGGGCTCGCGCTGGCGTACGCGGGCTTCCGCAAGGGCCGCGGCAACCAGCTGAGCAGCGCCTTCGTCCCGCTCCTCGGCGCCCGCAGGGCCGCGTCGTGGCAGGGCCGGGCGATCGACCTGCTCGCGGTCTTCGCGACCGTCTTCGGCACGGCGACGAGCCTGGGCCTGGGCACGCTCCAGGTGGCCGAGGGACTGGACCTCACCCTGGGCGTCGACGCCTCGACGACCACCCAGCTGATCATCATCGCCGCCCTGTCGGCGGCCTTCGTCCTGTCGGCCTTCTCCGGCCTGCACAAGGGCGTCAAGTGGCTGTCGACGCTGAACATCGTGCTCGCCGGCTGTCTGGCGCTCTTCGTCTTCCTGCTCGGCCCGACCGTCTACGTCCTGGACACGATCCCGGCCTCGGTCGGCGGCTACCTGCACGAGCTGCTGCCGATGGCGAGCCGCACCGGCGCCTTCACCGACCGCGACTGGCTGGGCGCCTGGACGATCTTCTACTGGGCGTGGTGGCTGTCCTGGGCGCCGTTCGTCGGCACCTTCATCGCCCGGATCTCGCGCGGCCGGACGATCCGCGAGTTCCTGGTGGGCGTGCTGCTCGTGCCGTCCGGGGCGACGGTGGTCTGGTTCTGCGTGATGGGCGGCACGGCGATCCGGCTGGAGTCCACGGGCGAGGCCGATCTGGCGACGGCGGTGCGGGACGGCGCCGAGGCATCGCTCTTCGCGATGCTGGACGCGCTGCCGCTGGGCACGGTCAGCTCGGTCGTCGCGATGCTCCTGGTGATGACGTACTTCGTCACCAGCGCCGACTCGGCCTCCCTCGTCATGGGCTCGCTGACCAGCCGGGGCTCGCTGCACCCGCCGACGTGGCTGGTGGTGACCTGGGGCGTGCTGATGGCGGCCGTCGCGGCGGTGCTGCTGGTGGCGGGCGGCCTGGACTCGCTCCAGACGGCGACGATCCTGGTGGCCCTGCCGTTCGTGGTGGTCATGCTGGTGCTGTGCTGGGCGCTGGTGAAGGAGCTGCGGGAGGATCCGGGAGCGGGCCCGGCCCGGCACCACGCGCTGCACGGGCTGCGGGACGCGGTGCGGACCCTGGTCGGCGAGGCGATGACCGAGCAGGGCGGCTCCACCCGGCACCCCCGGCCGCACCGCGCGGCCCGCTCCCGCGCGGACACGGAGGGCGACGAGCCGACGAAGGACGGCGGGGCATGACGGACGGCCCCGGGCAGCGCCCGGACCCCGCCGACCCGGCCCCCGCCGACCCGCACCACCCCGCACCGGACCCCGGCCCGACACCCGCCGCGCCGACGCCCGCCACCCCTGCCCCTGTCCCCGCCCCCGAGCCGGAGCCCGACCCCGGCCTCGCCGACCGGATCCTCGGCGGCTGGACCGGGCGGATCGCCGGGAACATGCTGGGCAAGCCCGTCGAGCAGGGCGAGCACTGGACGCGGGAACGCATCGACGCCTACCTGCGGCTCACCGACGCGCTCCCGCTCACCGACTACCTGCCGCCGCCGCCCGCCGGCGCGACCGGCTTCGCTCTGCGGCCCGAGTGGCCGCTCTGCGTGCGCGGCGGGATCCGCGAGAGCTGCCGGGACGACGACGTCGACTACACCCTGCTCGGGCTGCACCTGCTGGAGACGCACGGCTTCGGCTTCACCACCGAGCAGGTGGGCGAGCTGTGGCTGCTGCGGCTGCCGTACCTCCAGACGTACACCGCCGAGCGGGCCGCGTACCGGAACCTCGCCAACGGGCTGCGACCACCGCTCACCGCCACCTACGACAACCCCTACCAGGAGTGGATCGGGGCCCTGATCAGGGCGGACGTCTACGGCTGGACCTGTCCCGGCGACCCGCGCCGGGCGGCCGGGCTGGCCCGCAGGGACGCGGTCGTCTCGCACACCGGGAACGGGGTGTACGGGGCGATGTGGGCGGCCGCCCTGGTCGCCGCCGCCTTCACCGCCCCCGACGCCCGCTCCGCGCTCGTCACGGCCCTGGAGGTGGTGCCGCCGGGGAGCAGGCTGGCCCGGACCGTGCGGGAGACGATCGCGCTGTACGAGGCGGGGCTCGGCTGGTCGCGGACGCTGGACGAGCTGGCGGCGCGCACGGCCGGCCTCGGCTGGATCCACGTGGTGCCGAACGCGGCGGTGCTGACCGCCGGACTGCTCTACGGCGAGGGCGACTTCACCCGCACGATCGCGCTGACCGTGCGCGGCGGCCTCGACACCGACTCCAACGGCGCGACGGCCGGGTCGGTGGCCGGGGTGCTGTGCGGGGCGGCGGCGATCCCGCCGCAGTGGTCCCGGCCGCTGCGCGACCGGGTGCGCAGCGCGGTGTACGGCTTCGACGGGGCCGGGATCCGCGAACTCGCCGGACGGACGCTGCGGCTGGCTACGCTGACCGTGTGACCCTCACCGATTACGCCACGTACATCGCCGGCCTCCCCCGCGTCCTGGCCGGCTCCGCCGCTCTCTTCCGGGACACCGGGGGCAGGATCCTCGTCCTGGAGCCGAACTACCGCGAGGGCTGGGTCCTGCCGGGCGGCACGGTCGAGTCCGAGACGGGCGAGACGCCCCGCCAGGCGGCCCGCCGGGAGACCGCCGAGGAGATCGGTCTGGACGTGCCGCTGGGCCCGCTGCTCGCGGTGGACTGGGCGCAGAGCACGGCCCGGCCGCCGGTCGTCGCCTACCTGTACGACGGCGGGGTGCTGTCCGGGGAGCGGCTCGCGGAGATCCGGCTCCAGGAGTCCGAGCTGGTCTCCTGGAAGCTGATCGACCGGTCCGAGGTCACGGCGCACCTGCCGGGCAGCCTGGGCCTGCGGGCGCTGGCCGGACTGGAGGTGCTGGACGGCGGCCGCGGCCCTGCGGAGCTGGAGAACGGCCTGCCCGCGAACGGCTGACCGGGCCCGCGCCGTCGGCCCCGCGGCGCTCCGGCCGAGTCCGCGGTCAGCCCTGCGGGGGTTCCGGCGGCAGCATGTCGCCGGTCCGGTTGGCCTCGTCGCGGGTGGCGGTGCGGGCCTCCGTGCGGTGGCCGCGCGCGATGTAGTCGCGGACGACCGCCTCGACGGCGTCCTGCGGGCTGCCGACGCCCGCCAGGACCATGACTTCCACGACGAGTTCGGCGTCGAGCGCGATGTTCACCTTGGCCATGGGCGGAACCTAGCACCGGGAAACCCGGTCGCGGGAGCGGATCCGGGATGCCTAGTCTCCCGGCATGACGATGGTCGCGATCCTCAGCGGTGCCGGTATCTCCACGGACTCGGGCATCCCGGACTACCGGGGGCCGAACGGGCTGTGGCGGAAGGACCCGGAGGCCGAACGCCTGGTCACCTACGGTCCGTACATGGCGGATCCGGAGGTCCGCCGCCGCTCCTGGCGGATGCGGCACGACGCGCCCGTCCTGACGGCCGAGCCGAACGCGGCGCACCGCGCGATCGCCTCCTTCGAGCGGACCGGGAACGCGCTGCGGGTGATCACCCAGAACGTGGACGGGCTGCACCAGGCCGCCGGGGTGCCCGACCGCAAGGTCTTCGAACTCCACGGCACCGTCCGGTCGGTGGTGTGCACCGCCTGCCACGCCCGCACGCCGATGACGGAGGCGCTGGAGCGGCTCGACGCCGGCGAACCCGATCCGGCGTGCCGGGACTGCGGCGGGATCCTGAAGCCGGCGACGGTGATGTTCGGGCAGCGGCTGGACCCGGTGGTGCTCGGGAACGCGATGTCGGTCGCCAAGGCCGCCGACGTGTTCATCGCGGTCGGTACGAGCCTCCAGGTGCAGCCGGCGGCCTCGCTGGCCGGGATCGCCGCCGAGCACGGGGCCCGGCTGATCATCGTGAACGCCGAGCCGACCCCGTACGACCCGCTCGCCGCCGAGGTCCTGCGCGAGCCGATCGGCACGGCGCTCCCGGCCCTCCTCGACCGGCTGACCTAGGCCGTCCCGTCCGGATCTCGCCCGCCCCGGGCCGATCCGGCCCGCCCCGGCCCGAACCGCTCCGCCCCGGCCGGCCCCGGGGAGAACGGCCTAGAAGAGCGCGTCGGGCAGGCCGGAGCCTCCCGACTCGAAGGCGAGCAGCCGCTTCTTCCGGTCGACGCCGCCGCCGTAGCCGGTGAGGCTTCCGCTGGAGCCGATCACGCGGTGGCAGGGGACGATGATGCTGACCGGGTTCTTGCCGTTGGCGAGACCGACCGCGCGGGAGGCGCCCGGCTTGCCCAGGGCCTCGGCGAGCTCGCCGTACGACCGGGTCTCCCCGTACGGGATGAGCAGGAGCTGCTCCCAGACGCTCTGCTGGAAGGGGGTTCCCTCCAGGTGGAGCGGCAGGTCGAACTCGGTGAGCTCGCCCTCGAAATAGGCGTCGAGCTGACGGATCGTCTCGCCGAACGGGCGGGTGTCCCGGTCTCCGAACGTCTCCTCCGGCGGGCGGTGGCGCTGTTCTGTCATGTAGACGCGGCTGAGGACGCCGTCGACGGCCACCAGGGTCAGCGGCTCGTAGGGGCTGTCCACGACCGTGTGCACGACGGTGCGGGGCATGGTCGAACTTCCTTACGCGGGGAGGTGGTTGATCGGGTGCGAGTCGGTCGCCCAAAGGTACTGGACGGCGTAGGCCCGCCAGGGCGCCCAGTGGCCGGAACGGGCCGTGAGCGCGGCGGGGGTGCCGGGCAGCCCCAGGCCCTCGGCGGCACGGCGGACGCCGAGGTCGCCGGGGAGGAAGGCGTCCGGGTCGCCGAGCGCCCGCATCGCGATGACCTCGGTGGTCCAGGGGCCGAAGCCGGGCAGGGCGAGCAGCCGCGCGCGGCTCTCCGCGCGGTCCGTGTCCGGGCCCAGGGCGAGCTCCCCGTCGGCCAGGGCCCGGACGAGGGTGAGCAGGGTGGCGCGCCGGCTGCGGGGCAGGGCCAGGGTCTCGGGGTCGAGCCCGGCCAGCGCCTCGGAGGTCGGGAAGAGATGGGTGAGACCGCCCTCGGGGTCCTCCACGGGGACGCCGTGCGCGGTGACCAGGCGGGCCGCGTGGGTGCGGGCCGCCGCCGTGGAGACCTGCTGGCCGAGGACGGCCCGGACGGCGAACTCGGCCGGGTCCACGGTGCCGGGGACGCGCCGCCCGGGCGCCTTGTCGACGAGCGGGGCGAGCAGCGGGTCCGCGCGGAGCCGGTCGTCGACGGCGACGGGGTCGGCGTCGAGGTCCAGGAGCCGGCGGCAGCGGCTGATGGCGTGGGTGAGGTCGCGCGGGTCCGTGAGGGAGAGCCGGCAGGCGATGTGGTCGGGCCGCGGGGCGAGGGCGACGATCCCGTGCCCGTACGGGAGGGCCAGGGTCCGGCGGTAGGCGCCGTCGCGCCACTCCTCGACGCCGGGGACGGCGGTGGCGGCGAGGTGGCCGAAGAGGTTGGACGGTTCGAGCGGGGCCCTGAACGGCAGCCGGAGGCTGATCACGCCGGGGGTGTGGGGGGCGGTGGGCCGGGCGGCGCGGGCGCGCAGTTCGCCGGGGGTGAGGGCGAAGACCTGGCGGACGGTGTCGTTGAAGGAGCGGATCGAGGAGAAGCCGGCGGCGAAGGCGATCTCGCCGAAGGGCAGCCCGGTGGTCTCGACGAGGGTGCGGGCGGTCTGGGCGCGCTGGGCGCGGGCCAGGGCGAGCGGGCCCGCGCCCAGCTCGGCGAGCATCTGGCGCTCGATCTGCCGGGTGGACCAGCCGAGCCGGCGGGCGAGCCCGGGGACGCCCTCCCGGTCCACCACCCCGTCCTGGATCAGCCGGACGGCGCGGGCGACGGTGTCGGCCCGCACGTTCCACTCCGGGGAGCCGGGGCTGGTGTCGGGGCGGCACCGCTTGCAGGCCCGGAAGCCGGCCCGCTGGCAGGCGGCGGCGCTGGGGTGGAACTCCATGTTCTCGGGCTTGGGCGGGACCGCGGGGCAGCTGGGCCGGCAGTAGATCCGAGTGGTCTGGACGGCGGTGAAGAAGACGCCGTCGAAGCGGGCGTCCTTGGACTGGACGGCCCGCACACAGCGCTCGGTCTCAGTGTGCATGGATCCAGGATCGGGGATGCGCGGGCGTCCGGCTGGCAGAAAAACGACATGGACGTTCAGGCGGGGACGTCGACCGTCCGGTAGTGGGTGGTGAGCCGTCCGTCGTCCCCCAGGACATGGAAGGCGATCCCGGGCGGGGTGTCCAGATGGACGTGCGGGCTGTCCGGACCCGGGTGCTCCCAGGGCAGGCGGATCGTGGAGACGGTGCCGGGAGCGACCAGCAGCGGGCGGCCGGCGAAGGTGGTGGCGGCGCCGGTGTGGGCGTGGCCCGCGAGGAAGGCGGTGAGATGGGGGTGGCGGCCGGCGAGCGCGGCGAGCCGCTCCTCGCCGAACTGGCGGATCTCGTCCACGTACGGCGTGTGCAGCGGCACCGGCGGATGGTGGAAGGCGACGAGGACAGGGGTGTCGCGCGGGGTGTCGGTGAGGACGCGGTCGAGCCACTCCAGGGTGGTGTCCTCCAGGCGGCCGTCGTGCTTGCCGGGGACGGAGGAGTCGCAGACGGCGAGGACGTAGCCGTCGCCGCGCAGGACCTGGTCGACGGGGGCGGTGGGGGCGGGGTCGCCGTCCTCGTGGAGCAGCGGCCCGAGGCCGGCCCGGAAGGCCGCGCGGTCGTCGTGGTTGCCGGGGCAGACGACCAGCGGGTGGCGGCCGGTGAGCAGGGCGCGGGCGCGCTCGTACTCCGCGGGGTCGGCGTGGTCGGCGATGTCGCCGGAGACGAGGACGGCCGTGAGGTCGTACGGCAGGTCCTCCAGGTGGCGCAGGACGGCGCGGGTGCGCGCGGTGGCGCGCTCCCCCGCGTCGATGTGGATGTCGCTGACGTGGGCGATGACGATCACGCGGTGGCCTCCGGCGGTCGGGGTGAACGGTGGTTCACCCCGCCGACCGTAGGGTGGTCACGCCCGCGGGCGTAAGGGCCACTCGGGGGCCGGTGGCCCGCTCCCCCGCCGGTCACTCGAAGCGGGTGGGGTCCCCGGCGCCGACGCGGACGACCTCGGGCTCGCCGCTGGAGAAGTCGACGACGGTGGTGGGGACGGTGCCGCAGTCGCCGGAGTCGAGGACGGCGTCGACCTGGTGGTCGAGCCGCTCCTTGATCTCCCAGCCCTGGGTGAGCGGTTCCTCCTCGTCGGGGAGCAGCAGGGTGCTGGAGAGCAGGGGTTCGCCGAGGGAGGCGAGCAGCGCCTGGGTGACGACGTGGTCGGGGATGCGGACGCCGACGGTCTTCTTCTTGGGGTGGAGGAGCTGGCGCGGCACCTCCTTGGTGCCGGGCAGGATGAAGGTGTACGCGCCGGGGACGGCGGCCTTGACGGCGCGGAAGACCCGGTTGTCGATGTGCACGAGCTGGCCGAGCTGCGCGAAGTCCGCGCACATGAGGGTGAAGTGGTGCCGGTCGTCGAGGCGGCGGATCTCCCGGATGCGGGTGAGGCCGTCGTGGTTGCCGATCCGGCTGCCGAGGGCGTAGCAGGAGTCGGTGGGGTAGGCGATGAGCCCGCCCTTGCGGATCGAGTCGGCCACGCCGTCGATGATGCGCGGCTGGGGGTTCTCGGGGTGCACGTCGATGTACTTGGCCATGGGGCGAGTCTAGGTTCCGCGGCTGTCCAGGTTCCTGAGGTGGCGCCAGACGGCCTTGGCGGCGTTGTGCCCGGACATGCCGTGGACGCCGGGGCCGGGCGGGGTGGCGGCGGAGCAGAGGAAGACCGAGGGGTGGGGGGTGTGGTACGGCCACGGGGAGAGGGTGGGGCGCAGGACGAGCTGGAGGCCGCGGGCGGCGCCGCAGGCGATGTCGCCGCCGATGTAGTTGGCGTTGCGGGCGGCGAGTTCGGGCGGTCCCGCGGTGGCGCGGGCGAGGATCCGGTCGCGGAAGCCGGGGGCGAAGCGCTCGATCTGCCGCTCGATGGCGTCGGTGAGGTCGCCGCGCCAGCCGTTGGGCACGTGCCCGTACGCCCAGAAGACGTGCCGGCCCTCGGGGGCGCGGCTGGGGTCCACGAGGCTGGGCTGGGCGGTGATGAGGAACGGCGTCTCGGGGGCGGTGCCGGAGGACGCCTGGCGCAGGGCGGTGTCGATCTCGCCGGCACTGGGGCCGACCTGGACGGTGCCGGCCCGGCGGGCGGCCTCGGCGGTCCAGGGCACGGGCCCGTCGAGCGCGTAGTCGATCTTGAAGGCGGAGGCGCCGTACCGGTAGTGGGCGTAGTGGTGCGCGCCGAAGCCGGTGATGCGGGCGAGGGCGGTGGGCGAGGTGTCGAAGAGGTAGGCGCGGGCGGGCGGCAGGTCGTCGAGGCGCTTGACCTCGTAGCCGGTGTGGACGGTGCCGCCGAGCTCGGTGAGGTACGCGGTGAGGGCGTCCGGGATCGCCTGGGATCCGCCGCGGGGCACGGGCCAGCCGCCGGCGTGCGCGGCGAGCGCGAAGACGAGGCCGACGGCGGAGGTGGCGAACCCGTCGAGGGGGGCGATGACGTGGCCGACCAGGCCGGCGAGGAGGGCGCGGGCCTTCTCGTCGCGGAAGCGGCGCAGCAGCCAGGTCGAGGGCTGCGTGCCGGTGAGCCCGAAGCGGGCCAGGGTGACCGGGTCCCGGGGCAGCGCGGTGAGCGGCAGCTGCATGAAGTCCCGGGCGAGGGTGTCCCACTTGCCGAGGTACGGGGCGACCAGCCGGCGGTAGGTGCCGGCGTCGCGCGGCCCGAGGGAGGCGGCGGTCTCGGCGACGGAGCGGGAGAGGACGGCGGCGGTGCCGTCGTCCCAGGGGTGGGCCATGGGCAGCTCGGGGTGGAGCCACTCCAGGCCGTACCGGTCGAGCGGCATCGTCCGGAAGACGGGTGAGCCGGCGCCGAGCGGGTGGACGGCGGAGCACGGGTCGTGGCGGAAGCCGGGGAGGGTCAGCTCCTCGGTACGGGCTCCGCCGCCGACGGTCTCCTTCGCCTCGAAGACGGCCACGGAGCGGCCGCGCCGGGCCAGCTCCACGGCGGCGGTCAGTCCATTGGGCCCCGCCCCCACGACGACGGCATCGAGCAGCGACGTCACCTCGGACTCCTCACGTCGGCCGGCGGTTCGGCAGGGCCAGGATAGGCCCGGGCCCGCCGGGGGCGGAGCGACCCCTCGGGAGGGGCCGGTTCCGGCCGCGGCGGCCGGTGACCGCGCGCCGGCATCGGGCGGGCCCGGCGGCCGGTGACCACGCGTCAGCCCTCGGTCCGGCCGCCGCCGAGGAGGCCGCGGATCCGCTCGGCGGTGGCCGCGTCCCGGGCCGCCGTGAACGGCAGCGCGTTGCCCCCGGCGATCCGGAACGGCTCGCCGGCGACGGTGGTCTGCGCGCCGCCCGCCTCCGCGACCAGCAGCAGTCCGGCCGCGTGGTCCCAGGCGAGCTCCCAGCTGAAGGCGGTGGCGTCGAGCTCGCCCCGGGCGACGGCCAGGTACTCCAGGCCGGCCGAGCCGCACGGCCGGGGCCGGACGCCCTCGGTCTCCAGGCCCAGCAGGGCCCGCTTCTGGTCGGGCGTGGTGTAGTCGGGGTGCGAGGTGGCGACCTGGAGCACCGCGTCCGGGGCGGGCGAACCGGACCGGATCCGCTCCCCGTTCAGGAACGCGCCGCGCCCCTTCACGGCGACGGCCAGCTCTCCGAGGGCCGGCGCGTAGGTCCAGGAGGCGAGGAGCTCGCCGTGCCGGGCGAGGGCGACCAGGGTGCAGAAGCCCGGGTCGCCGTGGACGAACTGGCGGGTGCCGTCCACCGGGTCGACGATCCAGACGGGCGCGTCGCCGCGCAGCCGCCCGTACAGCTCCGGGTCGGCGTGGACGGCCTCCTCGCCGACCACGACGGAGCCCGGCAGCAGGGCCGTCAGCGCCTGGGTCAGGTGCTCCTCGGCGGCCCGGTCGGCGACCGTCACCAGGTCGTACGGCCCCTTCTTCTCGACGATCTCGTGGTCGGCGAGCTGTCGGAAGCGCGGCATGATCTCCGCCGCGGCCGCCTTGCGGACCGCTTCCTCCACCTCGGTCGTACCGCCGTCGAGGACGTGCTCAAGGAAGGATTCGATCATGCGTCCAGCTAAGCACGCGGGTCCGACAACCGGTACAGGGCCTCGGCCCGCCCGGAGGCGGACACCAGGAGTACGCTTTGGACGGTTTCACCCCCTGGCGGGACCTTCGCGTCCCCTGGGGGCTCCGCGCTCCCCGAGAGGCAGGTCGGTCCGGTGCACGGCGAGTACAAGGTCCCCGGCGGGAAGCTGGTCGTCGTCGATCTCGACGTGGTGGACGGGGCGCTGGCCCGGGTCCGGGTGGCCGGCGACTTCTTCCTCGAACCCGACGAGGCGATCCTCGCCATCGACCGCGCCCTGGAGGGCGCCCCCGCCGACACCGACGCCTCCGGGCTCGCGGCCCGCATCGACGCGGCGCTGCCGCCCGGCACGCAGATGTACGGCCTCACCACCGAGGGCATCGGGGTGGCGGTCCGCCGGGCGCTGGCGCACGCCACCGACTGGACCGACTACGACTGGCAGCTGATCCACGAACCGCCGCAGGCCCCCGCCCTGCACATGGCGCTCGACGAGGTGATCACCGCCGAGGTCGCGGCCGGCCGCCGCCCGCCGACGCTCCGGGTCTGGGAGTGGGGCGCCCCGGCCGTCGTCATCGGCAGCTTCCAGTCGCTGCGCAACGAGGTGGACCCGGAGGCCGCCGAGCGGCACGGCATCCAGGTGGTCCGCCGGATCAGCGGCGGCGGCGCCATGTTCATCGAGCCCGGCAACACCATCACGTACTCGCTGTCCGTCCCCGACGCCCTGGTGCAGGGCCTGTCCTTCACCGACAGCTACGCCTACCTCGACGACTGGGTGCTCGGCGCCCTCGGCGACATGGGCGTCAAGGCGTGGTACCAGCCCCTCAACGACATCGCCACCGAGGCCGGGAAGATCGCGGGCGCGGCGCAGAAGCGGATGGTGACCGGCGACGGCGCGGTGCTGCACCACGTGACGATGGCGTACGACATCGACGCCGGCAAGATGACCGAGGTGCTGCGGATCGGCCGCGAGAAGCTCTCCGACAAGGGCACCAAGAGCGCCAAGAAGCGCGTCGACCCGCTGCGCCGTCAGACCGGTCTGCCGCGCGAGGCCGTGATCGAGCGGATGGTCGCCTCCTTCCGGCAGCGCTACGGCCTGGCGGAGGGCCGGGTCACGGAGGAGGAGCTGGCCCTCGCCAAGGACCTGGCGGAGTCCAAGTTCTCCTCGCCGGAATGGACCGCGCGGGTCCCCTGACACCCAGCCCGGCGCCCCGAGCCGGTGTCCCGAGCCGGTGTCCCCAGCCGGTGTCCCCAGCCGGTGTCCCCAGCCGGGCGGAACTCTCCGGGAAAGACCTAGGGTTCCTCGCATGCGAGTGGATTCCCCGGTGCGGCCCGGGCTGCGGATGGAGTGCGCCGACGGGCGGCGCCTGGTGCTGGTGCGGGAGACCCCCGGAGAGGGCCCCGTGCCGGTGCTCTTCGCCCGGCAGCGGGTGACCCACCGGGGCCTGCACTACGCGCGGACGGGCCGGTACGTGTCGCCCCTCGCGCCGCTCCGGGCCGAACGGGCCCGTGCGTACGCGGAGTCCGCGGCTCCCGGAGGCGCGGCGTGGACGGAGCGGTGGGCGGCGCACGCGGAGGCGGAGCTGCGCGCGGCGGACGCGGGACCGCTGCACGCGGGCGCGTGGCGACTGGCACCGGACGCCACCGGCTGGTTCGTCGAGCGCCACTGGGACCACCTCCTGCCGTACGACCGTGACCGGGGCCACCTCACCTGGTTCGGGTACGGGGACCCCGAGGGCGACGCCCGCGACCTGCTGCCGCTGCGGCCCCTGTCCCCGCCGGAGGCGCCCCGGGTGAAGGCGTACCGCAGGCAGTACCGCGAGGGCGTGCTGCCGCCGGTGTTCGCCTGGTGGATCAGCGGCCTGAACGTCCCCGTCGTCCTGGACGGCCACGACCGGCTGACCGCCGCGCTCGCGGAGGGCGGCCGGCCGGAGGTCCTGGTCCTCTCCCGGGAGGCCGACGCGGCCTGGGTGGCGCTGTGCGCGGAGCGCCCGGTGCGGGCGTACGAGGAGCGGATGGCGGCGCTGGAGGACGGACCGCTCCGGAGGACCCGCGCGGCGAACGCGGCCCGCCTCCTCGCGCGCGAGCTGGAGGCGGCCGCCGGCGCCCCGGACCTCACCCGGGCCTGGCCCTTCCCCGGCGGCGCCCCCGCCTGGGACGCGGCGGCGGCCTCGTACGTCCCCGGCTGGCGGCCCGACGCGGAGCGGTGACCTGCCCCGTACCGGCTCGTTGACGTCATGGACACGCTGCGTCGACAGACACGGAGGGCATGGTGGGACGGGCGAGGGCACTGACGGCGGCGCTCCTGGGGGCACTGCTGGGGACGGTTCTGGCGACGGCGCCGGTGGCGCCGCCCGAGGCTGCGGCGATCGTCGGCGGCCGGGAGGCGGCCCCGGGGGCGTACCCGTACGCGGCGGCCCTGGTCGACACCGAGCGCCACCGGCAGTTCTGCGGCGGCGTCCTGATCGGCCCCCGGCACGTCCTGACGGCCGCCCACTGCCTGACGGGCTCGTACGCCGATCCCGGCCGGGTCGCGGTGCTGCTCGGCGAGCACGACCTGCGCACGGCGGCGGAGTCCCGCCACGCGCGCGTGGCCCGCCCGGCGCGCTTCACCACCCACCCCGGCTACGACCCCCGCACCCAGCACGACGACCTCGCCGTGATCACCCTCACGACCCCGGTCCGCCCGGACGCCGGTGTCCGCCCGATCGCCCTCCCGGCCCCTGGCGAATCGTTCGCCCACACCCGTCTGGAAGCCGTCGGCTGGGGCGCCACCGCCTTCGGCGAGGCCCCCTCCCCCGTGCTGCGCACGGTGACCCTGGACACGCTCCCCCACACCGCCTGCGCCCTCCGCGGCGTCGAACACCTCACCCTGGCCCAGCTCTGCACCTGGACCCCCGGCCGCGACACCTGCGTCTACGACTCCGGCGGCCCCCTCGTCCACCGCGCCCCCACCGGCCGCACCGCCCTAGCCGCCCTGGTCTCCTACGGCCGCGGCTGCGCCACGGACACCCCGGCGGTGAACACCAGGATCACCGCCCACCTCCCCTGGATCACCCGCCAGACGGGCCTCCGCCCACCGGAGTCCTGAGGCGAGCGGGCCACCGGAGGCCGCCGGCACCGGAGTCCGGGGCATACGGGAACGAGCCGTGCCGGCCGGTTCTCACCGGCCTGCACGGCTCGTTCTCGATCGTGTCCGAGGGGGGACTTGAACCCCCACGCCCGATAAAGGGCACTAGCACCTCAAGCTAGCGCGTCTGCCATTCCGCCACCCGGACAAGGTGTTGGCCGCCCGCTCGTTCCCTCGCGGCGACGAACATCAATCTACCAGGTGTTCGAGGTGCTTCTCACCCACGTTTCCGGTGGTCAGGGCGGGTCAGGAGGGCTCGCCGGAGATGTTGACCATCCAGGTGACGCCGAACTCGTCGGTGCACATGCCGAAGACGTCGCCCCACATCTGCTTCTCCAGCGGGACGGAGACGGTGCCGCGCTCGGAGAGCCTGGTCCAGTAGCCGCGGAGTTCGGTCTCGTCGTCGCCGCTGAGGCTGACGCTGATGTTGTTGCCGGGGGTGTGGTCCATGCCGGGCGGGGTGTCCGAGGCCATCAGCGTGAAGCCGGCCGTGGTCTCCAGCATGCCGTGCATGACCTTGTCCTCGAAGCCGGGCGGCGCCTGGCCGAACTGCGCGTACGTGTTGACCTCCAGCGAGCCGCCGAACACCTCCCGGTAGAAGTCGAGGGCCTGCCGCGCCGAGCCGGCGAAGCTGATGTAGGGGTTGAGCCGGGAGGCCACGGGCCACTCCTCTGCGGGACGGATCCGTACGAAGGGGTCGTACGTGCCACCCGACCCTAGGCACCCCTCCCGGCCCGGCGTCCGTGCCGCGCCGGAGAGGCGCGGGACGGCACCGGTGCGGCCGAGCGGAGTGCCCACTCGGCGCGACTCCCGGCCGGGAGCGGGGTCAGAGCAGGTCGGCCAGGGGTTCCACGGTCTCCCAGCGGCCGAGGTACTCCTTCGCCGCGTGCGGGTCGAAGTTGCTGTTCCGGACGGTGCGCGTGCGCTCCAGGACCGCGTCGTCGTCCGGGAAGAGGGTGCGCAGGCGCAGGGTGGCGACGATGAAGTCGTCACGGTCGGCGACGTTGACCCAGCGCTTCACCTGGGGGGGCGTACGCAGGGGCTGCGGGCGCAGTCGGCCGCGGATGATCGAGCGCAGCCCGAGGGGCGAGCCGAAGGTGACGAGCAGCGGCAGCGGCTGGTCGAGGCGATGCAGGGCCTCGAAGGCGACGACGGTGCCGAGGGAGTGGGCGAGGACGACCTTGGTGTCCGGGGTGACCCGGGAGAGCACCGCCTCGATCGCGCCTTCCCGCACCCGTTCGTCGTCCAGGTAGGCGGCCACCTGTCCGAGATGGAAGGCCCCCCTGCCGCTGAGCGCGGCGAAGCCCGAGCGCGCGATGGGGCCGAGGCTCCCCATCATCGAGACGAACATACGGAACGGCTCCAGTGGGCCCTGTTCGGGTCCGACGTCGAGGGTCAGTTCCTCCAGGGCATCGGCGGCCTCCTCGCTGTCGCGGGGGTCGGACGCGTGCCGACTGATGTTGCCGATGACGTCCTGGGCGTACGCCGCACCGGTCGCCGCCACCTGCGGGGGCAGCGTCACGTCGAACTCGTCCCGGGGTACGTAGGGTCGGTACAGGTCGCGGTAGTAGGCCATGTCGACCGTCACGACCCCGCGTTCGAGACGGTCGGCGACCTCGACACGCTCCTTGTCGCGCAGGGTGCGCGCGAGGGTGCGCGTCCACTCCTCACGGAGCTCCTGCTCGGTCTCCCCCACGGGTCCGATGCCGTGCACCATGACCAGCTCTGCCATGTGTCTCCCTGTCGGGTCGCACGTCCGTTCGTTCCGGACGTGTCGGGACTGGTTCGGCCGGTCCAACGCCCCGGCACTCCTCGGCGGTTCCCGACCTTGCCCCCAAGTCATGTGTTCGACAACGGAGTTGCCGTCATGACGCTCGGCGATAATGCCGCGCGTGACAGATGAGCGCATGATGCTGGTGATCGCGTCCCACTGGGACGTCCGCGAGGAGAAGCAGGAGGACCGACTGGTCCGACTGGAGCCGGTCGCGCAGGAGTTGAGAGAGCTGCTCCTCGACCCGGCACGGGGCGAGTGCCTGCCCGCCGCCGCCGACGGACTGTTGTTGAATCCTTCGACCGTCGACGAAGTGGCCCGGACCGTGGAGGAGGCGTTCCGTGCGGCGCAGTCGGCTCGCGCCTCCCTGCTGCTGGTGTTCCTCGGCCACGGACACCACCCGGACCAGGGGGATTTCCTCTTCCCGCTGCGGTCCTCGCCCGCCCGCCCCGGCCCCGAGACCGCGTACGACCTGACCACCGAGGTGGGCGGCCTCGCGGCCCGGTACGGCGGCGTGCCGGAGCTGACGCTCATGGTCGACGGATGCTACTCCGGCCTGGCCCTGCGGGAGGCGATGGGCCGCTGGACCTCGTCCGCGATGCTGGCGCGGCGCGGGATCGCATGGCTGGCCTCGTCACAGGACGATCGGGTCTCGTACGACCTCCAGGTCTCCCGGGGCGTGAACCGCATGGTCCGGCGCGGCGACGTCCGGCTCGCCCCGTTCCTCCACGTGAGCGCCGTACGCCGGGCACTGTCGGAGCGGGTGTCCCGCCAGGTTCCGCAGGGCGCCTCCTACGACGGCAGCGGGCGCCGGTCCGCGACCGACATCGACCCCTGGCTCTCGCGGAACGTGGCGTACACCCCAGGGTTGAGCGTCCTTGCCGGGGCGACCCCCACCGGAGTCCTCCTGGAACCCCTGCGTCTCTTCCAGTCGCCCCGGGAGCTGGCCCACGTGGCACGGCTCGTCCGACTCCACCGGCTCGTGGCCGTGGTCGGCGCCGTGGGGACGGGCAAGACGACGCTCGCCACCGCGCTGAGCCGGGCCGAGCTGCTGCCCGAGGAGGAGGTCGAGACGACTCCCGAGGTCTGCGCGGTCGTCCGGCTCGACGCCTTCCGGTGGGGCAACGGCGAGTCCGTCCTCAGCATGGCCAGGCAGCTCGGCCGCCATCTACCGGGCTTCGCCGCAGCGAGGAAGACGTACGCGCGGGAAGTGCCCCAGGGCGAACGCGCCCTCCTGCCCTCCACGGTCCGGGAGGTCGGTGGACCGCTCCGGCTGATGCCCGCACGGGAACCCGTACGGGTGATCGTCGACGGGATCGACCAGGTGACGGACCCGGCGCAGCGCGCCAAGGTGATCACCGAGCTGACCGCGCTGGGCGACACGGCGCCCGACTGGTTCGGCGTGGTGGCCACCGTCCGGGAGGGGATCGCCCTCCCGGACGACTGGCACCGTTTCACGATCCCGGTGCCCGACGAGCGGCAGCAGGCCGCCTACCTGGACTCGGTGCACGTGAAGTCCGTCCACCGGCCCGCGATCCACGGCTTCGCGCGGGGGAACTGGCAGCTGCTCACCGTCCTTTCCCGCCACGGGCACCTGGCGGAGGAGATGCGCGGCGAAGGCTTCACGGCGATGTACGACACCGTGCTGGCGCCGCTGCGCAACGGCGCGCCGGGCGGCGACCCCGCGTCCGTCGACACCGTCCTGACGGTCGTGGCGGCCTCGGGCACCGGCACCTCCCTGCCCCGGCCCCTGCTCGTCCGGGCCGCCGCAGAGCTCCATGGACCCGACGACGACGAGCGGACCGGGCTGGTCCTCGACCTGCTCGCGGGCCTCGTGACGCACGGGAAGGCCCCGTCGGGGACGGAGCTGGTCGGCGTCCACCACCCCTCACTGGCCGAGTACGTGGCCCTGTCGGACACGCACGACGTGGCGACGGGACATGCCGCGTTGTGCCGCGCGCTGGAGATGATGGCCCCCATGGACCAGCACACGCCCGACGACCCCCTGCACCGCTACGCCGAACAGAGCGAGCCCGAGCACCTGTGGCAGGCGTCGCTCGCCACGTCCGACCCGGCCGCCGCCGGCGCGCTGCGCCAGCGGCTTCTGCGGAGCCTCGAACTCCGCGCGGCCCCGGAGGCGACCACGAACCGGGGTCGCTGGGAGATGTGGGCGGAGCGGCTCGGGACCCATCTGGGGCCCGAGTCGGAGATGACCCTCCACGCCCGCGCCAGGACGGCGTACTGGACGGGCAAGGCGGGAGCGTACGGCGCTTCCCTGGCCCTCTACCAGGAGTTGCTCTCGGACCAGGGCCAGGTGCTCGCCGCGGACGACCCCGAGGTGCTGGAGACCCGCTCCCGCATCGCGTACGCGACCGGCGAGGCGGGGGACTTCACCGAGGCGCTGGTGCTGCACCGGGCGGTCCTCGCCGACCAGACGCGGGTTCTGGGCGCCGACGATCCGCGCACGCTGAAGACGCGCCACCACCTCGCGTACTGGGCGGGCCGGGCCGGCGACCGGGCGGAGGCGCTGCGCCTGCACGAGGAGCTGTTGCCCGACCTGGAACGGGTGCTGGGTCCGACGCACCTGGACGTGTTCGAGGAGCGCCACTACATCGCGTACTGGCACGGCGTGCTGGGCCGCCACGACCTGGCCCTGGAACTGCACGACGAGCTGCTGCGCGACCGGATCGCCGAGTTCGGTGAGGAGCACGCCCAGGTCGTCTTCAGCCGGATGAACATCTACAAGTTCCTGGGCGAGTCGGGACGCAGGGAGGAGGCGCTGGCCGGATATCGGGCCCTGCTCCCGCTCGCGGTCCGGGTGCGCGGGGCGCTCCACCCGAACACGCTCCTGGTCCGGCTGAACACGGCGCGATTCACGTGGGAGCTGGGCGACCCCGTGGAGGCACTGGCGCTCCATGAGGAGTTGGTACGCGACCAGCGGGAGACGCTGGGCCACACGCATCCGGCCGTCATGATCACCCGCTACAACATCATCATGCTGAAGCTGGAGCTCGGCGACACCGGCACCCTCCTGAGCGAGATCGACACGCTCCTGGAGGAACGCGTCGAGCGCTACCGGAACCCGCATCACCCCGAGGTGGTCACGACGAGGTTCGGGCGGGCCCTGATCCTCGCGGCCCTCGACGACGTTCCGGCAGCGGTCGCACTGCTGCGGGAGGTCGTGGCGGACCGGGCGCGGGTGCTGGGCGAGGAACACGATGACACGCGGAAGGCCCGGACGGAGCTCGACCGGCTCCTCGGTCTCTGATCCGCCCGGACGAGTCGGTTCCGGGCCCTCCGGCGGGTCAGGAGGTGAGGGCGGGGATGATCCCGGAGCCGTAGGCGTCGATGGTGCCCTCACGGTTGTCGTGCATGTCGTAGACGGCGAACTGGTCGACGCCGAGGCTCTTGAGGTGGCGGAGCTTGTCGATGTGGGCCTCGGTGGGGCCGAGGAGGCAGAAGCGGTCGACGATCTCGTCGGGGACGAAGGTGGTGTCGGGGTTGTCGGCGCGGCCGTGGTGGGAGTAGTCGTAGCCCTGGCGGTCCTTGATGTACGCCGTCAGCTCCTCGGGGACCATCGAGGAGTGTTCGCCGTACTTGGCGACGAGGTCGGCGACGTGGTTGCCGACCATGCCGCCGAACCAGCGGCACTGGTCGCGGGCGTGCGCCAGGGCCTGCGGGGAGTCGTCGGCGGTGACGTACGCGGGGGCGGCGACGCAGATCGTGAGGGCGTCGGGGTCGCGGCCGGCGTCCCGGGCCGCCTCCCGGACGGCCTTGATCATCCATTCGGTGAGGAAGGGGTCGGCGAGCTGGAGGATGAAGCCGTCGGCCTTCTGCCCGGCGAGGGCGAGGGCCTTGGGGCCGTAGGCCGCCATCCAGACGGGCAGCCTGCCGTTCTCGATCCAGGGGATGCGGATCGGGTTGCCGTCCACGGTCGCCTCGCGGCCCTCGGCCAGGTCGCGGATGACCTCGATGGCCTCGCCGAGGCGGGCGAGGGTGTTGGGCCTGCGGCCGGCGACGCGCATGGCGGAGTCGCCGCGGCCGATGCCGCAGACGGTCCGGTTGCCGTACATGTCGTTGAGGGTGGCGAAGGTGGAGGCCGTGACCTCCCACGTACGCGTCCCGGGGTTGGTGACCATGGGGCCGACGTGCAGCTTCGTGGTGTTGGCCAGGATCTGGCTGTAGATGACGAAGGGTTCCTGCCAGAGCACGGCGGAGTCGAAGGTCCAGCCGTAGCGGAAGCCGTTGCGTTCCGCCCGGCGCATCAGGCCGACGACCTGCGAGGCGGGCGGGTCGGTCTGCAGGACGAGTCCGAAGTCCAAGGGGCGGCCTCCTAGTTCAGGTACTGACAGGTGGAACGGGGGACGAAGGCGCCGTGGCCGGCGTGGCCGACGTACTTGCGCTGGTCGATGACGGGTTCGCCGCGGGAGAGGACCGTCTCGACCTGGCCGGTCACCGTCCGTCCCTCGTACGCCGAGTAGTCGACGTTCATGTGGTGGGTCTCGGCGGACAGCACCTGGGTCGCGTGCGGGTCGTAGATGACGATGTCGGCGTCGGCGCCGGGGGCGATGGTGCCCTTCTGCGGGTAGATGCCGAACATGCGGGCGGGGGTGGCGCAGGCGATCTCGATCCAGCGGCGGCGGGAGATGTGCCCGTCGACGACGGCCTGGTGGAGGAGGTCCATGCGGTTCTCCACGCCGGGCAGCCCGTTGGGGATCTTCGAGAAGTCGCCGCGGCCGAGCTCCTTCTGCCCCACGAAGCAGAAGGGGCAGTGGTCGGTGGAGACCACCTGGAGGTCGTTCGTCCGCAGCCCCCGCCAGAGGGCGGCCTGGTGCTCCTTCGGCCGCAGCGGGGTCGAGCACACGTACTTGGCGCCCTCGAAGTCCGGTTCCGCCAGGTTGTCCGTCGACAGGAACAGGTACTGCGGGCAGGTCTCGCCGAAGACCGGCAGTCCCAGGTCGCGGGCGGCCGCCAGCTCCGCCACCGCCTCCTGGGCGGAGACGTGGACGACGTACAGCGGGGAGCCCGCCACCCGCGCGAGCTGGATCGCCCGGTGGGTCGCCTCCGCCTCCAGCAGCGCCTTGCGGACCTCCCCGTGATGGCGAGGGTCCGTCTCGCCGCGGGCCAGGGCCTGTTCGACGAGGACGTCGATGGCGATGCCGTTCTCCGCGTGCATCATGATCAGGCCGCCGGTGCCGGCGGCGACCTGCATGGCCCGCAGGATCTGTCCGTCGTCCGAGTAGAAGACGCCGGGGTAGGCCATGAAGAGCTTGAAGGAGGTGATGCCCTCCTGGACGAGCAGGGGCATCTCCCGCAAGGTCGCCGGCGTGACGTCCGACATGATCATGTGGAAGGCGTAGTCGATCGCGCAGTTGCCGTCGGCCTTGGCGTACCAGGCGTCGAGGCCCTCGCGGAGGGCGTGGCCGACGGACTGGACGGCGAAGTCGACGATGGTGGTGGTACCGCCCCAGGCGGCGGCGCGGGTGCCGGTCTCGAAGGTGTCGGAGGCGAAGGTGCCGCCGAAGGGCAGCTCCATGTGGGTGTGGGCGTCGACACCGCCCGGGATGACGTAGCGGTCGGTGGCGTCGAGGACACGGTCGGCGGTCCAGCCGGCCGCCGCGTCGGAGCCGTGGGCGGCGAGCGCCGCGACGCGGCCGTCCTCGACGAGGACGTCGGCGTGGAGTTCGTCGGAGGCGGTGACGACGAGGCCGCCCCGGATCAGGGTTCGGGTGCTCACGGGACTTCTCCCCTGCCAACTAGAGGGATCTGAGGGCCTGTTCGAGGATCGCGGCGCCCTCTTCGGCCTCGGCGACGGTGAGGGAGAGCGGGGGTGCGACGCGCAGCGCGCTGGTGTCGTGGCCGCCGCCCTTGCCGATGAGGAGGCCGTCCTCGCGGGCCCGTTCCAGGACGGCGGAGGCCGCTTCGGGGGCGGCGCGGCCGGTGACGGGGTCGGCGAGTTCGATGCCGATCATGAGGCCGCGGCCCCGGACCTCGCGGACGGCGCCGACGCCCGCGGCGGCGGCCCGGATCCGCTCGATGAGGAGGCCCCCGACCCGGCGCGCGTTGCCCTGGAGGTCGTGGTCGAGGAGATACCCGAGGTTGGCGAGGCCGGCGGCCATGGTGACGGGCGAACCGCCGAAGGTGGAGATGGAGTTGGCGTCGAGACAGTTCATGATCTCGGCGCGGGCGACGACACCGCCGACGGACATGCCGTTGCCGATGCCCTTGGCGAAGGTGAGCATGTCGGGCGGCCCCGCCTGGGCGTGCGCCTGCCAGCCCCAGAAGTGGTCGCCGGTGCGGCCCCAGCCGGTCTGCACCTCGTCGGAGATCCAGAGGATGCCGTGCCGGTCGAGGACCCGGCGGAAGGCGGCGTAGAGGCCGTCGGGCGGGGAGGTGAAGCCGCCGACGCCCTGGACGGGTTCCGCGATGAGAGCGGCGACCCGGTGAGTGTGGCCGAGGAGGTCCTCGAGGTCGGCGACGGCGGCGTCGGTGAACCGCTCGTCGGTGAGCCCGGCGAAGGGGCCCCGGCCACGGACCGCGCCCTGCACGTACAGGGTCTGGAGCGGGGAGAGGCCGGTCGGCGACCAGGAGCGGTTGCCGGTGACGCCGACGGTGGAGAAGGAGCGGCCGTGGTAGCTGTTGCGCATCGCCAGGATCTGGTTCGAGCGGCGGTACGCGGTGGCGAGGAGCAGGGCCGTGTCGTTGGCCTCGGTGCCGGAGGTGGTGAAGAAGACGCGGGCGTCCGGGATGCCGGAGAGGGTGGCGATCCGTTCGGCGAGCTCCACCATCGGGCGGTTGAGGTAGAGGGTGGAGGAGTGGACGATCCGGCCGGCCTGTTCGGCGACCGCCTTGGTGACCTCGGGGAGGGCGTGGGCGGTCATGGTGGTGAGGATGCCGCCGAAGAAGTCGAGGTAGCGGCGGCCCTCGGCGTCCCAGACGTGCCGGCCCTCACCGTGGGTGATCTCGATCGGCTCGTCGTAGTAGAGGGCCAGCCAGTCGGGGAGGACGGAGCGGTGGCGGGCGTACAGGCTGTTCACGGCTGGACCAGCCCGTCGTACGCGTCGGGGCGGCGGTCGCGGTAGAAGGCCCACTGCTGGCGGACCTCCTCGATGAGGCCGAGGTCGAGGTCGCGGACGACGAGCTCCTCCTCCTTGTCGGAGGCGACGTCGCCGACGAACCGGCCGCGCGGGTCGACGAAGTAGCTGGTGCCGTAGAAGTCGTTGTCGCCGTACTCCTCGACGCCGACGCGGTTGATGGCGGCGACGAAGTACTCGTTGGCGACGGCGGCGGCGGGCTGCTCCAGCTGCCACAGGTAGGACGAGAGGCCGCGGTGGGTGGCGGAGGGGTTGTAGACCAACTGGGCGCCGTTGAGGCCGAGTTGGCGCCAGCCCTCGGGGAAGTGGCGGTCGTAGCAGATGTAGACGCCGACCTTGCCGACGGCGGTGTCGAAGACCGGCCAGCCGGCGTTCCCCGGGCGGAAGTAGTACTTCTCCCAGAACCCCTTGACCTGCGGGATGTGGTGCTTGCGGTACTTGCCGAGGTAGCTGCCGTCGGCGTCGATGACGGCGGCGGTGTTGTAGTAGAAGCCCTCGGACTCGACCTCGAAGACGGGAACGACGATCACCATGCCGGTCTCGCGGGCGAGGTCCCGCATCCGCGTGACGGTGGGGCCGTCCGGCACGGGCTCGGCCCAGCGGTAGTGCTCGGGTTCCTGGACCTGGCAGAAGTAGGGGGCGTTGAACACCTCCTGGAAGCCGATCACCTGGGCGCCCTGGCGGGCCGCCTCGCGGGCGTGCTCCTCGTGCTTGGCGATCATGGATTCGGTGTCGCCGGTCCAGGTCGCCTGGACGAGGGCGGCGCGTACGACGGTCATGAGCTGCTCCTTCGGCGCGGCGTCAGAGAGCCTCTACGCCCGTAGACACGATGCGTAGGAGGAGAACGTAAGCCCCGTCACACCCCGGAGCAAGACTGCCGCCCGGAAGCAGCGCAGTCGATCATGTTTCATACCGGAGTGGTCCACACCGGACACGTACCGACACGTGCCGACTGCTCCCCGCACGTACGGTTCCGCCGTCAGGGGCCGAGGACGCCACCGACCCGCAGTGCGTGCCGCAGGGCCCGTTCGTCGGCGCGCGACAGGCCGCGGGCCGCGGCGCCGAGCCGGGGCACCAGCAGGGCCGGGTCCACGGCCGCGAGACGCGCGGCCTCCTCGGGGGTGCGGACCCGGATGAAGGCGGTGAGCAGCGCGTGGGCCTCGTGGTCGTGGCGCTCGGCCACCAGGGCCGCGACGGCTCCGGCCAGTTCCTCCACCGGACGGGCGAGCCCCTGGCGCAGCAGCTGTTCGCAGTCGTCGGCGCGGCCCGCGTCGGCGAGCGCCCCGGCGACGGCGGCCAGCCGGGCGGGCGGCAGCGAGGCGGCCTCCCAGAGCAGGGTGGCCCAGTCGGCGCCGAACCCGGCCCGGTGCAGCTCCCCGGCGAGCGCGGGCAGCCGGGCGGGCGGCCCGCCGAGCGCCTCGCAGAGCAGTACGTGCGCCTCACCCGTACGGCCCTGGGCGCGCAGCCGCTGGAGGGCGTGGACGGCGTTGACGGCGGCGCGGGCCGCCTCCGCGGCCTCGTCCGGGTCGGGCGCGTCTGCCTCCGGCGCGGCCGCGTCGCCGGTACGGGACGGGGCCCGGAGCCGGAAGCGGGCGCCGCGCGGCTCGGCGCCGCCGGCGGGCAGGTCGGGCACGGGGGCGGGCGCGGGTCCCCCGGCGGCGCCGGCGTCGTCCGCCCAGGCGTACCGGGCCCCGCGCGGGCGCCGCTCCCGCGCCCCGGGAGCGGCGGCGGCGGCGCCCGGGGCGGGGGAGGCGTGGAGCCGGTCGAGGCGGTCGGTGAGGTCGACGATCCGGGCGGTGGCGCGGGCGTGGTCGTCGCGGGTCCAGGCGAGGTCGTGGGCGAGCCGGGCCGCCTCCTCGGGGTCGTGCGCGAGGCGGGCCGCCTCCTCGGGGCCGGGCGCGCGGAGCCGCTCCCACAGCTCGCGGATGCGGGCCTCCGCGTGGCGGCGCTCGGTCTCCATCAGCTCGCGGCGCGCGGCGAGCGCCTCGGCCCCGCCGGGCCGCCGGTCGTGGGCGCCGGCGGCGGCCGCGTACAGCTCCCGTCCCCGCTCCGGCCCCTCCCCCACGTCCTGGAGGAGGGACTCGACGACGTCCCAGGGGAGCAGCTCGGCCCCGTCGAGGCAGGCGCGGAGCCCGTCGGGGTCCCGTTCGGCGAAGACGGCCCACCAGCCGCCGGTCCGCTCGGCGCGGGCGGCGAGCCCGCCCAGCCAGTGGGTGAACTCCGCCATCTGGGACGGAATGTGAGTGACCGTCATGCGCACGCACCTGCCCTGCGGTAGAAGGGGACCTTCCGGTCCGCCGCAGGGCATTGCACCGCAGTCGTGTTACGGGACGGCTACGGACCGTTTTCCTTTCCGTGCCCCGGGGACCACATCGGTGTGGTCCGGACAGGTCGCGCGGCCGGGTTCACAGGGTGACGACGATCCCGGTGTGGGGGCGCTTGCCGAGCCGGGCGAGGGTGGCGGGCCAGTCGACCAGCCAGTACTGGTAGGTGTACTTGCGCGAGAGCAGCCTGCGGACGTGCCGCAGCTCCTCCCCCGTGACGAGCCGGGCGGTGCCGGGGGTCCGGACGGCGCCCTCGGGGACGTTGCCGCGCAGGTCGCAGACGGTCAGTTCGACCCTGGGGTCGTTGCGGAGCCGCTTGACCTTCCAGGAGTCGGTGCGGGTCCACACGTACACCCGCTCGCCCTCGACGGCGTACCAGACGGGGGTGGCGACACCGGTGCCGTTCTTCCGGAAGGTGGTCAGGCTGAGGTAGCGGCCGCGCCGCAGCTCGTCGGGGAGGCGGCGCGGGCCGGCGGGGTTCTCGGGGTCGGTCGTCATGACCGCCGAGCCTATGCCGGAGCGGGGTCGCGGTCGCCCGGCGGGCCTCCGGTGGGCGGGGGCGCGTCGGCCCGGCGGGACTCTGGGGGGCTGGGCCGCGTCCGCCCGACGACCCTCCGGCGGGCGGGGGCGCGGTCGCTGAAGGCCCTCCGGCGGGCCGGGCCGTGTCGCCCCGGCTCCCCGCACGGGTCCCCCGCGGGCCGGGGCAGGGGTCAGGGTCCCGGGTGGGCCGCGCGGGCGGCGCCGATCTCGTTGCCGTGGGCGCGGGCCCAGGCGCAGGCGGTGTCGAGGGGGCCGAGGAGGGAGCGGCCGAGCGGGGTGAGGGCGTACTCGACGCGCGGCGGGTTCTCGTCGTACGCGGTCCGGGTGAGGAAGCCGCTGCGCTCCATGGAGCGGAGGGTCTCGGTGAGGACCTTGGGGGTGATCCAGGGGAGCGCGGCGCGGAGTTCGCCGAAGCGGCGGGCGGCGCCGTCCTCCAGGCAGCGCAGCACCACGCCGGTCCACTTGTCGCCGACGCGGAAGGGCTGGACGGCACCGTCCGCGCACTCCGGGCCGTCGAACCGGACGGGTATCGGGGGCAGTTCGCTCATGGGTCCGACGGTAGCCGTGCCCGTACCGTTGAAGTAACCGGGCACCCCCGTCCTACCGTCCCGCTCATGGACGACAACGACAGCGGCAAGAAGATCATCGTGTTCGGCGCGGGCGGGCGGGTCGGCCGCGCGGCCGTGGCGGAGGCGGCGGCCCGGGGCCACCGGGTGACGGCGGTGGTGCGCGACCCGGCCCGCCACGCGGACCTGGAGCGGGCGGGAGTGACCGTGGCGCGCGGGGACGCGACGGACCCGGAGTCGGTGGCGGCGCTCGCCGTCGGCCACGACGCGGCCGTGCACGCCTCCGCCCGCCTCGACGTACCGTCGGAGGAGTACTTCGCGGCGACGGCGAAGGCGCTGGCCGCGGGGCTCTCGGCGGCCGGCGTGGGCCGGCTGGTGACCCTCGGCATCGCCACCACCCTGGAGGACGCGGCCGGTGTGCGGCTGATGGACGCGCCGGGCTTCCCCGGGGAGTGGCGGGCCTTCGCGCAGGGCCACGTCGTGGAGTTCGAGCTGCTGACGGCGACGGCCGGGCCGGATCTCGACTGGCTGATGGTGGTGCCGCCGCTGGACCTGAACGCGGAGGCGGAGCCCGCCGGCGGCTACCGCACGGCGGTCGGCAGGGTCGTGGACGGCCCGGGCCGGATCGCGCACGCCGATCTGGCGCTCGCGCTGCTGGACGAGATCGAGCGGCCCCGCCACAGCCGGGTCCAGCTCGCGGTCGGGTCGGCCTGAGGCGCCCGCGCCCCGCCGGCCCGGTGGGGGGGTCGGCTCCGGCCGGCCCGGTGGGGGGATCAGCCCCGCCCGGAGATCTGGCCGAGGCCCTTGGCCAGCTCCTCCGGGTTCATCACCGGCGAGTAGTGGACCTTGGCACCGAGGCGCATGAAGAACGGCTCCGCGATCGCCGGCATGTCGGAGGTCTCGGCCAGGTCGAAGAAGAAGTAGCCGGTGCGGCAGCCGTTCTCGACGGTGAAGTACGCGGCCTCGGGGCGGATCCGCCCGAGCGCCTCCTCCATGAGTCCCTGGACGGCGCCCTGCCGGATGAGGTCGTTGGAGGACTCGGTGTTCATCTCGACCTTCAGAAGCATGCGCATGACACTGCCCCATTCCCGGCCGGGCGGAGCCTCCGTGCCGTACGCACCCGGTCCACCCGGACGTACCCACCTCAAGCCTCCTCCCCCGCCGGGGCGGAGGCCACTCGGCGGCCGGGCGCCGCCGGTCAGACGGGCAGCGGCGCGCAGCGCAGGAGCAGGTCGTCCATCGACAGGTCGAGGACGCCGGCGAGGGCGGCCACGGTGAAGAAGGCCGGAGTCGGGGCACGGCCGGTCTCGATCTTGCGGAGGGTCTCGGCCGACAGGCCGGCCGCCGCGGCGATCTCCACCATCGAGCGCCCGCCGCGCGCGTCGCGCAGCAGCCGCCCGAGCCGCTCGCCGCGCTCGCGCTCTTCCGGGGTCAGGGGGGTGCGCACCATGCCACCACTCTACCGGCCCGACACCATTTCTATACCGGTATAGTAATGGGAATGGTGGAGATCAAGACCGAAGAGAACGTGAACGAGATGCGCGAGGCGGGCCGCGTGGTGGCCCGCGCCCTGGCGGCGGCGCGGGCGCAGGCCGCCCCCGGGGTGCCGGTCACCGCGCTGGACCGGGCGGCCCGCGAGGTGCTGGCGGAGGCCGGCGCGGGCTCGCCCTTCCTCGGCTACCGCCCGGACTGGGCGCCGACCCCCTTCCCCGCCGTCGTCTGCGTGTCCGTCAACGACGCGATCGTGCACGGCGTCCCGGACGGGACCCGGCTCGCCGACGGCGACCTCGTCTCGCTGGACTGCGGCGCCCTGCTGCGCGGCTGGGCGGGCGACGCGGCGGTGAGCTTCACCGTCGGCCGCGCCCGCCCCGAGGACACCCGGCTGATCGGGGCGGCCGAGGAGGCGCTGGCGGCCGGCATCGCCGCGGCCGTGGCCGGCAACCGCGTCGGGGACATCGCCCACGCCATCGGCACGGTGTGCCGGAAGGCGGGGTACGGCATCCCCGACGGTTTCGGCGGCCACGGCATCGGCCGCGCCATGCACGAGGACCCGGGCGTGCCCAACGAGGGGCGGCCCGGGCGCGGGATGCGGCTGCGGCCCGGCATGGTCCTGGCGATCGAGCCGATGCTGATCGGGGGCGGCGGCGACGAGCACTACACCGCGCGGGACGGCTGGACGATCCGCACCCTCGACGGCTCCCGCGCCGCCCACGCCGAGCACACGGTCGCGGTCACCGCCGCCGGCCCGCGCGTCCTGACGGTCCTGTAGCCGTGGGCACCGCCGAGAACCGCCCCCGCGGCACGGCCGGCGACCGCGCCCCCGGAGCGGAGCCGCTCGACGCCCTGGCCGCCGCCGTGGGCGAGCGGCTCGGGACCGCCGTCGCCGCGGCCGCCGGGGACGTGCCGGCCCTGGTCTGGACGGACGGGCCCACGGTCGCGCGGGTCGCGGCGGCCGCCCGGGCGGTGGCGCCGGAGGCCGCCGGCCGGCTCGCGTTCCGGCGCGAGCTGTCGGAGGCTTCGGTCGCCCTGGGCGCGATCCGCCTGGCGGAGGCGCCCGGCCCCGCGGGCGGCGGACGGCGCGCGCCGGTGTCGCCGTCCGCCGTCGCGGAGCTGTGGCGGGACACGCCGCTGCCCGCGCGGCCCACCGCGCGCGAGGAGAAGCTCGTCTACGCGCTCCTGTACGAGGTGCACGACGACCACCGGAGCAACCGCGTCACCGCGGAACAGATCTGCGACGGGCCGGCGGTCCGGGGGGTGGCGGCGCTCGCGCGCCGGATGGGGGTCGCCCTGGCGCCGGACGGAACCTGACGACGCGCCGTCACCGGTCCGGCCGGACGACCATCGCGGAGCCGCCGCCCCGGCGGACGGTCTCCGCGGCCGCGAGCCAGCGCCCGTCGGGCAGGCGCTGGACGCCGGTGGCGGCGCCGATCTCCGGGTTCTGCCGGAAGGTGTGCCCGAGGGCTTCGAGCGCGGACCGCGCCGGGCTGTTCCAGAGGGCGGGTTCGAGGTCGGTCGCGGCCTGGTTGCGCTGGCTGGCGCGGGGCGCGGCAATGGCGTCGACGAGCGGCAGCCGCCGGTCGAGGAAGCCGGTGAGGGTCTGGAGGACGGTGGTGACGATGGTGGCGCCGCCCGGTGAGCCGAGGGCCACGACCGGCCGGTCGTGGCCGTCGAGCACGATCGTCGGGGAGATGGAGGAGCGGGGGCGCTTGCCGGGTCCCGGCAAATTGGGGTCGTGGACGGCCGGGTTCGCCGGGACGAAGGAGAAATCGGTCAGCTCGTTGTTGAGCAGGAAGCCGCGGCCGGGGACGGTGATGCCGCTGCCGCCCGTGGACTCGATGGTGAGCGTGTAGGCGACGACGTTCCCCCACCGGTCGGCCACCGTCAGGTGGGTGGTGTTCTCGCCCTCGTACGTGGTCGGCGCCGCGGTCCCGCCGACGGCGCACGGCACCGGGTTCCGGGGGTCGCCGGGCGCGAGCGGGCTGACGAGGACGGCGTCGTCGCGGATCAGACAGGCCCGGGAGTCCGCGTACCGCTGGGAGAGCAGGCCCCGGACGGGCACCCGCTCGAAGGCGGGGTCGCCGACCCAGCGGCCCCGGTCGGCGAAGGCGATCCGGCTCGCCTCGATCAGGCGGTGGAGGTACCGCGGCTCCGGGGCGGCCGCGAGGTCCGTGGACTCCAGGATGTTGAGGGCCTCGCCGACGGTCGTGCCGCCGGAGGACGACGGTGCCATGCCGAGCACCCGCAGCCCCCGGTAGGAGGTCTCGGTGGGCGCGCGCCGGACCGTCCGGTACGCGGCGAGGTCCCGCTCCGTCAGATCGCCGGCCCGGACGACGCGGTCCGCGCCCGCGCGGACCGGCGGCGTGCGGACGGTGCGGACGATGTCGCGGGCGAGCGGGCCCCGGTAGAGCGCCCCGACGCCCTCCTCGGCGAGGGTGGCGTAGGTGCGGGCCAGGTCGGGGTTGCGCACGACCGAGCCGACCTCGGGGAGCCGGCCGCCGGGCAGGAAGAGGGCGGCGGAGGCCGGGAAGTCGCGGAACCGGGCCTCGTTGGCGGCGGTCTGGGCCCGGTAGGTGGCGTCGGCGGTGAAGCCGTCGCGGGCCAGGCGCTGGGCGGGGGCGAGCAGTTCGCGGAGCGGCTTGCTGCCCCAGGCGTCGAGGGCGGTGGCCCAGGTGGCGGGGGTGCCGGGGGTTCCGACGGCGCGGCCGCTGGTCATCGCCTCGTCGAAGGGGAGCGGCGCGCCGTTCTCGGTGAGGAGGGCGGCGTCGGCCGACGCGGGGGCCGTCTCACGGCCGTCGACGGTGTGGACCGTACGGGTCCTGGCGTCGTAGTGGACGAGGTAGCCGCCTCCGCCGATGCCGGCCGAGTAGGGCTCGGTGACTCCGAGGGCGGCGGCGACGGCGACGGCCGCGTCGACGGCGTTGCCGCCCCGGCGCAGCACCTCGATGCCGGCGTCGCTCGCGTCGGCGTCGACGCTGGCGACGGCGCCGCCGTGGCCGACGGCCACGGGCACCTTCGCGCGCGGGACCGGGGGGCCGGGCGGAGCCGGGGGGACGGGCCGGTCCGGGGAGCCGGGCGGGGCGGTCGGCGGCGGGACGGGCGGCGCGGGGGCGGTCGGCGGTGGGGCCGCGGCTCCCACCGAGAGCACCGTCGCGGCCGCCGCCGCGATCACCCCGTACCGCCAGCCGGAACGACGCATCCCTGACCTCCCGTCAATGATCGTCCACGCAGCGTAACTTCCCGGACTCCTCGGAGGCAGGACCGCGCTCCGCCCCTCTCGAACGGTCACCCGACCGCCGCTAGCATGCGCCCCTATGGACGAGGACCTGCGGAACATCGTGCTCGGCGTGCTGGCGACCGGCCTCAGCGCGTCCCTGGGATGGCTCACCCGGACGTACGTGTGGCGTCGGCGGCTCCGCCGCAAGCAGGCGTTCTTCGGCCTGCCCGGCCACGCCGAGTGCCTGCTCGTGGTGAACCGGGAGGCGGGCGGGGACGGGGCGGTGCACCGCTTCGACGTGTTCGCGCTGCTCGAACTCGCCGCGCTCGTGAAGGACTGCGGGGCGCAGGCGCAGATCGTCCAGCACGACCGGACCCATCTGGGCTTCGGCGACCGGACGGAGTTCTGCGTCGGCGGTCCGGGGTCGAACCGGCGGATGGCCGCCCACCTCGGCTCGCTGCTGCCCGGGCTGAGCATGAACACGGACACGGACCCGGTCGAGGAGCGGGGCGCGATCGAGGTCGGCGGCGAGCGGTACCGGATGGACCCGGGCACCGTCGAGTACGTGGTGCTCGCGCGGATCACCGCGGGCGACGGCGGCCGGCCGGTCTTCCTCTTCTGCGGGCAGCGGGCCATCACCAACCAGGCGGCGACCCGCTATCTGGCCCGCCATCACGAGCGGCTCGCCCGGACCCACCGGGGCGGGTCCTTCGTCCTGCTCCTGAAGGTGGTCAACTCCCAGGCGTACGGCCCCGACGTGGTCGAGCTGGTGGCCGACGTGACGCGGGCGGCCCTCAGGGCTCCCGCAGCCGTACCGGCAGCGACTTGATTCCGTTGATGAAGTTGGAGACGAGTCTCCGGGGCGGCCCGGCGGTCTCGACCCCGCCACAGGCGTCCCGCAACTCCTCGTAGAAAACGCGTAGCTGCAGCCGGGCGAAGTGGGCACCCAGGCAGACGTGGGGCCCGTCGCCGAAGGAGACGTGCGGGTTCGGACGGCGGGCGAGGTCGAGGCGGTGCGGGTCGGGGAAGGCGCGTTCGTCGTGGTTGGCGGAGACATGGAAGACGACGACCTTGTCGCCCTCGGCGATCCGCACACCGGCGAGCCGGATGTCCCGGACGGCGGTGCGGCGGAAGGAGAGCACCGGCGGGTGGACGCGCAGGAGTTCGTCCACGGCCGTGTCCATGCCGACCTCGCCCCGCCAGAGCCTGCCCTGCTCGCCGGGGTCGCCGGCCAGGGCGAGCACCCCGCCGGGCGCGGCCGACCGGACGGTGTCGTTGCCGGCGACGGTGAGCAGGAAGAAGAACATCTCCAGTTCGGCGGCGGCGAGTTCGGTGGTCGCGAGGGCGGTGATGAGGTCGTCGGCCGGGTGCTTCCGCTTGTGCGCGGCCAGCTCCTGCGCGTACGCGAACATCTCGGCGAGCATCGCCGGTGACCGGGGGTCGACCGGCCTCCCGGCGGTGTCGAGCACGGGCGGTTCGTCCGGGTCCTGGTAGGCGATGACCCGCTCGGTCCAGGCGTGCAGGAGCCCCCGGTCGCCCGCCGGCACGCCGAGCAGGTCGGTGAGGTTGAGCAGCGCGTAGTCGTCGGTGACGGCCCGGACGAGGTCGACCTCGCCGCCCGCCTCCCGGGCCTCCGCGAGCAGTCTCCGGGCCCGCGTGCGGGCGGTCTCCTCGAACCGCGCGATCCGGCCCGGGGTGAAGGCGCGGCTGGCGAGCCGCCTCAGCCTGCCGTGTTCCGGCGGGTCCTGATTGAGCATCATGCGCCGGATGAACGGCAGGTCGGCGGGGTCGGGGTCCCGGATCTGGGTGGCGCCGAGCCAGGAGGAGTACGTCTCCGCGTCCTTGAGCACCCGCACGACGTCGGCGTGGCGGGTCACGGCCCAGAAGCCCGTCCCGGCGGGCCATCCCAGGATCGCGGGCTCGTCCTGCCGGGCGACGGGCGCCCGGTCCCGCAGCTCCCGGAAGGCGTCGTGCGGCGGCCCGGCGGCGTGGACCCGGGGATCGAAGACGTCGGGAAGGTTCGTCGGCTTCACGGGTCCAGCCTGGAGGAGGGGTGAAGACGTGTCCATCATGACAGGTCAGAGCCGGTTTTCGTAGGACGGAACGCACAGTTCGCGCGCCTTGTCCGGGCTGTCTGCGGACACCCAGAATCTCCGCCATGACACACAGGGGTGAAGCGGGGAAGGTGCGGGGCGTGAACCATGACGAGGTGCTGAGGGCACGGGTGTTGCTGCTGGCTTCGTGGCGGCTGTCCGTCCCCGAGCGGGTGGAGGCGTACCGGGTGCTGGCGCGGGTGAGCCCGGACGCGTACGCGCCGAAGCTGACGGAGTGGCTGGGGTCCGCGCTGATCCAGATGGGGGCGACGCCGGAGCGGTGCGAAGAGCTGGCCGGGGAGGCGGTCGAGGTGGCCCGGCTGGTGCGGAGGGACCACCCGCGGCGGACCGAGACGCTGCGCCGGGCGCTCGCCAGGCACCAGCGGGAGCTGTTCGCGCTGGGGCGGCGGGACGAGGGCCTGGTGCTGGGCGAGGAACTGGCGGCGCTGGAGCGGGACTAGCGCCCGCGCGGCAGGGGGCGTCACGCCGCTCCACGAGGGGCGAGGCCACGGGGCCGGCGGCAGCGGGGCAGTAGGGCCCGGCGGGGCAGCGGGGGCGCGTACGCGGTGCGGGGAGGCGGTACACGCAGGCGGCGGGGCCCGGCGGGAGGGCCGGGCCCCGGCCCCGGGGGGCGTACCGGATCGCCCCGGCACGGCTTCCCCAATCGTTACCCGCACGTAACTTACCGACCAGTTACCACGGGTAGCACGCCATGGATACCGTCGGGCCACTTCACTGCCCCCCATCAGTGACCCCCCATCGAGGAGTGGCCCGTGCGCACATCCCTGGCCCTCGCCGTCTCGGCCGTTCTGGTGGCCGGGACGGCCCTGTCCGTGGCTCCCGCCGTCCAGGCCGCCGAGAGCGGCACGTCGATCCGGTTCGTGGACATCGCCGGCGACGGCGGCACCGTCCTCAAGGCCAACGTCGTCACGCCCGCCGGGGCCGACGGCTCCGTCCGCTACCCGGTGGTCGTGCTGCCCACCAGCTGGGCGATGCCGCAGATCGAGTACCTGGCGCAGGCGCAGAAGCTCGCCGACTCCGGCTATGTCGTGGTGAGTTACAACTCACGCGGGTTCTGGCAGTCCGGCGGCGAGATCGAGACCGCCGGGCCCAAGGACGTCGCCGACGCCTCCCGGGTGATCGACTGGACACTCGCCCACACCCCGGCCGACCCCGCCAAGATCGGTATGGCCGGGGTGAGTTACGGCGCCGGCATCAGTCTGCTCGCCGCCGCGCACGACTCCCGGATCAAGGCCGTCGCCGCACTGAGCGGCTGGGCGGACCTCATCGAGTCCATCTACAGCGGCCGCACCCAGCACCTCCAGGCCGCCGCTCTGCTCGGCGGCGCCGGCTACCTCACCGGCCGGCCGGGCCCCGAACTGGAGAAGATCCTGGGCGACTTCCTCTCGTCGAACCTGGACCAGGAGGACGAGATGATCGCCTGGGGCCGGCAGCGGTCGGCCGCCACCTACCTGGACCGGATCAACGCCAACGGCACCGCCGTCATGCTCGGCAACGCCTGGGGCGACACCATCTTCCCGCCCAACCAGTACGCGAGCTTCTACGAGAAGCTGAAGGGCCCCAAGCGGCTGGAGTTCCGCCCCGGCGACCACGCCACCGCCGAGGCCACCGGCATCCTCGGCCTGCCCAACGACACCTGGACGAGCGCCCACCGCTGGTTCGACCGGTACCTCAAGGGCGCCGACAACGGCATCGACCGCGAGCAGCCGGTCCAGCTCAAGCCGCGCTCGGACGGCGGCTACGAGGGGTACGCCGACTGGAAGGCCGTCAACGCGCACCGCGAGCGGCTCGCGCTGAACGACTCCGAGCACGTGTGGGCCAACGTGGACTCCGGCGCCAACGGCGGCATCGTGCTCCTCAGCAACCTCCTCGACCAGCTGGCGCAGACCCCGCCGGCCGTCTCCGTCCCGCTCCTCCCCCGCTCCTTCGCGGCGGTCTGGCAGTCCGGGCGGTACGACTCCGGCGCGGTGGTGCGCGGCACGCCGGTGCTGCACACCACGGTCACGCCGACGAAGTCCAGCGGCACCTTCGTCGCCTACCTCTACGACGTGGGCCCGCTCGGTGTCGGGAAGCTGGTGAGCAACGCCCCGTACACCTTCCACGACAAGGCGCCGGGCAAGCCGTTCGCCGTGGACCTGGAGCTCTTCTCCACGGCCTACGACGTCCCGGCCGGCCACCGGCTGGCGCTGGTCGTCGACACCGTCGACCCGCTGTACATCGAGCACAACCCGGCCGGCGCGCAGCTGACCTTCTCCTCCCCCGCGTCCGATCCCTCGTACCTGTCGGTGCCGATGCGGGAGGAGTGATCACGGCTGCTGCCGGGCCGGTTTCAGGCCCGTGCGGGGGCCCGTACGGGGGTCACTCGCGGCCCGGCAGCGTGGTCACCGGTGCGGCGGGAGCGACGTCCACCCCCTTGGTGCGGGGGTCGCGGCGCTCCCGTCGCGCGACCCAGGTCGCGAACCAGGAGAGCAGCATGCACATGCCGATGTAGATCGGTGAGATCACCAGGACGACCGGGATGAACGGCAGGTCGTAGTCGAGGTTGGAGGCGATCAGCTTGCCCGCGTGGAGGAACTCCTCGTAGGTGATGAGGTAGCCCAGCGAGGTGTCCTTCAGCGCCACCACGAGCTGGCTGATGATGGCCGGCAGCATCGCCCGGACCGCCTGCGGGACCAGGACCCAGGTCATGACCTGGGTCTTGCGCATGCCCAGGGCGTACGCGGCCTCCCCCTGCCCGCGCGGCACGGCGTGCACGCCGGTGCGGAAGACCTCGGCGAGCACCGAGCCGTTGTAGAGGGTGAGTCCGGCGACCAGCGCGGGCAGCGGCTGCACCTTGAGCGCCACGAAGATGAAGAAGATCATCACCAGCACCGGCATGGCGCGGAAGAACTCCACGAGCAGGGTGGCGATCCAGCGCACCGGCCGGTGGTCGGAGAGCCGCCCGGTGGCGAGGACCCCGCCGAGCGCCAGGGAGAACACGGCGGCGAGCGCGAACGCCTTGAGGGTGTTGGCGAGCCCTTCGAGGAGCAGTTCCTGGATGCCCTCGTAGAGGAAGGGGCGCCACTTCACCGCGGTGAACTGGTCGGTGTCGAAGAGCAGATAGAGGATCCAGGCGGCGATGCCGAGGATCACCGCGGTGGACGCCAGGCCGTACAGGAGGTGGCGGCGGCGGGCCTGCGGTCCGGGGAGGTCGTAGAGGGCGCTGGCGTGCGGCGTGCGGCTCATCGGGCCACCCCCCAGCGCTTCTCCATGACGTTGAAGACGGCGCTGATGGCGAGGGTGATGATCAGGTAGCCGACGGCGATCCAGACGAAGGTCCAGACGATGTTGTAGCCGAGTTCGCTCAAGGTCTTGTAGGTGCCCAGGAGTTCGGTGACGCTGAAGGCGCCGGCGATGGCGGAGTTCTTGGCGAGGGCGATCAGGGTGGAGCCGATCGGCGGGATCACCGAGCGGAACGCCTGCGGCAGGACGACCGCCCCCAGGGTCTGGGTGAAGCTCATGCCGAGGCTGCGGGCGGCCTCGCCCTGCCCGACGGGGACGGTGTTGATGCCGGAGCGGAGCGCCTCGCAGATGAAGGCGGAGGTGTAGCAGCCGAGGGCGAGGACGGCGAAGACCTCGAAGGGCAGCACCAGTCCGAAGCGGGGCAGGCCCAGCATCACCGCGAAGAAGAGCAGGGTGAGCGGGGTGTTGCGCAGGACCGTCACCCAGACCGTGCCGAAGACCCGGAAGGAGCCGACGGGCGCGACCCGGAAGGCCGCCATGACGAAGCCCAGGACGAGGGCGAGCGCCGAGGCGTAGACGGTGAGTTCGAGAGTGCCGAGGAAACCCTCGCCGTAGAGCGAGAAGTTCTCTGTCAGTACGTCCATGTCAGCGGTGGGAGTCCTCAGTTGGCCGGGTAGCGGTCGATGGGCGGCGGCGTCGGGGCGGGGACTCCGGAGAGGCCGAGGGTCGCGTCGTACGCCTTCTTCCAGTCGCCGTTCTTCTCGTGCGCGGCGATGGCGTCGTCGAGGGCGAGGCGCAGCGCGGTGTCGTCGCGCGGCACGCCGATCCCGTACGGCTCTTTCGAGAACGGCTTCCCGGCGAGCTTGAGTTCGTCGGGGACCTTGGCGGCGTAGCCCATGAGGATGGTGTCGTCGGTGGTGACGGCGTCGACCTGGTAGGTGAGGAGGTTGTCGACGCAGATCGAGTACGTGTCGTAGGCGACGAGGTCGGCCTTCGGGTAGTCCTGCTGGATGCGCTGGTAGGGGGTGGAGCCCGCGGCCGAGCAGACGCGCTTGCCGTCGAGGTCCCGCGGGCCGTGGATGTCGTCCTCGTCGGTGCGGACGAGGAGCGACTGGCCGGCCTCGTAGTACGGGCCCGCGAAGCCGACGAGCTCCTTGCGCTTGTCGTTGATGGTGTAGGTGCCGACGTAGTAGTCGATCTGCCCGTTCTGCAGGGCGGTCTCGCGGTTGGCGGAGGCGATGGTGCGGAACTCGACGCCGGTCGCCGGGTCGAAGCCGAGGGAGGCGGCCATCATCTTGGCGATCTCGATGTCGAAGCCCGAATAGGCGCCGGTGGCGGGGTCCTTCTCGCCGAGGTACGGCTGGTCCTCCTTGGCGCCGACGACGAGGCGGCCGCGCTTCCTCGCCCGGTTCCAGGTGGAGGAATCCGGCAGCCGGAAGCCGGACTCGATCCGGTACGAGGGGAGTTGGTCGGGCTGCGGACCCTTGACGGGCGGGCTGCCGGGGCGGCCGCAGCCGGCCAGCAGGGAGCCCGCGGCGGCGAGCAGCAGGGCGAGGGCGCCCAGGCGTCGGTGCGTGCGCTGCATGGTTCCCACCCCGGTCAGTGCGAGAGGATCTTGGAGAGGAAGTCCTTGGCGCGTTCGCTGCGCGGGGCGGTGAAGAACTCCTCGGGGGCGCGGTCCTCCAGGATCCGGCCGTCGGCCATGAAGACGACCCGGTTGGCGGCGGAACGGGCGAAGCCCATCTCGTGGGTGACGACGACCATGGTCATGCCCTCTCTGGCGAGCTGCTGCATCACCTCCAGGACCTCGTTGATCATCTCGGGGTCGAGGGCGGAGGTGGGCTCGTCGAAGAGGAGCGCCTTGGGGTCCATGGCGAGGGCGCGGGCGATGGCGACGCGCTGCTGCTGGCCGCCGGAGAGCTGGGCCGGGTACTTCTCGGCGTGGGCGGCGAGGCCGACCCGGTCGAGGAGTTCGCGCGAACGCCGGTCGGCGTCCTCCCTCTTCCGCCGGCGGACCTTGATCTGCGCCAGGGAGACGTTGGCGAGGACGGTCTTGTGGGCGAAGAGGTTGAAGGACTGGAAGACCATGCCGACTTCGGCGCGGAGCCGGGCGAGGTCCTTGCCCTCCTCGGGGAGCGGCCTGCCGTCGACGCGGATCTCGCCGGACTCGATGGTCTCCAGCCGGTTCATCGCCCGGCAGAGGGTGGACTTGCCGGAGCCCGAGGGGCCGATGACGACGACGACCTCACCGCGGCCGACGGTGAGGTCGATTCCCTGGAGGACGTGCAGCGTGCCGTAGTGCTTGTTGACGCCACGCAGTTCGATCAGCGGATCGACGGTCATGCGCTGCCCTGCCCCATTTCTCAGCGGTGTGCCGATGCGGTGTGTCGAGACAGCGCAAACTATCCGCCGGGAAAAGGGACTTCACGCCCGACACGCCCGAAGGGGAGCAAGCCGGGATTAGCCGTATTTACGGCAATCGGGTGGTGTCGGGCGCGCCGTGACGAAAGGTCACTCCTCGGCGGCCTCCGCGTACACCTGGGAGAGCTCGGGCGCCCCGGACATCGCCCACTCGACGCCGTACTCGACGACGGGGACCTCACGGCCGGACTCCAGGACGACGACCGGACCGCCGTTCGGCCACACCTGCCAGTGGGCACCCGGCACGTTCCGCACGATCACGGTGCCGAGGTACAGCCCCGCGTCGTTGCCGAACCAGGGCAGTTCCTCGGCGTCGTCGCGCCAGCGCGGCGGGAGCTGGTCCAGCTCCTGGAGCGAGCGCGGAGTGTCGTCGAGCGCCACGCCCGCCGCCTCGACCCGGGCGCGGAGCAGCTCGCACTCGGCGAGCAGCTCCCCCATGCCCTCCGGGTCACGGTCGAAGGCCGCGGCCAGCGGGGACGGGTCCGGCTCGCGCCGCTTGCGCCAATGGTCGAGAAACGGGATGTTCATCGGAACAGCGTCGCACCGTCACCCACCGGTCCACCACCCGGCACGCTGAGATCGTTATGGACCGCCCGCGCAGGTCACCGTGGCCGGCGGCCGGGGTCAGAGGTCGAGGTCGACCACGACCGGGGCGTGGTCGGAGGCGCCCTTGCCCTTGCGCTCCTCGCGGTCCACGTAACTGTCCTGGACGGCCTCGGCGAAGGTCTTGTTGCCGTACACGAGGTCGATGCGCATGCCCTTGTTCTTGGGGAAGGCGAGCTGGCGGTAGTCCCAGTACGTGTACGGGTGGTCGTACTTGAGGGGGCGCGGGACGACGTCCGTGAGGCCGGTCTCGCGCAGGCCGGCGAGGGCCGCCCGCTCGGGCTCGGTGACGTGGGTGGCGCCCTCGAAGAGGGAGATGTCCCAGACGTCGGCGTCGGTCGGGGCGATGTTGTAGTCGCCGAGGACGGCGAAGGGGCGCCCGCCCGCCGCGTCCTCGCCGACGGCCGCCTTCAGCGCCTCCAGCCAGCGCAGCTTGTACGCGTAGTGCTCGTGGGCGACCTCGCGGCCGTTCGGCACGTAGACCGACCAGACGCGGACCGGGCCGCAGGTGGCGGAGATGGCCCGGGGCTCCCGCACCCCGTCGTACTCGGGCGCGCCGGGCAGACCGGCGACGACGTCCTCGAAGCCGACGCGGGAGAGCAGGGCCACGCCGTTCCACCTGCCGGTGGCGCTGACCGCCGACTCGTACCCCAGCGCGCGCAGCTCCTCGGTGGGGAACTGCTCGGCGGTGCACTTGGTCTCCTGGATGCACAGCACGTCGGTGCCGCTGCTCTCCAGCCAGGCCAGCAGCCGGGGCAGCCGGGCGGTGATCGAATTGACGTTCCAGGTGGCGATGCGCATGGCGCCCAGCCTACTGGCGGGCACCGACAGCGGCCGGGACCCCGCTCACAGCTCGGCGGAGGCGCCGGAGGCGAGCCGCTGGTGGTCGGTGCCGCCGAGCGCGCCGATCTGCCGGTCGTAGATCGGCCGGGCCAGGTCGGTCAGGAGGGCGTCGTGGATGTCGTACGCCCGGCGCGGCCGCACCTCGCGGACGTAGTCGATCACCTCGGAGATCTTGTTCCACGGGGCCATGACGGGCAGCAGCAGGGTGTCCACCGGGCGGCCGGGGACGGTGAGGGCGTCGCCGGGGTGGAAGACCGCGCCGTCGACGAGGAAGCCGACGTTGGTGATGCGGGGGATGTCCGGGTGGATCACGGCGTGCAGTTCGCCGTGGACCTCGACGTCGAAACCGGCGGCCGTGAAGGCGTCGCCGTGCCCGACGGTGTGCACCCGGCCCGGGAACGCGGGCGCGAGCAGGTCGGCGACGCTCCGCAGGGTCCAGATCTCGGCGGCCGGGTTGGCGTCGAGGGCGGCGCGGAGCCGGCCCTCGTCGAAGTGGTCGGGGTGCTCGTGGGTGACGAGGAGGGCGTCGGCGCCGAGCACCGCGTCCTCCTCCGTGAACATCCCGGGGTCCAGGACGAGCGTCCGCCCGTCCTTCTCCAGCCGTACGCAGGCGTGGGACTTCTTCGTCAGCTTCACGGCCTCACCCTACGCCGGGCGTGCGGACCCGGCTCGGGTGTGCGCGGACCCGGCTACGCCGGGGGCGTCGTCTCCTCGGTGATGACCCGGCCGACCGTGCCGAGGGCGGCCTCCGCGGCCGGGAATCCGCAGTAGACGGCGGTGTGCAGCACGATCTCTCGGATCTCGGCGGGCGAGAGTCCGTTGCGCAGGGCGGCGCGGGTGTGGTCGGCCAGCGCCTCCCGGTGCCCGCCGGCGACGAGCGCGGTCAGGGTGACCACGCTGCGGGTGCGGCGGTCGAGCCCCTCCCGGGACCAGACCTCGCCCCAGGCGTACCGGGTGAGGAGCTCCTGGAGTCCGGCGGCGTCCTCGTCCGCGAGCGCCCGGTCGACATGGGCGTCGCCGAGGATCTCGCGGCGGAGCCCGAGCCCCTTCTCGTACGGGTCGGTGCGGACCTCCGGGGCCTCCTCGCCGTCCCCGGCGGCGTCCGGGGCGGGGACGGACTCGGGCGGGGCCGGGGGCGCCGCGGGGACGGGCGGCGGTACGGCGAGGGTGCCGCTGGTGTCGTGGCCGGTCGCCGAGAAGTGCTCCAGGAGCAGGTCGGTGACGGCGGCCGGCTGCTCGACGGGGGCGAGGTGGGAGGCGCCCGGCACGACGGCCAGCTTGGCGTCGGCGATGCCGGCGACGAGGGTACGGGCCTCCGCGGGGCCGGTGACCCGGTCCTCGGAGCCGACCAGGACCAGCGCGGGCACGCCGATGCTGCCGAGGGCGGCCCGGACGTCGAAGACCGCGAGGGCCTCGCAGGCGGCGACGTAGCAGCCGGCGTCGGTGGTCCGCACCATCTGGACGGCCCAGTCGACGATGGCGGGCTGGTTGGCGGCGAAGTGCGGGGTGAACCACTGCTCGGGCGCGGTGCGGGCCATCGGCTCCAGGCCGTTGGTGCGGACCACGACCCCGCGCTGGCGGAACTCGTCGGCGGTGCCGAAGCGGGGCGCGGTGGCGACCAGTGCCAGCGAGGCGACCCGGTGCGGGGCGCGCAGGGCGAGGTCGAGGCCGACGGCTCCGCCGAGGGAACAGCCGGCGTATCCGAAGCGCTGGACGCCGATCGCGTCGAGGGTGGCGAGGAGGCGGTCGCCGAGCTCCGCGACGGAGGTGAAGGGCTGGGCGGGGGCGCCGCCGTGGCCGGGCAGGTCGAAACGGACGACGCGCCGGTCCCTGGTCAGCTCGGGGATCTGGCGGTCCCACATGTGGAAGGTGGTGCCCAACGAGGGGCCCAGGACCAGGACGGGAGCGTCGTCGGGCCCGTCGACTCGGTATTGCAGGGTGTTCGTCGGTGTCTCACTCACTCGCCCGACCCTCTCATCCCGCCGCGTCCCGCGCGGCGCCGGGGCGGAAATCGCGGTGTGACGGAGATCGCGGCCGGGGGCGTCCCGGCGTGCCCGACCGCCCCGGGCCGGCCGCCGGCCGGGGGCCGCGCCGCCCCGGACGGGGGCTCTGCCGGCGGCCCCCTCGCCTCCGGGGCGGCTCCGTGTCAGCGGCCCCGGCGGACGCGGGCGGCCTTGCGGGCCTCGGCCATCTTGCGGTCCTCGGCCGAGCGGCGGGACTCGTTCTTGGCCCGGCCGGGCTTGCCGGGGACGGTGCCGATGCCGCGGAACTGCGCGCCGCCGCGCTTGGGGCGCTCGGCGCTGGGCGCGCTGCCGTCGACGGGGACGCCGGAGGGCGCCTGGGCGCCGGTGATGCGGCTGAGCTCCGCCTCGCCGGAGCGGACCTGGGTGACCTGGGGCCGCAGACCGGCGTCCGCCATCAGGCGGAGCACGTCGCGCCGCTGGTCGGGCAGGACCAGCGTGACCACGGTGCCGGAGCCGCCGGCGCGGGCGGTGCGCCCGCCGCGGTGCAGGTAGTCCTTGTGGTCGGCCGGCGGGTCGACGTTCACGACGAGGTCGATGTCGTCGACGTGGATGCCGCGCGCGGCGACGTTGGTGGCCACGAGGACGGGCACCTCGCCGGTGCGGAACCGCTCCAGGGTGCGGGTCCGCAGCGGCTGCGACTTGTCGCCGTGCAGGGCGGCGGCCCGTACGCCGCTGCCGCGCAGGTGCGCGGTGAAGCGGTCGACGGCCGCCTTGGTCGACAGGAACATGATCACGCGCCCGTCGCGGGCGGCGATCTCCGTGGCGGTGGCGAACTTGTCGGCGCCGTGCACCTGGAGGACGTGGTGCTCCATGGTGGTGACGGCGGCCGCCGAGGGATCGACGGAGTGGACCACCGGATCGTGGAGGTAGCGCTGGACCAGGAGGTCGACGTTCCGGTCGAGGGTGGCGGAGAAGAGCATCCGCTGGCCTCCCTCGCGGACCAGGTCGAGCAGCCCGGTGACCTGGTCCATGAAGCCCATGTCGGCCATCTGGTCGGCCTCGTCGAGGACGGTGATGCCGACCCGGTCGAGGCGGACGTCCTTGCGCTCGACGAGGTCCATGAGGCGGCCGGGGGTCGCGACCACGACCTCGGCGCCCTCGCGCAGCGCGGCGGCCTGCCGTCCGATCGACATGCCGCCGACCACGGTGGCCGTCCGCAGGCGCAGCGCCGCCGCGTAGGGGGCGAGCGCGTCGGTGACCTGCTGGGCCAGCTCGCGGGTGGGGACGAGGACGAGCGCCCGCGGCTTGCGCGCCTCGGCCCGCAGGCCGGCGGTGCGCGCGAGGAGCGGCAGCCCGAAGGCGAGCGTCTTGCCGGACCCGGTCCGGCCCCGGCCCAGCACGTCGCGCCCGGCGAGGGCGTTCGGCAGGGTGGCGGCCTGGATCGGGAAGGGGGTGGTGACGCCCTGCGCGGTGAGCAGTTCGCGTACCTCGGCGGGCAGCCCGAGCTCGTCGAAGGAGGCGACGGCCGGCAGGGCGGGGGTGTGGCTGGCCGGCTGCGCGAAGTCGTCCTTGGAGACGGCGGGGCGGGGGCTGGGGTCCGGGTGGGCTGAACTGTTCATGGGTTCCATTGTGGGTCACCGGAGCCGCACCGGATCCGCGCGGGACGGACGGAGCGGCCCGGCCCCGCCCGCCGCCGGGCTCAAGCGCCCCCTATTCCGCCGCCGCGGGGTCCCGGCGGCGGCGCGCGGGAGCGGGCGGTTCAGCCGCTCGCGCACCAGGCGAGGGCCTCCTGCCGGGTGCGGAACACCTCCCAGGTGCGGGGGCGCCCCGCGTCGGCGCGTACGAAGGGCTCCTGGGCGGCGACGGCCGCCCGGTGGCCGCGCTCGGCGAGGTCGTCCAGGACCGCGGCCATGCCGGCCGCCGGGCCGGGCAGCACCTCGGTGACCGCCGTCAGGTCCAGGACCACCCGGCCGGGGACGGTCGGCGTCACCTCGCGCACGGCGTGCACGAGCGCCTCGAACTCGGTGAACTCCAGGACCCCCTGGGCGGTGACCAGTCCGATGTCCCGGCCGTCGTACGCCAGCCGCTCGGCGCCGGTCACGGTCGCGGCGCGCAGCCCCGGCCGGTGCATGATGTGCAGGCCGAAGCGCTCCGACAGCACGCCGAGGGCCGCCACCCCGCGGACCGGGTTGCCGGACGCGTCCAGCGGCGGGCTGTACACGGCGACGCCGAAGCGGGCCGGGCCGGCCGCGATGAGCCCGCCGGAGACGCCGCTCTTCGCGGGCAGGCCGACGTCGAGCATCCATCGTCCGGCGGCGTCGTACATGCCGCAGGTGGCCATGACCGCCAGGGTGCGGACCGCGTCGGGCTCGGCGACGACCTGGACTCCGGTGACGGGGTTGCGGCCGCCGTCGGCGAGGGTCGCGGCCATCACCGCGAGGTCGGCGGCGGTGACGCGGACCGCGCACTGGCGGAAGTAGGTGTCGGCCGTCTCCTCCGGGTCGGCGCGCAGCGAGCCCGCCGAGCGCATGAGGTAGGCGAGGGCCCGGTTCCGGTCGCCGGTCGCGGCCTCGCTGGCGTGGACGGCCTCGTCGACGTCGAGGGTCCGGCCGGCGAAGGCCGACAGGCGGTCGAGGATGCGGCGGAAGCGCTCCTCGGCGCTGCCGGCGCGGACGAGCGCGGTGGTGGCGATCGCGCCGGCGTTGATCATCGGGTTGGCCGGGCGGCCGGTGCCGGACTCCAGGCTGATGGCGTTGAACGCGTCGCCGCTCGGCTCGACGCCGACCCGCCGCAGCACCTCGTCCACGCCGAGGTCGCTCAGCGCGAGGGCGTAGACGAAGGGCTTGGAGACCGACTGGAGGGTGAACGGCTTGTCCGTCGTCCCGGCCCGGTAGGAGTGCCCGGCCATGCTGACGAGCGCGATGCCGAAGTCGTCCGGGTCGGCCCCCGCCAGCTCGGGGATGTAGTCCGCGACCGCGCCGTCGCGCAGACCGCTCAGACGTCGGTGGACCTCGTCCAGGGAGTCCGTCACCGGATCCATCGCATCGGCCTTCGTCCGGGGCGCGGGCCTCTCCGGGGAGGAGGGCCGAGGTCCAGCGTGCCCGGCGCGGGGGCCGGCCGCACCTCGGCGGCCGGAGCGGGGCGGGAGCCGTCAGGGGCTGGTGGTGGAGACGGCGAAGACGCGGGGGAAGGCCGGGTCCGTCAGGTCCACGGTGATGTCGGTGGCCGGCCGGGGCTCCTCGCGGGTGACGGTGGTGCCCGCCCAGGTCAGGCCGGGGTCGAAGGTCCAGCCGACGATGTCCGCGTCCCGGTCCGAGACGCTGACGCGGCCCGGGGCGAGCGCGGAGCGGCTGGTGCCCGACTCGGCGAGGAAGGTGTCGAGGCCCGTCGCCGTGGTGGTGAACTGCACGTACAGCCGGCTGGTCCGCCAGTTGCTGGTCTCGTAGTAGGCCACCCCGGACGCGCCCGCGGGGACGGGGACCTCGAAGACCCGGCGCTTCATCAGCGAGGGCCAGTTGTCCTGGAGGCCGGCGGCGGAGGACTCGCGCTCCTTGTCGATGCCGCTCTCCCGGCTCTGCCCGGCGGAGATCACCAGATAGCCGGCCGGGATGCCGACGAGGAGGACGATGATGACCGCCGTCAGCCAGCGGCGGCGGATCATCCGCCCGCGGTCCTCCGGCATCCGCTGCTCCGGCGGGCGCTCCTCCGCCGGACGGGCGGGCGGACGGTGCACGGTCATGAGCCGGGGTCCTCCGGGGTGCGGGAGGCGCGGCCGTGCGTGCCGGGGCGGAACGCCTGCGCGTAGCGCTCGTACCGCTCGTACCGCTCCACCCGGCGGCGGTTGGCGCGGCGGAAGCGGCGGGCGACGAGCCGGGCCAGGTCGGCGGCGCCGACCATGCCGGCCTCGGGGCCGAGCTGGGCGCGGGTGATCCGGGCCTCGGGGCGGTAGCCGCGGCCGGTGAGGTGGCGGCGGAAGGCGTCCCGGGCCGGGCCGATGAGCAGGTCGTCGGCGGCGGAGACGCCGCCGCCGATGACGAAGCAGGAGGGGTCGAGGGCGGCGGCGAGGTTGGCGATGCCGACGCCGAGCCACTGCCCGATGTCCTGGAGCAGCTCGACGCACATGGCGTCGCCCTCGCGGGCGAGCTCGGTGATGAGGGGGCCGGTGATCTCGGGGACGTTGCCCTTCACCCGGTCGATGATGTTGTACGCCACCGGGGAGTCGGCGGCGGCCAGCTCGCGGGCCTCGCGGACCAGGGCGTTGCCGGAGCTGTACTGCTCCCAGCAGCCGCGGTTGCCGCAGGGGCAGCGGTGGCCGCCGGGCACGACCTGCATGTGCCCGAACTCGCCGGCGACGCCGTACTTCCCGCGCTTGACCCGGCCGTCCTCCAGGATGGCGCCGCCGATGCCGGTGCCGAGGGTGATCATGACGAGGTGGTCCTCGCCGCGTCCGGCTCCGAAGCGCCACTCGGCCCAGGCGGCGGTGTTGGCGTCGTTGTCCACCATGACGGGGACGGCGAGCCGGTCCTGGAGGGCGTCCCGGAGGGGCTCGTTGCGCCAGGCGAGGTGGGGGGCGAAGAGGACGCGGGCCCGGTCGGCGTCGACCCAGCCGGCCGCGCCGATGCCGACGGCGTGCACGTCGTGGCGGTCGGAGAGGTCCAGGACCAGCTCGACGATGGTGTCCTCGACGACCTTGGGGCTCTTGGACTTGTCGGGCGTCTCGGTGCGGATCTTCTCCAGGATGGTGCCGTCGGCGTCGACGACGCCCGCCATCACCTTGGTCCCGCCGATGTCGATGCCCACCGTCGGCACCCGGGGCGCCGAGAGGTGGGAGCGCCGCTCGCGGGTCCCGACGGTCCGCAGGACACCACCCCGGGCGGCGGGGTCACGGTTGGTGTTCATCGGCTCGATTCTGCCAGGAGGGACGTCGGGTCCGCGTGATGAAGCGGAACGGCGGGGCCGCCGCGTCACGGGGCGGAGGGGCGCTCCAGCTCGTGGCGGAGGTCGTCCAGCTCGCTGCCGCCCGCCATCTGGCGGGTCAACTCGTCGAGCGTCACGGACGCCTTGGTGTGGCTCGCGGCCATCACCCCGCGCTTGAGCAGCACGAACCGGTCGCCGACCAGGTAGGCATGGTGCGGGTTGTGGGTGATGAGGACCACGCCGAGGCCCGCGTCGCGGGCGGCGGCCACGTACTTCAGGACGACGCCGGACTGCTTGACGCCGAGGGCGGCGGTCGGCTCGTCGAGGACGAGGACCTTGGCGCCGAAGTGGACGGCGCGGGCGATGGCCACGCACTGGCGTTCGCCGCCGGAGAGGGTGCCGATGGGCTGGTCGACGTCCCGGAGGTCGATGCCCATGCGGAGCAGCGCCTCGCGGGTGGTGGTCCGCATGCGCTCGGCGTCGAGCCGCCGGAAGGGGCCCTTGCCCTTCGTGGGCTCGGAGCCGAGGAAGAAGTTCCGCCAGACGGGCATCAGGGGGACGACGGCGAGGTCCTGGTAGACGGTGGCGATGCCCCGGTCGAGGGCGTCGCGCGGGTTGGCGAGGGTGACCTCGTCGCCCTCGATGCGGAAGGTGCCGGCGTCGTGCCGGTGCAGCCCGGCGACGATCTTGATGAGGGTGGACTTGCCGGCGCCGTTGTCGCCGAGGACGCAGGTGATCTCCCCGGCCCGGACCTCCAGGGAGACCCCTTCGAGGGCGCGGATGTTGCCGTAGTACTTGCTGACGTCGTCGAGCCGGACCAGCGGAGCGGAGTCGGTCGTCACTTGGTGGCCTCCACGCGCTTGCGGATCCAGGCGTTCAGGAGCGTGGCGAGCAGCAGCATCGCGCCCAGGAAGAACTTGAACCAGTCGGGGTTCCACTCGGCGTAGACGATGCCCTTGCTGGTCATGCCGAAGATGAGGGCGCCGACGGCCGAGCCGATGGCCGAACCGTATCCGCCGGTGATCAGGCAGCCGCCGATGACGGCCGCGATGATGTAGATCAGCTCGTTGCCGACGCCTTCGCCGGACTGGACGACGTCGAAGGAGAAGAGCAGGTGCTGGCCGGCGATCCAGGCGCAGAAGGCGACCCCCATGTAGAGGCCGATCTTGGTGCGGTGGACCGGGACGCCGACCGCGCGGGCCGCGTCGGCGCCGCCGCCGACGGCGAAGATCCAGTTGCCGAAGCGGGTGCGGAGCAGGATCCAGGTGGCCGCGGCGACCAGGCCGAGCCACCACAGGATGGTGACCTTCAGCTCCACGCTCCCGACGGTGAGGGTGGAGGCGAAGACGTCGTGGGCGGAGGGGAAGCCCTCCATGTCGGCGATCGACTTGGTGGAGACGGTGCCGGTGATCAGCTTGGTGAGGCCCAGGTTCAGGCCGGTCAGCATGAGGAAGGTGCCGAGCGTGATGATGAAGCTGGGCAGTTTCGTACGCGTCAGCATGAAGCCGTTGAAGGCGCCGATGGCCAGGGTGACGAGCAGCGAGACGCCGACGCCGACCCAGACGTTCGCGGTCATCTGGTAGCTGAACATCGACGACACCAGCGCGGAGCTGGTCACCAGGACGCCGGCCGAGAGGTCGAACTCGCCGCCGATCATCAGCAGCGCGACCGGCACGGCCATGATGCCGAGGGTGGAGGCCGCGTAGAGGACGGTGCCGAGGCTGGAGGGGCGCAGGAAGCTGTCGGCCGTGACGGCGAAGAAGGCGAAGACGGCGATCGCGCCGACGATCGAGCCCAGCTCGGGGCGGGCGAGCAGCTTCTTCAGCGGAGTGGTGCGGAGCAGGCGTTCGTCGACGTGGTCGACGCCGTCCGGCGGCGGGGCGGCCGGCGCGGGGGCGGTGGCGCTCATCGGGTCCCCCGCTCCGCGTACTGCTTCAGCGCCCCGGCCTGGTCCTCGGTGACGATCTGCGGTCCGGTGAGGACGGGCTTGCCGCCGCCGAGCACGTTGGCGTTGTAGCGGTAGAGCCAGAGCAGGTCGACGGCCTCGTACCCCTGGAGGTAGGGCTGCTGGTCGACGGCGAAGCCGAGGGTGCCGGCCTCCAGGGCGGCGGCGACCTTGGCGTTGAGGTCGAAGGTGTCGATCTCGGCCTGGCTGCCGGCGCTCTTCGCGGCCTGGACGGCGGCGTCGGCGAAGGGGGCGCCGAGGGTGACGACGGCGTCGACGTCCTTGTCGGACTGGAGCTTGGCCTCGATGGACGCCTTCACGTCGGGCATGTTGGTGCCGTCGACGTAGAGGTTGACCAGTTCGCCGCCGAAGGTCTCCTTCGTGCCGGCGCAGCGCTGCTCGTGGCCGACGTTGCCCTGCTCGTGCAGGACGCAGAGGGCCTTCTTCTTCCCGCGCTTCGTCAGCTCCTCGCCGACGGCCTGGCCGGCGACGGCCTCGTCCTGGCCGATGTGGGTGAGGGCGCCGAACGCCTCGGACTGCTCGGCGCCGGAGTTCACCGTGATCACCGGGATGCCGGCCCTGACGGCCTTCTCGACGGCGGCCTTCATGGCGTCGGGTTTGGCGAGGGTGACGATGAGCCCGTCGACGCCCTTGGCGACGTACGAGTCGATCAGCTGCGCCTGCTGCTGGGACTCGTCGCTGTGGGCGTAGAGGAAGTTGATGCTGTCCTTGGCGGCGGCCTGCTCGGCGCCGTTCTGGACGATGTCCCAGAAGGTGTCCCCGTCGCCCGAGTGGGTCACCATCGCGAAGGTCCAGCGGGGGGTGTCCACGGCCGCCCGGCCCTGGGCCGCGGCCGCCTTGCGGGCGTCCTCCGCCCGCTTTCCGCCCGTGCTGCTGCACCCGGCGAGCGCTCCCGTGAGCGCGAGTGCGAGCACGGCGCCGATCGCGGCGCGTACCCCTCCTGTCCGAAGCCTGGTCACGAGGCCGTGCCCTCCTTTGTGTCCTTCTGCGTGCATTGCAGTATCGGTCATGCGGGTCACGGCGCTCGTCAGGGGGCCCTTCCCCCGCTCCGGCGCCCCTACGTACGGACCATCAGCTGGAACTCGAAGGAGTAGCGGCCGGCCCGGTAGAGGTGGGAGCCGAACTCGACGGGCCGGCCGGTCGCGTCGAAGGTGGTGCGCTCCATGGTGAGCAGCGGCGCGCCGGGCTCCTCCTCCAGGAGCGCGGCCTCCTCGGGCGCGGCGGCGCGGGCCCCGATCGACTGGCGGGCGGTGTGCAGGCTGAGCGGGGCGGTGCGGAGCAGCCGGTAGAGGCCGGTGGTCTCCAGGGCGGCGGTGTCGACGAGCCCGGCGGGGAGGTGGTTGCGGAGGTACGCCATGGGTTCGCCGTGCGCGGTGCGCAGCCGCTCCAGGTAGTGGACGCCGGTGCCCTCGGGGACGCCGAGGGCGGCGGCGACCGCCGGGCCGGCGGGTTCGAGGCGGTCGACGAGGAGCCGGGTGGCGGGGCGGTGTCCGGCGGCCTCCAGGTCGTCGTAGAGGCTGCTGAGCTCCAGGGGGCGGCGGACCCGGGAGTGGACGACCTGGGTGCCGACGCCGCGGCGGCGGACGAGGAGGCCCTGGTCGACGAGGGTGCGGATGGCCTGGCGGACGGTGGGCCGGGAGAGGCCGAGGCGGGCGGCGAGGTCGATCTCGTTGCCGAGGAGGGTGCCGGGCGGCAGCGTCCCGTCGGCGACGGCCTGTTCCAGCTGCCGGGCCAGCTGGAAGTAGAGCGGGACCGGGCTGGCGCGGTCCACGGAGAACGGCGGCAGGGGGGATCCGGACTGCTTGGCCACGGGTGGGAGCGTAGCCCCGGCCCGGTACGGCGGGAAGGCGTCGCACCGGGTCCGCCGGCGCCCCGCCGGCGCTTGTCCTGACAAACCTTGACACCGTCCGGCGGGCGCCCCACGGTGGGGCCATGCGCATCGGACTCATCGGTACGGGCCGGATCGGGAGTTTTCACGCGGGGGTGCTCGCCCGGCATCCGGAGGTCGGCTCGCTGGTGGTCGCCGACGCCGACCCGGCGCGGGCCGAGGCGGTGGCGGTGGCGGTGGGCGCCGGGACCGCGCCGGACGTGGAGGCGCTGCTCGGCGGGGGCCTGGACGCGGTGGTGATCTCCTCGGCGACGGCCGCGCACGCGGAGCTGATCGCCCGGGCCGCGCGGGCGGGGCTGCCGGCCTTCTGCGAGAAGCCGATCGCGCTGGACGTGCCGGGCACGCTGGCCGCCCTGGCGGCGGTGGCGGAGGCGGGCACCGAGCTCCAGCTGGGCTTCATGCGGCGCTTCGACGCCGGCTACCGGGCGGCCAAGGAGGCGGTCCGCGCGGGGCGGCTGGGGAGGCTGCACACGATCCGGACGGCGACCTCGGACCCGGAGCCGCCGCCCGCCGCGTATCTGCCGCTCTCCGGCGGTCTCTTCCGGGACTGCATGGTGCACGACGTGGACATCGTGCGGTGGGTGACCGGCCGTGAGGTCGTGGAGGTGTACGCGCGCGGCTCGGACGCGGGCCCGGCGATGTTCCGGGAGGCGGGGGACGTGGACACGGCGGCCGCCCTGCTCACCCTGGACGACGGCACGCTGGTGACGGCGACGGCGACCCGCTGCAACGGCGCCGGCTACGACGTGCGGATGGAACTGGCCGGCGACCGCGACCAGCTCGCGGTGGGCCTGGACGAGCGGACCCCGCTCACCTCGCTGGAGCCCCACTCCCCCGCTGCCCCGCCGAAGCCCTGGCCCGGTTTCCTGGAGCGCTTCGCCCCGGCGTACGAGGCGGAGCTGGACGCCTTCGTCCGGCTGGTGCGCGGCGAGGCGGCCAACCCGTGCGACGGGCGCGAGGCCCTGGCGGCGCTGCGGATCGCCGACGCCTGCGAGCGGTCCCGGCGCGAGCACCGGCCGGTCCGGGTGGGGTGACCGGCGTCAGCCGACGGCGCGGACCGTGCCCTGGGCGAGGGCGCAGAGGGTCTCGTCGCCCCCCTCGTCGACGGTGAGGAGTTCGCAGCGGACGACGGCCTGGCGTCGGCCGGCGTGGAGGACCTCGGCGCGGGCGCGGAGGGTGACGCCGACGGCGGGGCGGACGTAGTCGATGGAGTAGCCGGCGGTGAGGACGGCCGCGCCGAGGACGGTGCCGGCGGCGAAGGTGATCGCGTTGTCGGCGGCGTACGAGAGGACTCCGCCGTGGACGAAGCCGTTCTGCTGGCGCAGGTCCTCGCGGATCGGCAGCTCCAGGGTGGCGCCGCCGTCGCCGAAGGCGCGGACGTCGGCGCCGACGAGGCGGCTGAAGGGCTGGGCCCGCAGGATGTCGCGTGCCAGGGCGAGGGCGTCGGGGTCGGTCACCCGCGTCACCCTACTCGCCGGTACTCTCCCGGGGGTCGTGATCGAGGAGCCCGGCGTCGTGGACGAGGAGCGCGATCTGGACCCGGTTGTTGAGGCCGAGTTTGGCGAGCAGCCGGGAGACGTACGTCTTCACGGTCGGCACGCTCATGTACAGCTCGGCGGCGATCTCCGCGTTGGAGGCGCCGCGGCCGACGGCGACGGCCACCTCGCGCTCCCGGTCGGCGAGGCCGGTGAGGCGGTCGGCGGCGCCGGCCCGCCGGGGCCGGGCCTCGGGGCGGCCGGCGACGTGGCTCATCAGCTGGCGGGTGACGGCCGGGGAGAGGACGGGGTCGCCGGCGGCGACGCGGCGGACGGCGGCGACGATCTCGGCGGGCGAGGTGTCCTTGAGGACGAACCCGGCGGCGCCGGCCCGCAGGGCGCGCAGCACCTGCTCGTCGGCGTGGAAGGTGGTCAGGACGATCACCTCGGGGGCGCCGGGGCGGGCGCGCAGCAGCTCGGTGGCGGTGAGCCCGTCGACGTGCGGCATGCGGATGTCCATGAGGACGACGTCGGGGGCGAGCCGGGCGACGAGGTCGGGGACCTCGCTGCCGTCGGAGCCCTCGCCGACGATCTCCAGGGACTCGTCACCGCCGAGCATCAGGGTGAGGCCCGCGCGGACCAGGGGGTCGTCGTCGACGAGGAGCAGCCGGATGGTCATGGGGGCCACGGTAGCCAGGCGTGGAGGGCGAAGCCGCCGCCGGGGGCGGGACCGTGGTCGAGCCGCCCGCCGGCGAGGGCGGCGCGCTCGGAGAGCCCGATGAGGCCCTGGCCGGAGCCGGGCACGTGCGGGACGGGCCCGTCGGGCGACGGGTTGCGGACCTCGACGGTGAGCCCGTCGCCGGGCCGGCCGCGCAGGGTGACGGTGACCCGGGCGCCCGGGGCGTGCTTGCGGGCGTTGGTGAGGCCCTCCTGGGCGATGCGGTAGACGGTGCGGCCGGTGGCGGCGGGCACGGAGCCGGGGTCGTCCACCGTGGAGTCCAGGACGACCGTCATCCCGGCCTCGCGGGACTCGTCGACGAGCGCGCCGAGGGTGGCGAGGGTGGGCTGCGGCCGGTCGCCGCCGCCGCTCTCCTCGCCCGGGGTGCGCAGTACGCCGATGATCTCGCGCAGGTCCTGGAGGGCGTCGTGGGCGCTGTCGCGGATGACCCCGGCGGCGCGGGCGATCTGCTCGGGCGGGGCGTCGGGCCGGAACTCCAGGGCGCCGGCGTGGACGCTGAGCAGGGTGAGCCGGTGGGCGAGGACGTCGTGCATCTCGCGGGCGATGGCCTCGCGGGCGAGCCGCTGGGCCTGGGCGGCGCGCAGTTCGGCCTCCGACTCGGCCCGCTCGGCGCGTTCGCGCAGCGCCTCGACGAGCTGGCGGCGGGCCCGTACGAGCATGCCCCAGGCGGTGACGAGGAGGGTGAGGGCGACGCCGAGGACGATCCCGAGGACGATGCCGGTGTCGGGGTCGGGGCGGACGAAGACGGTGGCGAAGGCGCCGGCGAGGGCGATCCCGAGGATCCAGGCGATGTCCCGGAAGGGGCGGCGGACGGCGACGCTGAAGAGGCTCGCGAGCATGGCTCCGGCGGCGACCGGGACGAGGGCGCCGGCGACGGCGAGCGCGGCGGCGAGCCCGACGGGCCACCGGCGGCGCAGCCAGAGCGCGCAGCACGCGAGGGCGCCGGCGATCTGGTCGAACAGGTTGACGGCGTCGCTGTTGTACCGGGCGCTGGTGTCGGCGGCGACGAGCCCGAAGAGCGCGGCCAGCAGGAAGACCAGGGTGTCGACGACCCAGTCGCGCACGGTGCGGCGCGGCCGGGGGCCCCCGCTCCCGCCCGGTTCGACCAGGTGGGAGGGGAGCAGCCAGCGCTGCCGGTCCGTTCGCGTCATATCGGCAATGTACTGAGCCGGAGCCCGCCGCACCGGCCTGCGGCGCCCGGCCGCGACCGAAGTCGCGCGGATCGATACTTCGGTCGCGGGGCGGTGGACCGGGGACGGACGCGGGGGGCCGGGAGGCGCTTCCATGATCGCCCCATGAGGAAATTTCTTGAGGTCAGTGGCTTCCTGCTCACCGTGTTCGGGGTCTGCGGCGTGATCCGCGAGCTGACGGACGGCTGGTTCTCGTTCATGGGCGTCACGCGTTTCCTGACGGAGAACGTGTGGTTCATGGAAGGCCGGGAGGTCTTCGCGAACATCGTGATCGCCGTCCTCGGCCTGGTCCTGATGATCGTCTCGGACCGGGTCGAGAAGAAGGGCTGACTCAGCCGCGGGGCGCGGCGTCCAGGTGCTCGGCCAGCCGGCGCTGGGCGCCGCCGCTCGCGGTGAGTCCGGAGCCCAGGGCGGCGAAGGGGACCGAGCCGCCGAGCAGGGCCAGCAGGAGGGGCCAGTCGCGTGCCTCGACGCAGTCGTCGGCGTGGGCGTACTCGCTGGCGATCAGGGCCGGGCACGCGTCGCCGTCGTCGCCGTAGGGGGTGACGAGGAGGACGGCGAACCAGGCCCAGAGGAGGCCGGCGACGGCGAGGAGGCCGAGACCCCACGCCTGGGTGCGGCGGGCGCGGACGAGCGCCGGGGACTCGGGGGCGGGGTTGATTGGCATGAACAGAACCTATCGGCCGTCCGTGTCGGCGCTCCGGCGGCCCCAGGCCGTGCCGGTGAGGACCAGGACCGCGCCCGCGAGACCGAGGGCGCCGGGGCGGTCGCCGGCCAGGGCGATGCCGGCGAGGGCGGCCCACAGCGGCTCCGTGCCGAGCAGCAGGCTGACCCGGGAGGGCGAGGAGCGGCGGACGGCCCACATCTGCACGAAGAAGGCGAAGAGCGTGCAGAAGACGGAGAGGAAGACCAGTCCGGCCCACTCGCGGGGGCCGAAGTCCAGCGCGGCCGCCCAGGGGGTCGTGCCGCCGCCGGCGGCGGCGAGGGCGGCGAAGACGAGCACGGCCGTGCCGAGCTGGACGGTGGTCAGGGAGAGCGAGTCGGCCGACCGGACGGCCTTGATCCGGGCCATGGCGAGGACGTGCACGGTCCGGGCCACCGCAGCGAGGAGGATCAGCAGGTCGCCGGTGGAGGGGGCGGTGAAGCCCGCGCCCTGGGTGAGCAGGACGACGCCGGTGACGGAGAGCGCCGCGGCGCCGAGGAAGCCGCGCGACGGTCTGGTCCGGGTGACGGCGGCCTCGGCGAGCGGGGTGAGGATCATGGTGAGGCTGATGATCAGGCCCGCGTTGGTGGCGGAGGTGTGGACGACCCCGTAGGTCTCCAGGAGGAAGATCCCGGCGAGGATCGCGCCGAGCAGGGCGGCTCCCCGCCACTGCGCGCCGGTCAGCGCCCGCAGTCCCTTCCACCCGGCGGCGACCAGGACGGGCACCACGAGCGCGAAGCGCAGCACGAGGACGGCGACGACGGTGTGGCCGGTGGTGATGCCCTTGGCCGCGAGGTAGCTGCCGCCCCAGAAGACGGCGACGAGCAGCAGGGGCAGGTCGGTGAGCCAGGCGCGGCGCCGGGTGCCGAGGGACAGGGATGCGGCGGGTGCCGAAGCGGACGAAGCGGCCATGTCGGTCCGGGTCTCCAACTCTGCTGATGGGGTGGAGACTTCGGCGGCTCGCACACGGAGCGATCACCGTACCCGCCGATTCCGGTGGTGACGACACCCTTTTCTCAGGCGTAGCTGCCGTACGTGGGGCGTCCGGCGCGCTCGTACGTGTGGAGGGCGACGCCCGTGCCGGTGACGGACGCCTCGGCGAGCCGGAAGGCGGTCGGCCGGTCCCCCTCGGCGAAGAGCCGCCGGCCGGTGCCGAGGACGACCGGGAAGACGTGCAGGTGGAGGGTGTCGATGAGGTCGTGGGCGAGGAGGGTGCGGGCCAGGCCGCCGCTGCCGTGCATCTGGATCTCGCCGTCGAGGCGCTCCTTCAGCGCGGTCACCTCCTGGACGGCGTCCCCGCGGAGCAGGGTCGTGCCGGCCCAGTCGGCGGAGTCGAGGGTGGTGGTGGCGACGTACTTGGGCAGGGCGTTGAGCTTGCTCGCGACGGGGTCGGCGGGGTCGGTGTGCCGCGGCCAGTACCCGGCGAAGATGTCGTAGGTGCGCCGGCCGAGGAGGAAGGCGGTGGGCCGGGCGAAGATCTCCTCGATGCGGCGGAGGAAGTCCTCGTCGCCGTAGGGCACGGACCAGCCGCCGTGCTCGAAGCCGCCGCTGCGGTCCTCGTCGGGGCCGCCGGGGGCCTGGTACACGCCGTCGAGGGTGAGGAACTGGGTGAGGCTGAGGGTGGCCATGGCGGATGCCTTTCGGTCGGTCGGGACGTCGTGTCCCCATCTCTGTCGACCGGGCCCGGCCCCGCAACTCATCGGTGCGCGCCGAACGCGGTGTCCGATGCCCGCCAGCGCCGGCTCCCCGCCCCGGGTTTCCTTGAATCCGCAACCAGTTGTGTGATCCGAGGAGGCAGGGAGCGATGTCCACGATGAACGGGACGGCGGTGCTGGTGACGGGCGGCAGCCGCGGCATCGGCGCGGCGACGGCGGTCAGGCTCGCCCGGGAGGGCGCGGACGTGGCCTTCACCTACGTACGGGACGAGGCGGCGGCCCAGGAGGTCGCGGCCCTCGTCGAGGCGGCCGGCCGGCGCGCGCTGCCGCTGCGCGCCGACGCCGCGGACCCCGGCGACGCGGCGGGCGCGGTGCACCGGGCGGCGGACGACCTGGGGCGGCTCGACGTCCTGGTCAACAACGTCGGCATCGGCGTCCTCGGCCCGCTGGCCGGGCTGACCCTGGCGGACGTGGACCGGGTGCTCGCGGTGAACGTCCGCGCGGCCTTCCTCGCCTCCCAGGCGGCGGCGGAGCGGCTGCCCGACGGCGGCAGGATCGTCACGATCGGCACCTGCATGACGCAGCGGGTGCCGGGCCCCGGCGGCACGCTGTACGCGCTCAGCAAGTCCGCGCTGGTGGGCCTGACGCGGGCGCTGGCCCGGGAGCTGGGCGCCCGGCGGATCACCGCCAACATCGTCCACCCGGGCCCGGTCGACACGGACCTCAACCCGGCGGACGGGCCGATGGCGGAGGGACAGATCGGGCTGACGGCCCTGGGCCGCTTCGGCACCCCGGACGAGGTGGCGGCGGCCGTCGCCTACCTGGCGGGCCCGGAGGGCCGGTACGTGACGGGCGCGGAACTCTCGGTGGACGGCGGCCACGCGGCGTAAGGCCGAGCGTCTCCCCCGGAGGCGGGTGCGCCGGTGCCCGTCTCCGGGCGGCACTCCGAGGGCCCGGCGAGTGAGCCGAAGGGGCGCGCCGGGGGAACGGCCCCGAGCGCGCGGAGCCCCGTGAGGAACGAGCGGGGCGAGCACGATCGGGGCCGTGAGCCCGGCTGAAGCGCCCCGGAGGCGAACCGAGCCCGAAAAAAGGGGGGCGTGAGAGCAGAGGGCGCACCGGTGCTGTCGGGTCGGTGCGCCCTCTGGCCGGGCGGGGTGTCGTCCCCGCCCAGGGGCCCGGAGCGGGCTCCGGGCCGCCGGGGACCTCGCCGGTGTCGGACGGCGGGCCCCCGGAGTCGTACGGGCTCCGCTCAGCCGCCGAGTTCCTGGTGGCGGGCGGTGAGCCGGGCCGCGCCCGCTTCGGTCAGGGAGCCGAAGAGGCGGAGGCGGGAGATGCCGCCGTCCGGGTAGATGTCGATCCGGACCCGGGAGCCGACCGCCGGCGTGTCGAGCACGAAGCGGTGGTTGGTGTCGGGCTGGAGCCGGGTCCGGGGCAGGATCTCGGTCCAGTCGTCGGAGCCTTCGGCGGCGACGGAGAGCGCGGCCCAGCCGGCGCTGTTGCCCTTGAGGTACGCGGTGTCGATCTCGACGGCGCGGATCGCGGACTCGGCGACGAGGGAGTAGCGGATCCAGTCGTTGCCCTTGTCGCGGCGGCGGCGGGTCTCCCAGCCGTCGTCCATCTTGCGGGAGCGGCCGGGCTGGATGGTGTTGGTGGCCGGCGAGTAGAAGCGGTCGGAGGCGTCCTCGACCTGGCCGCCGTTCTCCAGGGCGGCGAGGTCGAAGGTGCCGAGGACGTCGAGCCACGCCGGGTCGGGGGCGACCTCGCCGTACACGCGGAGGCGGGCGATGCCGCCGTCCGGGTGCTGGTTGACGCGGAGGTGGGTGAAGCGCTGTTCGGCGTCGACGGCGAAGCCGTTGGCGGCGTGGCCGCCGATGGCGGTGCGCGGGACGAGGGTCGTCCACTTCACGTCGTCGGCGAGGAGGTCCTCGGGCGACGGCGAGCCGGGTACGGAGGTGGCCTCGACGGAGACGGCCTGGGGGTAGTTGCCGCGGAAGTGGGCGGTGTCGACGACGATGCCGCGGACGACGCCGGGGGCGCCGAGCCGGACGAGGGCCCAGTCGTGGTCCTCGGCGGTCGGGTGCGGCTCGGCGGCGGAGACGCCGCGGCGGCGGCGGGTCTCCCAGCCGTCCATGATCTTGCCCTTGTGGCCGAAGTGCTCGGGGTCGAACTCGGCGGCCTCGGGCTTCAGGAGGTTCTCGCGCTCGGCGAAGAACTCGTCGTTGGCGGCGATGACGCCGGCGCCGAGGCGGCGGTCGGCCAGGTCCGCGTACTGGGTGAAGGGGAACTCGGCCGTGCGGTAGTCGGCGTACGGGTCGCCGCCGCCGTAGGGGCTGGCGTCGCCGGTGAAGGAGGGTATGCCGGTCACGGGTCAGTTGTTCCTTTCGAGGAGGCGGCCGGAGGGCTCGGCCAGGGTGCCGCGGTCGTTGATCCTCTCGCCGCGCAGCCAGGTGGAGGTGACCACGCCGTGGAGGGTCTTGCCCGCGTAGGCGGTGATGCGGTTGCGGTGCTGGAGTCCGGCCGGGTCGACGGTGAAGGTGGCGTCGGGGTCGAGGACGGCGAAGTCGGCGTCGCGGCCGGCCTCGATGGCGCCCTTGCGGTCGAGACCGGCGAGGCGGGCGGGGCCTTCGGACATCCAGCGCACGACGTCGGTGAGGTCGAAGCCGCGGCGGCGGGCCTCGGTCCAGATGGCGGGCAGGCCGAGCTGGAGGGAGGAGATGCCGCCCCAGGCCGAGGAGAAGTCCGGGGTCTTCAGGTCGGCGGTCGACGGCGAGTGGTCGGAGACGATGCAGTCGATCACTCCGTCGGCCAGTCCCTGCCACAGCGCGTCCTGGTTGACGGCCTCGCGGATCGGGGGGCAGCACTTGAACTCGGTGGCCCCGTCCGGGATCTCCTCCGCGGTCAGGGTGAGGAAGTGCGGACACGACTCCACGGACACCTTCACGCCCTCGGCCTTCGCGGCGGCGATCAGCGGCAGGGCGTCCGACGACGACAGGTGCAGGACGTGGACCCGGGCGTCGAGCCTGCGGGCCTGGTCGATCAGGTTCCCGATGGCGGTGTTCTCGGCGTCACGGGGCCGCGAGGCCAGGAAGTCCGCGTACTGGGCGGACGACTTCTGCGGGGCGGCGGCCAGATGGTGCGGGTCCTCGGCGTGGACGATCATCAGGCCGTCGAAGCCGGCGATCTCGGCCAGCGACCGCGCCAGCTGCTCCTGGTCCAGCTCCGGGAACTCCTCCACGCCCGACGGCGACAGGAAGCACTTGAAGCCGTAGACGCCGGCGTCGTGCAGCGGACGCAGGTCCTTGACGTTGTCCGGCAGGGCACCGCCCCAGAAGCCGACGTCCACGTGCGCCTTCGCCCGGGCGACCTCCTGCTTGGTCCGCAGGTTCTCCACCGTCGTGGTCGGCGGCAGCGAGTTCAGCGGCATGTCGACGATCGTCGTGATGCCACCGGCGGCCGCGGCGCGGGTCGCGGTCCAGAAGCCCTCCCACTCCGTCCGGCCGGGGTCGTTCACGTGGACGTGGGAGTCGACCAGACCCGGAAGGACGACGTCGTCCCCGACGTCCTCCAGCACCGCCCCGGCCGGCACCTCGGCGTCGTACGGCAGGACCGCCGCGATCGTCCCGCCCGAGACGGCGATGGCCGCCGGCCGCGTGCCCTCCGGGGTGATGACCCGTGTCGAGCGCAGTACCAGGTTGACGTCCACCATGCCCCTTCCCGTTCCGCTTCCACGAAGCAGAATTTCAACGAACTGTTGAAGGAGTCTGCGGCCGGGACGGGGCCCCGTCAAGGGTGGACCCCACCCGGCGGCACCCGAGGAAGTCTACCTAGACGTTTCCACAAAGTGGAATGTGAATTTCGTACAGTAGAAGGTAGCTCCGCACAGGAGGGGCGGACCCGACCCCCGCCACGCAGCCGCCGACAACGGACAAACACCCCGCTGACCGGCCCGGACGCCGAGCCCCGCACACTGTGCCCGGCGCGGCGGCCCGGTAGGCTGCTGCCTTGCCCGCCTGCCCCGAAAGGACCGTTGACGTGCCGACGTCCAGCGCCAGCACCACCGACGCCGCCAAGCCCGCCGCGAGCGGTGGCGTCCAGTCCCTCGAGCGCGCCTTCGACCTCCTGGAACGGATGGCCGACGCGGGGGGCGAGGTCGGGCTGAGCGAGCTCTCCGCCAGCAGCGGGCTCCCGCTGCCCACCATCCACCGCCTCATGCGCACGCTGGTCGCCTGCGGCTACGTACGCCAGCAGCCCAACCGGCGGTACGCGCTCGGCCCCCGCCTGATCCGCCTCGGCGAGTCCGCCTCCCGCCTCCTCGGCACCTGGGCCCGCCCGTACCTCGCGCGGCTCGTCGAGGAGACCGGCGAGACGGCGAACATGGCGCTCCTCGACGGCGACGAGATCGTGTACGTCGCGCAGGTGCCGTCCAAGCACTCCATGCGCATGTTCACCGAGGTCGGCCGCCGAGTGCTGCCGCACTCCACCGGCGTCGGCAAGGCGCTGCTCGCGCACACCCCGGACGACGAGGTGCGCGCCCTGCTCTCCCGCACCGGCATGCCGGCCGCCACGGAGAAGACCATCACCACGGCGGACGGCTTCCTCGCGGCGCTCGCCGCGGTCCGCGAGACCGGGTACGCCGTCGACGACAACGAGCAGGAGATAGGGGTCCGCTGCCTCGCGGTCTCGGTCCCCGACTCCCCCACCGCGGCGGCCATCTCCATCTCGGGCCCGGCGGGCCGTGTCACGGAGGCGGCGACGGAGAGGATCGTCCCCATCCTCCAGCAGGTGGCCCGCGAGCTCTCCACGGCGCTCGCCAACACCACCGGCAACGGCCAGGGCTGACCCCGGGGGACGTGCGTGAGGGGACGGATCCCGGGATCCGTCCCCTCACGCATGTCTCCGCCGGTCAGGCGAGCGCCGCCGGCGCGCCCGTCAGGCGCCCGTCCTCGACCGTCGCCACGTGGTCCGCCGCCGCCAGGTGGGAGCGGTCGTGGGTGACGAGGACCGTCGCCGTGCCCCGGTCGCGGGTCAGCGTGGCGAGGAGGTCGACCACCGCGGCGCCCCGCTCGTGGTCCAGGGCGCTGGTGGGCTCGTCGACGAGGAGGACGGACGGCTCGTTCATCAGGGCCCGCGCGATGTTGACGCGCTGGCGCTGGCCGCCGGAGAGCTGGTGCGGGCGGCGGGCGGCCCGGTCCGCGAGGCCGACCGCGTCGAGCAGCTCCATGGCCCTGTCCCGTACCGCCTTCGGCGGGCGGCCCGACAGGTGCGCCATGACCTGGAGCTGTTCGGCCGCCGTCAGCGACGGCAGCAGGTTCGGCTGCTGGAAGACGATTCCGATCGAGGTCCGCCGCAGCGCCGCCCGGCCCGCAGCGTCGAGCCCCGCCGTGTCGGTGCCGGCGACGACGACCCGGCCCCGGTCGGGGGTCACCAGCGTCGCGGCGACGGCGAGCAGGCTGGACTTGCCGGAGCCGGAGGGGCCGACGACGGCCGCCAGACGGCCGGCCGGGACGGTGAGGGAGACCTCGTCGAGGGCGGTGAGCCGCCCGTCGCCGTCCGGGTAGGTGAGGGTGACGGCATCGAGTGCGAGGCTCATCGGACGCTCCCGAGCGCGGTGAGGGGATCGACGGCGGTGATCCGCCGGATGGACAGGGCGGAGCCGACGGCGCCGAGCACGATGATGACGCCGGCGGGGCCGAGGACGGTGAGCGGCGAGAGGACGAAGGGCACGTTCCCGCCGCTGACGAGCGCGCCGATGCCGAGGGCGAGGCCCGTGCCCAGCAGTGTCCCGGCCACCAGCATCAGCACCGCCTGCCCGAGCGCGTCGCGCAGCAGGTAGGGGGTGGAGGCGCCGAGCGCCTTGAGGACGGCGACGTCACCGCTGCGCTGGATGGTCCAGACGGTGAAGAAGGCTCCTATGACGAGCGCGGAGATCACGAAGAGGAAGCCGCGCATGAGCTGGAGGGAGCCGTTCTCGGCCTGGTAGGACCCTATGGCGGTGAGCGCGTCGCCGACGGTCCGCGCCTCGGTGCCGGCGGCGGCGTCCCCGGCGGCCCAGTCGGCGCCGTCGCCGCGCAGCGCGATGACGGTGGCCTGCTCCTCGGTGGTGGTGCCGCTGTGCCCGAGGCGCTGCCAGTCGTCGAGCGAGGTCCAGACGACGGGCGTGTGGCTGTACGAGGCGTCCCCGGCGACCGCCGTGACGGTGACGTCGAGCGGGCCGAGCCGGACCGTGTCCCCGGCGCGCGCGTCCAGCTCCTCGGCGGCCGACTCGGACAGGACCGCCTTGCCCGGGGCGACGGGCGCCGGGGCGAGTCCGTCGCCCGGCTCCGTGCCGAAGGCGGAGACGGCGGCGGTCCGCTCGCCCGCGACGGCGTTGAGGGTGCGGATGCCGAGCGGCGCCGCCTCGGTCACCCCGGGCCGCTCCGCCCAGGCCGTCCACTGCCGCTCCGTCACCGTGGAGTTGGTGAACGAGACCGACTGACCGGCCGGCGGGACGGCGAAGGCCACGCGATCTGCGGGCAGGCCGGTGATCGCGGAGATGTTCTCCCGCGCGAGTCCGGCCGTCAGCCCGGAAAGGAGCCCCACGAGCAGGGTGATCAGCACGATCACCGTGCCCATGAGGGCGAACCGCCCCTTGGCGAATCTCAGGTCTCTCCATGCCACGAACATGGAGCCAAGCCTGCTGTTCCCGGCCCCCTCCGGGCATCGCGCCACGGATGGCTCCGTATTCAAACTTTCGATTGACCCGGCCGGGCCGCCCTCTGTCTACGCTGGTGGGGTCATGGATCCGCTCTCCTCCCCGCCACCCGGCCGGCTCACCCTCACCCCCGTGCGCCGCGCCCTGCGCCTCTGCCTCCACCTCCTCATGGCGGGGCTGCTGGTGCTGGCCGCGGTCCGCGCCCGTTCCACGGAGGGCACCGTCCTGGCGGTCGTGACCGGCGCGGTCTACACGGCCGGGGCGTGTCTCCCGTCCGTACGGCGCTCGCAGCGGGCCGCGGCCTGCTGGCTCGCGGTCCTGGCGCTCTCCTGGCTGGCGCTGCTGTGGGTGACGCCGGAGGCCCTGTGGCTCGCCTTCCCGCTGTACTTCCTCCAGCTGCACCTGCTGCCGACGCGCTGGTCGCTGCCGGCGGTCGCGCTGACGGCGGTCGCGGCGATCCTCTCGTACGTCGGGCACGGCGCCGCGCCCAATCCGGGCGTCTTCATCGGCCCGCTGCTGGGGGCCGCCGTGGCCGTGGCGACCGTCCTCGGCTACCAGGCGCTGTACCGGGAGAGCGAGCGGCGGCAGCGGCTGATCGAGGAGCTGATCACCACCCGGGCGGAGCTGGCGGCGGCGGAGCGGCACGCGGGGACGCTGGCCGAGCGGGAGCGGCTGGCGCGGGAGATCCACGACACGCTCGCGCAGGGGCTCTCGTCGATCCAGCTGCTGCTGCGGGCGGCCGAGCGGGCGCTGCCGGCGGGTTCGCCGGCGGCCGGGCACATCGACCGGGCGCGGCAGGCCGCGCAGGACAATCTGGCGGAGGCGCGGCGGTTCGTCCGGGCGCTGTCGCCGCCGGATCTGGAGCACGGTTCGCTGGCGGCGGCGCTGGAGCGGCTGTGCGAGCCGGGCGCGGGGCCGCGGGCCCGGTTCTCGGTGAGCGGGACGCCGGTGGAGCTGCCGACCCCGTACGAGGTGGCGCTGCTGCGGATCGCGCAGTCGGCGCTCGGGAACACGGTGCGGCACGCGGGGGCGGAGCGGGCGGAGATCACCCTGTCGTTCATGGAGGACGCGGTGGCGCTGGACGTGGTGGACGACGGCAAGGGCTTCGAGCCGGAGCGGGTGCGGGCCTCGGCCGACGGCAGTGGTTTCGGGCTGCCGGCGATGCGGTCGCGGGCCGAGTCGCTGGGCGGCACGTTCACCGTCGAGTCGGCGCCCGGGCAGGGCACGGCCGTGGCGGTCACCCTCCCGCTGCCCTCGGGAGGTGCCCTGTGACGGCTCCCGCGCCGGTCCGGCTGCTGCTCGCCGACGACCACCCGGTGGTACGGGCGGGGCTGCGCGCGGTCCTGGACACCGAGCCCGGCTTCACCGTGGTCGGCGAGGCGGCGACGGCGGAGCGCGCGGTGGAGCTGGCGGCGGCCGGGGGCGTGGACGTGGTGCTGATGGACCTCCAGTTCGGCGCGGGGATGCACGGTTCGGAGGCGACGGCGGCGATCACCGCCGTGCCGGGCGGGCCGCGGGTGCTGGTGCTGACGACGTACGACACCGACGCGGACATCCTGGCGGCGGTGGAGGCCGGCGCCTCGGGCTATCTGCTGAAGGACGCGCCGCCGGAGGAGCTGGCGGCGGCGGTGCGGACGGCGGCGGCCGGCCAGTCGGCGCTCGCGCCGGCGGTGGCGCACCGGCTGATGGACCGGATGCGGACCCCGGCGGAGGCGCTGACCAAGCGGGAGCTGGAGGTGCTCCAGCTGGTCGGCGAGGGCCTGTCGAACCAGCAGATCAGCAAGGTCCTCTTCCTGAGCCAGGCCACGGTCAAGTCCCACCTGGTGCACGTCTTCGCCAAGCTGGGCGTGGACTCCCGGACGGCGGCGGTGGCGGCGGCCCGTGAGCGACGGCTGATCCGGCGGTAGCGGGTACGCCGGGCCGGACCGGGCGGGCCCTACGCGGGCGGCTGCGGCGGACCGGGCGGGCCGAAGAGCTCCACGGCGTGGCGGACGGCGGCCAGGGCGTCGGTGAGGACGCTGACGGAGCCGAGCGAGCCTGCCACGAGGAGCAGGCTGCGGCGCAGCCGCCACACCTCGGGGGCGCCGCTGACCGCCATCGCGTCGAGCGCCGCCAGTTCGTCCTCGGCGATCTCCCGGTCGGCGAACTCCACCCGGTGTCCGGCGAGTTCGCGCCGGAGGCGGGCCACGGCGGACCGCAGTCCTGCCACCCTCGGGTCCACTGTCTCGCCGGTCACTCGCCTCTGCCCCACGCTCCGCAACACGGTCCCCCGCTCCGAGACGTCCGTCCCTGACGCACCCGGGCGGTGGTCGGGCGCCCGGAGTCGCGGGTCAGTTAACTCCCCGGCCGCCCGGCGGGGAAGAGGCCGTGCCGCGCATTCATGCGACCGTGTCATTCCGTGTCATGCGGTAAGCAGTTCTCCATGACTCCTCTGACTCCTCCGCATCCCGTGACACCCGCGACGCCCCTGGTGGCCGGGGTGCTGCTCGCCGCCGGCGGCGGCCGCCGGCTCGGCGGGCGCCCGAAGGCCCTGCTGCCGTACCGGGGCCGTCCGCTGGTCGAGCACGCGGTGCGGGTGCTGCGCGAGGGCGGCTGCGCGGTGGTGCACGTGGTGCTGGGCGCGTCGGCGGAGCTCGTGCGGGAGCGGGCGGAGCTGCCGGGGTGCGTGGTGGTGGAGAACCCGGGGTGGGCGGACGGGATGGGCTCGTCGCTGCGGGTGGGGCTGGCCTCGCTGGCGGCGGATCCGCGCGGGGTGGACGCGGCCCTGGTCTCGCTGGTGGACCAGCCGGGGATCGGGGCGGCCGCGGTGGCCCGGGTGCGGGGGGCGTACGGGGCGCGGGACGCGCTGGCGGCGGCCTCGTACGACGGGAGGCGGGGGCATCCGGTGCTGTTCGGCGCGGACCGGTGGGCGGGGATCGCGGCGGGCGCGGAGGGCGACCGGGGGGCGCGGGACTACCTGGCGGCGCACCGTGAGGCGATCGCGCTGGTGGAGTGTTCGGACGTGGCCGAGCCCTTCGACATCGACACGGAGGCGGATCTGTACCGGCTGGAGGGGTGAGACGGTCCGGGTGCGGGCACCTGGAGTGAAGGCGCTGGCACCCGGAGCCACGTTCTGTCGACCCGAAGAATCTCGACATCAACAAACGATTGAACTTCCACCATGAGGAAACTAATATCCACTGCATAGAAGCGCCTGAGCCCTTGCGACGGCGCTCGCGGCCGTATCTCGGCACCCGCGGCACTCCGTGCCGTCCGTGACGCCCGGCGGCCGCCAGGTACCGCACGTGTAGTCCGCTGAAGGAAGTGACAGGTCATGTCCGCACCAGCGCCGTCCCCCCTGGTCGTCGTCGACGCCGAGCCCCTGCCGCGCCAGGAGGAGGTGCTGACGGAGGCGGCCCTCGCCTTCGTCGCCGAGCTCCACCGCCGGTTCACCCCGCGCCGGGACGAGCTCCTCGCCCGCCGCGCCGAGCGCCGCGCCGAGATCGCCCGCACCTCGACCCTCGACTTCCTGCCGGAGACCGCCGCGATCCGCGCCGACGACTCCTGGAAGGTCGCGCCGGCCCCGGCGGCCCTGACCGACCGCCGCGTCGAGATCACCGGCCCGACCGACCGCAAGATGACCATCAACGCGCTCAACTCCGGCGCGAAGGTGTGGCTCGCGGACTTCGAGGACGCCTCGGCCCCCACCTGGGAGAACGTCGTCCTCGGCCAGGTCAACCTGATCGACGCCTACACCCGGAACATCGACTTCACCGACGCCCGCACCGGCAAGTCGTACGCCCTCAAGCCCGCCGACGAGCTGGCGACGGTCGTCATGCGCCCCCGCGGCTGGCACCTGGAGGAGCGTCACCTCGCCTTCGAGGGACGCGCGGTGCCCGGCGCGCTCGTCGACTTCGGCCTGTACTTCTTCCACAACGCGCAGCGCCTGATCGACCTCGGCAAGGGCCCGTACTTCTACCTGCCGAAGACCGAGTCGCACCTGGAGGCCCGCCTCTGGAACGACATCTTCGTCTTCGCCCAGGACTACGTCGGCATCCCGCAGGGCGCCGTCCGCGCCACCGTCCTCATCGAGACGATCACGGCCGCGTACGAGATGGAGGAGATCCTCTACGAGCTCCGCGACCACGCCGCCGGCCTCAACGCCGGCCGCTGGGACTACCTCTTCTCCATCGTCAAGAACTTCCGTGACGGCGGGCAGAAGTTCGTCCTCCCGGACCGCAACGCGGTCACGATGACGGCCCCGTTCATGCGCGCGTACACCGAACTCCTCGTCCGCACCTGCCACAAGCGCGGCGCGCACGCGATCGGCGGCATGGCGGCCTTCATCCCGTCCCGCAAGGACGCCGAGGTCAACAAGGTCGCCTTCGAGAAGGTCAAGGCCGACAAGGACCGCGAGGCCGGCGACGGCTTCGACGGCTCCTGGGTCGCCCACCCCGACCTGGTCCCGATCGCCATGGCATCCTTCGACGCCGTCCTCGGCGACCGGCCGAACCAGAAGGACCGCCTGCGCGAGGACGTCTCCGTGGCGCCCGGCGACCTCATCGCCATCGACTCGCTCGACGCCAGGCCCACCTACGACGGGCTGCGCAACGCCGCCCAGGTCGGCATCCGCTACATCGAGGCGTGGCTCCGCGGCCTCGGCGCCGTCGCCATCTTCAACCTGATGGAGGACGCGGCCACCGCCGAGATCTCCCGCTCCCAGATCTGGCAGTGGATCAACGCGGGCGTCGTCTTCGAGAACGGCGAGACCGCCACCCCCGAGCTGGCCCGCAAGGTCGCCGCCGAGGAGCTCGCCGCCATCCGCGCCGAGATCGGCGAGGACGCCTTCGCGGCCGGCAAGTGGCAGCAGGCCCACGACCTCCTCCTCCACGTCTCCCTCGACGCGGACTACGCGGACTTCCTCACCCTCCCCGCGTACGAGCAGCTCGTCGGCTGACCTCCCGCACCACCACGTCAGGGCCCGGCCCCCGGGAAACGCACAGATCCGGGGTCCGGGCCCTGACGCGTCACAGGCGACGTGACGCAACCGAGATACGCAGCTACCTAGCGGTAATAAGACGCGCCGTGCGAGATTCCGCCATGCCACCGGCCGGCGGCTGTCCCCCACATCACTGCGTCCCGCAGGAGCACAGCCATGCCCTCGACCCCCCACCGCGCGCTGCGCGCTCTCCTGGCACTGTGTACCGCCGCCGGACTGGCCTCCGTCGCCGCTCCGCCCGCCCAGGCCGCCCCCGGCACCGGACCGACCGCCGTCGTCGCCATGGGCGACAGCTACATCTCCGGAGAGGCCGGCCGCTGGCTCGGCAACGGCCTGACGAACTCCGGCAGCCGCGACGGCACCGACCGCGCCTGGACGGGCAGCGGCTACGACCCCTCACGGGTGTACGGCCCCACCGCCGGCGGCTGCCACCGCTCCGACACCTCCGAGGTGCGCAGCGCGGGCCCGGTCGCCGCCGCCCTCGTCAACCTCGCCTGCTCCGGTGCCACCACGCAGAACGTCTTCCGCGCCTCCCAGGGCGGTACGTCCTACAAGGGCGAGTCCCCGCAGGCCGACCAGCTGGCGGCGGTCGCCGCCTCGCACGACGTGGAGCTGATCGCCCTCTCCGTCGGCGGCAACGACCTCGGCTTCGCCGACGTCATCACGGCCTGCGCCACCGACTACATCGTCTGGTACTCGTACTGCCACGACGACCAGCAGGCCGAGGTGGACGCCCGGATCGACACCGCCATGGCCGCCGTCGGCAAGGCCGTCGACGAGATCCGGGCCGTCATGGCCGGCGCGGGCTACGGCGCCTCCGACTACCGGATCGTGCTCCAGTCCTACCCCTCCCCGATCCCGCGCGCCGCCGAGAACCGCTACTCCGAGAGCGGCTGGTCCCGGACCAACACCGGCGGCTGCCCCTTCTGGAACAAGGACGCCGACTGGGCGCGGGACTCCCTCGTCCCGCAGCTCGCGAACCGGCTGCGGCAGGTGGCGGTGGCGAAGGGCGCGCAGTTCCTGGACCTCCGGGACGCGCTCCAGGGCCGTGAGGTGTGCGCGAAGGCGAGCCGCCAGGCCACGGCCGCGCTGCCGCCGTCGGGCGCGGCGAGCGAATGGGCGCGGTGGATCGACAGCCGGAGCACCCAGGGCCTCGTCCAGGAGTCGATGCACCCGAACGCGTACGGTCAGCAGGCCCTCGGGCGCTGCCTGGCGCTGATCCACGCCGTCCCGTCGGGCCACCGCGCCTGCCGGAACACGGCCGGCGCGGGGCCCTCGGGGATGTACCTCACGGCAGGCTGACGCCGAGCGGGCCGAGGACCCGTTCGGCCCCGTGCCGGTCGGCCTCGGCCATCGCCCGGACCAGGGCGGCCGAGCCGCCCGGCCAGTCGGCGGCGGCCGCGTCGAAGGCGGCCCGCCGGGACTCGAGGGGTCCCTTCTTGCCGGGCAGCCCGTCGAGGACGCTCAGGGCGCGGGCCGACACCGGCACCTGGATCGCGTCGGCCTCCTCGCCCCGGTTCCGGAGCGCGTCCAGGGCGCGGGCGCCGATCACCGGGTCGCGCAGCGCCCCGCGCAGGGCGCCGGGCGGGGCGGCCGCCGTGTCGAGGAGCCCGAACAGGGCCCGTACGTCGGCCCCTTCGGAGGTGTGGGCGTGGACGGAGCCGAGCGCGGCCAGCAGCTCCGACCAGGCTTCGGCGGTGTCCCCGCGCGCGTGCAGCCAGTCTTCGAGCACGCGCGCGGCGGGCGCGTGGGGCCACTGGGCGGCGGCGGCCACCAGCCGCCGCGCGGGCCAGGCGGCGGCCTCGGTGGCGGTGGGGGCGGCGATCCGGCGCACCCGGAGGAGGTAGCGGACGGTGGCGGCGCCGCGCGGGGTCAGCCCGAAGGCGTCGCCCGAACGGAGGACGAGGCCGGTGGCGGCGAGCCGGTCGGCGACGACGGCGAGTTCGCGGGCCGGTCCCTCCAGGCGGGCCCGGTCGTCCTCGCCGATCCCGGCGGAGCCGAGCAGCCGGACGAGTTCGGGGACGGGCGGGGTGGCGTACGGGCCGGTGACGCCCTCCGGGACGGTCACCGGGACGTCCTCCAGGGCCGGGTCGACGGTCCAGTCCTCGTACTCGGCGGCGCGGCGGGCGACCGAGTCGGCGGCGCAGCCGCGCTGGTAGAGCGCGTACAGCAGGTGCGGGGCCTCGCCGCCGTAGGGCTCGTACTCCTCCTCGGCGAGTTCCTCGACGGCGGTGAGCAGGGCGTCCGCGTGCCGTTCGGCCTCGGCGGCCCCGTCCAGCGCGGCGGGCGGCGGGACGGGGATCGAGGGGTCGCCGTAGTAGTCCATGTGCTCGTCGAGGAGGGCGTCGGCGAGGACGAGGTGGGGGAAGTCGTCGGGGCCGGGCGCGAAGCGGGCGTAGGCGCCGGTGAGCTGGTCGGCGAGGCCGGCGGCGGTCCAGCGGTCGAGGAGCGCGGCGGCGACCCGGCCGACGCCGGCGGCGACCGCGTGGTCGGTGAGGACCGGTCCGGCGGCGGGCGGCCGCTCGGCGTCGCGGACGTAGGCGCGGGCGACGGCCTCGGCGAGCACGGTGTCGGCGAGCGCGGTCCGCCCCATGAGGTCGGCGCGGAGCACCCCGTCGGGCAGCGGTGCCCCGTCGAGGGCGCCGATCCGGCGCCGCACGTCGTCGGCGTCCGCGAGGTCGGTCCCGACGGTCCGCAGCAGGGAGGCGTACCAGCGGTGCCAGGTCAGGTTGCCGGGGTCGTTCATGGCCCGCTCGAAGTCGGGTACGGCCTCGCCGACGACGGCCGCGACGCGCTGCCGCAGCTCGCCGTCGAAGCGTTCGGCGAGGACGCCGACGACGGCCGGATAGGCCGCGAGGTCGCCGGGCGGGGCGTAGACGAAGGCCGGCAGGTCCTCCACGAGCAGCTGGCGCACCAGTTCGGGGGCGGGCTCGGGCAGCCCGCTGGCGCGGTCGGCGCCGCGCAGCGCGAGCAGCCCGAGCACGGCGTCGGCGGCCCGTGCGAAGGCGGGGTCGCGGTGCTCCGGCCTGCCGTCGAGGAGCGCCAGGAACTGGTCCAGCCCGGTATTGGTGAGAACGGTCTCGGCCACGGTTCCAGGGTAGTTCGGGGGTGCCGGGAACGGCTTGAGGGACACCCCCGGCGGGCTCAGCGGACGACGACGGTGCGCGGGGCGGAGAAGTCGCCCCAGGTGCCGTCGGGGAGGCGGGCGCGGAGGGTGAGGGTGAGGGTGGTGCCGGGTGCCGCCTGGGCCGGGAAGGTGTAGGCGGCGCGGCCCGGGGGCGGGGCGGTGCCCCAGACGACGGTGGTGGCGAAGCGGCCGTCGATGTGGAGTTCGTGGTGGGTGACGGGGGATCCGGTCTCCGGCGGGGTCCAGGTGAGGGTGATCTCGCCGCGCGCGGAGGTGGCGGCGAGGGCGCGCGGGGAGGTGTTGGCGGGCGCGCCGGGGGCGGGGGCGGTGGTGAGGTCGGCGGGCGGGCTGTCCGGGGAGGAGTTCTCGGCGGCGTCGCGGGCGCGGAGGGTGAAGGAGTAGGCGGTGCCGGGGCGCAGGCCGGTGACGCGGGCCGTGGTGGCGGTGCCGGGGGCGGTGTGGATGCGGACGCCGGCCTGGTGGACGTCGTAGGCGGTGACGCGGGTGTCGTCGCGGGAGGGGGCCCAGGTGAGGACGGCGGCGTCGGTGCCGTCGGGGGTGGCGCGCAGGGTGCGGGGGGCGGTGGGGGGTTCGCGGTCCTCGGCGGTGGCGCGGAGGGTGGTGGCGGGGACGGCGGGGGTGGCGGGCGAGGTGTTGCCGGCGGCGTCGCGGGCGATGACGGCGAAGGTGTGGCGGGTGCCGGGGGCGAGGCCGGTGACGTCGGTCATGAGGGTGGTGCCGGGGAGTTCCTTGACCGGGCGGCCGTCCTGGAGGACCTGGTAGGCGGTGACGGCGCGGTCGTCGGCGGCCGCCTGCCACATGACGTGGACGGTGGTGGCGCTGCCGGAGGTGGCGGTGAGGCCGGTGGGGGCCGCGGGCGGCGTGGTGTCCTTCGGCGGGGGGCCCGCGCATGAGCAGGCGCCGAGGGCGAGCGCGGTCAACAGGCTTGCGGCGAGCGGGCGTTGCACGGGCCGGCCTCCGTCCGTCGGAAAGGTCCAGACCTATATCGCATGCGGAGGGAGGGATTCGCAAGAGGGCGTTGTCAGTGGGGCGCGCTTCACTGGAACCGTTACTCTCCGTAGCCGATTCTTGGGGGGATCATGACGGACCGTTCGCTGTACGTGTCGCCGGCCGGGGTGCGGCGGCGCGGCTGGACCGACGCGATGGTGCGGGAGCTGCTCGGGCTGCCGGACGTGCAGGGGCGCGACCCGCGCCGGTACGCGCCGGCGCCGGTGCGGCTGTACCTGCTGGCGCGGGTGGAGGCGGTGGAGCGGACGCCGGAGTTCGCGGCGGCCTCCGCGGCCCTCGCCGAGGTCCGCCGGAGCGCGACCCTCGGCGTGCTCGCCGGGACCCGGAGGTCCGCCGTGCTCGCGGCGATCCGGGCCGAGCCGATCGAGGTGCCGCGCCTTCCGGCGGCCGAGCTGGAGCGGCGGGCCGTCCGCCACCGGCACCTGCTGGCCGCCCGCGGCCGGCCCGGGCGGGGCGGCCCGGCACCGGCCGGCTCGCTCGTCCGGTGGCAGGTGGGCTATCTGCGGCAGGCCCTCGCCCGGTACGAGACGCTGCTGGACGGGCTCTACGGCGACACCGGCCGCCGGGAGGCCGAGCGGCTGCTGCGGCGCAGGCTGTACGAGGCGATCGCCGCCGTGTACCCGGCGCTGGCCGGGGAGTGCGCCCGGCGGATCGCCCTGGAGTCGGCGTGAGGCCGCCGGGCACGCCGCCGCCCCGGGCCCCGCGGTGTGCGCGGGGTCCGGGGCGGGCGGGACAGGTGGGGCGGGTGTGGCAGGTGTGGCGGGTGTGGCGCGCTCTAGTGGGCGTGGGCCGTCTTGGCGCCGCGGGTGCCGGAGATGTCCTCGCCCGGCTCCATCGGGGCCGTCACCTCGTCGTCGTCCCGGCGTCCGCCGAAGTGGTTGAAGACCACGTTGAGCAGGACGGCCGCGACGCAGCCGGTGGAGATGCCGGAGTCCAGGATGATCTGCGCGGTCTCCGGGAAGGCGTGGTAGAAGTCCGGCTTGGTGATCGGGATGATGCCGACCGCCAGCGAGACCGCCACGATGAGGACGTTGTTGTCCTTCTCCAGGCCGGCCTTCACCAGGGTCTGGATGCCGCTGGCCGCGACCGAGCCGAAGAGGACGACGCCCGCGCCGCCGAGGACCGGACGGGGCACCACCGAGATCAGCGAGGCCATGACCGGCGAGAGGCCCATCAGGACCAGGATGCCGCCGCCGCAGGCGACGACGAAGCGGCTGCGGATCCGGGTCATGGCGACCAGGCCGACGTTCTGGGCGAAGGCGCTGCACATGAAGCCGTTGAAGAACGGGCTGATCGCCGAGCCGAGGGTGTCGGCGCGCAGGCCGGCCGCGATGGTCTTCTCGTCGGCGGGCCGCTCGACGATCTCGCCGAGCGCCAGCATGTCGGCGGTGGACTCGGTCATCGAGACCAGCATGACGACGCACATGGAGATGATCGCGGCGAGGGCGAACTGCGGGGCGCCGAAGTGGAAGGGGCTCGGGAAGCCGACGAGGTCCGCCTCGGTCACCGGGGTGAAGTCGGTGACGCCGAAGGGTATGGCGATCAGGGTGCCGAGGACCAGGCCGACGAGGACGGCGATCTGCTTCAGGAAGCCGCGGGTGAAGCGGCGGAGCAGCAGGACCACCGCGAGCGTGATCGCGGCCAGGGCGAGGAACTTGCCCGAACCGTAGTCCTCCGCCGCGGGGTTGGGCCCCTGGGCCCAGCCGAAGGCGACCGGCAGCAGCGAGACGCCGATGAGGGTGATGACGGTGCCGGTGACCACCGGCGGGAAGAACCGCACCAGCCGGGAGAACCAGGGCGCGGCCAGGAAGCCGAGGAGTCCGGCGACGATGATCGCTCCGAAGATGACCGGCAGCGCGTCGGCCTTGTCCTCCGTCGTGTCGACGATGGCGAGCATCGGGGCGACGCCGGCGAAGGTGACGCCGTTGACGAAGGGGAGCTTGGCGCCGATCTTCCAGACGCCGAGCGTCTGGAGGAAGGTGGCGAGGCCGGCCGTGAAGAGGCTGGCGCCGGTGAGGAAGGTGAGTTCGGTCCCGGAGAGGCCGACGGCCGCTCCGACGATCAGCGGCGGGGCCACCACGCCCGCGTACATGGCGGCCACGTGCTGGAGGCCGCTGGTGAACATCTTCAGTGGGGGCAGGGTCTCGTCGACCGGATGCTTGGTCCGGTCTTCCGGGGCGGTGCCTGCGTCTTGTGCATTGCGAACCTGGGGCTCGTCGGCCACGGCGGTTCCTCCGGTCGGTTACACGTCGGCGGTGACGCGGGTGTCTGGGAGGTGGTGCGATGCGGTGCGAAGTGCAGGAGGTGCGGCTCGGTGCGGGGTGGTGCGACGCGCCGGAGGAAGGGGTGCGGCGCTGGCGACGGGGTGCCCGGTGTGGGGGTGCGGGCACGGGTCACCGTCCCGGGGGGCGCCGTACGACTTCTGCGTACGGCGCCCTCCGGTCGGGCTGCCGCGGGTCCCGTTCGGGTCCGCGGCGACCGGTCGGGGGCCGTCCCCCCCGACCGGACTCCGGGGGGAGGGTCAGCCCTGGGCCGCGATGCGGGCCAGGCGCTGGGCCTCCGTGCGCGCGTCGCGCGCGATGGTGTCCTCGTCGACGGTGAGCAGGCGGTTGTTCTCGACGATCTGCTTGCCGTTGACGAAGGAGGCGGTGACCGGGGCCGCCGCGCCGAAGACGATGGCGGTGACCGGGTCGGCGATCGACGAGTGGCCGAGGCCGTCGATCTTCCAGAGGACGAAGTCGGCGAGCTTGCCCGCCTCCAGGGAGCCGATGTTGTCGGCGCGGCCCAGGACCTGCGCGCCTCCGTAGGTGCCGAGGCGCAGGGCCTGGCGGGCGTTGAGCGCGGCCTCGCGGTGGGCGCCGAGGCGGTTGATGAGCAGCGCGTTGCGCAGCTCGGTGTGGAGCTCGCCGGACTCGTTGGAGGCGGTGCCGTCGACGCCGAGGCCGACCGGGACGCCGGCCTTCAGCATGTCGGGGACGCGGGCGATGCCGGCGGCGAGGCGCGCGTTGGACGACGGGCAGTGGGCGACGCCGGTCTTCGTGCGGGCGAAGGCGGCGATGTCGGAGTCGTTCATGTGGACGCAGTGCGCCATCCACACGTCCTCGCCGAGGAAGCCGGTCGACTCGAAGTAGTCGGTCGGGCCCATGCCGAAGAGCTCGTGGCAGAACTTCTCCTCCTCCACGGTCTCCGAGCCGTGGGTGTGCATGCGCACACCGAGGCGGCGGCCGAGGGCGGCGCCCTCGCGGAGCAGCTCGGTGGAGATGGAGAAGGGCGAGCAGGGGGCGACGGCGACCTGCGTCATCGAGTCGAAGGAGGCGTCGTGGAACTTCTTGACCGTCTCCTCGGTCGCGGCGAGCGCGCCCTCGGTGGTCTCGACGGCGAAGTCCGGCGGCAGGCCGCCGTCCTTCTCGCTGCGGTCCATGGAGCCGCGGGCCAGGGTGAAGCGGACGCCCATCTCGGAGGCGGCGCCGATGATGGCGCCGGAGAGGTCGCCGGAACCCTGCGGGAAGACGTAGTGGTGGTCCATGGCGGTGGTGACACCGCCGCGGGCCATCATGGCCAGCGAACCCTGGGCGGCGACGCGCACCATCTGCTCGTCGATGCGGGCCCAGGTCGGGTAGAGCGCGACCAGCCAGTTGAAGAGGTTGTGGTCGGTGGCGAGACCCCGGGTGATCCACTGGTAGAAGTGGTGGTGGGTGTTGACCAGGCCCGGCGTGATCAGGTGACCGGTGGCGTCGATCCGCCGGACCACGTTCTCCAGGTTCTCGGGGGCCTTGCCGGCGCCGAGGGACTCGATCCTGTTGTCGGCGACGACGAGGTGGCCGGAGGCGTACTCGGTGTCGTGCGCGTCGACGGTGGCGATCGCCGCGTTCTCGATGACGATGCGCTGGGCTGCCGAAGGTGCTGCCATGGCGGTGCTTCCTTCATTCCTCATGGGTGGGGTGGGCACGGCAGGACCCTAGGAGGATTTGAGTGCCGGGGCCGTCTGACGGCTCCGGGTGCCGAGATGATGGAAGAACAGGTTCAGCAGGACGGCGACGAGCGCGCCGGCGCTGATGCCGGAGCCGAGCACGGTCTGCGCCCAGGCGGGGAAGCCGGCGTAGAAGGTGGGCGCGGCGAGCGGGATGATGCCCGCCCCGAGTGCGACGGCCACCAGGATGATGTTGGAGCTGTCGTCGAGCCCGGCCTCGGAGAGGGTCCGGATGCCGCTGACCGCGATGGAGCCGAAGAGGACGATGCCGGCGCCGCCGAGGACGGGCATCGGGACCATGGAGACGACCGCGCCGAGGACCGGGAAGGCGCCGAGCACCAGGAGAGCGCCGCCGGCGACGGCGACCACGTAGCGGGAGCGGACCCGGGTGAGCGAGACGACGCCGACGTTCTGCGCGAAGGCGGAGGTCGGGAAGCCGCCGAAGACGGGGCCGAGCAGGGTGGCGATGCCGTCGGTGCGCAGGCCCCGGGTGATCGTCCTCCCGTCGCTGGGCCGCTCGCAGATCTCGCCGAGGGCGAGCATGCCGGCGCTGGACTCGGTCATGAGGACCAGCATCACGATGCACAGGGAGAGGATCGCGGCGGGCTGGAACTCGGGGGCGCCGAAGGCGAAGGGGGTGGGCAGGGCCGCGACGGGCGCCTCGCGCAGGGCGCTGAAGTCGGCCATCCCGAACGGGATCGCGGCGAGGGTGCCGATGAGCAGGCCGAGGAGCAGGGCGATCTGCTTGACGAAGCCGCGGCCGAAGCGCTGGAAGATCAGCACGACGACGAGGGTGAACCCGGCGAGCGCGAGGTACTTCATGGCGCCGAAGTCGGCGGCCGTCCTGTCGCCGCCCTGGGCCCAGCTGACGGGCACCGGCATCAGGGTGACGCCGATCAGGGTGATGACGACGCCGGTGACGAGCGGCGGGAAGAAGCGCAGCAGCCGGCCGAAGAAGGGGCCGACGGCGAGGCAGAAGACGCCGGCGACCATGACCGCGCCGTAGATGGCGGGGAGCTGGTGTCCGGGGGCGCTGGTCTCGGCGATGGCCAGCATGGGGGCGATGCCCGCGGAGGAGGCCGCGTTGACGAACGGGAGCCGGTTGCCGGCGAACTTCCGGACGCCGAGGGTCTGGAGGATCGTGGCGCAGCCGGCGATCAGGAGGCCGGCGGCGATGAGCCGGGTCATCCCGGCCGCGTCCAGGCCGACGGCCTGGCCGATGATGAGCGGAGGGGTGACGACGCCGGCGTACATGGCGGCGATGTGCTGGAGTGCCGCGGGGACGAGCCGCGAGGCGGGGAGCTTCTCGTCCACCGGATGGCAGGCGGCCTGGGACGGGGCCGCGGTGGACGACGGGGTGGAACACGGGCCTTCGGCGGACGCCGGCCCCTTTGCGGGCAGTGCCATGCTGGGTTCCCTCCGGTCTGGTGCCGGTCCCCGCCCGACTGCGGGCGGGCGGGGACCGGATCACTCAGTGCCGCTCAGAGATGTGGTGCCGCTCAGAGATTGGTCATGTCGACCGGGATCAGCGCCTCGGCGCCGTCACGCAGGACCGTGGCCTCGATGAGGCCGTACATGCGGTCCGCGGCGTAGTAGACCTCGTTGTCGTTCTTCAGCCCGAAGGGCTCGAGGTCGACCAGGAAGTGGTGCTTGTTGGGGAGCGAGAAGCGCACCTCGTCGATCTCCGCGCGGTGGTTGATGATCCGCGTGGCCATCTGGTACAGCGTCTGCTGGAGGGAGTACGAGTAGGTCTCCGAGAAGGCTTCGAGCATGTGCTTCTTGGTCTGCTCGTAGGACCGCTCCCAGTTGGGCATGCGCTGGTCGTCGTCGGTCCAGTTGAACCGCCAGCGGCCGGACACCTGGGTGGCCAGGATGCGGTCGTACGCCTCCTGGAGGGTGGTGTACTGGTCCTTGATGTAGCCCCAGAACTCCGAGTTGGTGGAGTTCATGACGACGAGGTCCTTGAGGCCGGAGATGACCTCCCACTTCGCGCCGTCGTAGGTGATCTGGGTGACCCGGGTCTCCTGGCCCTTGCGGGCGAAGGAGTGGTTGACCTCGTCGGCGCCGATGAACTTGGAGTTGGCGTCGGAGGAGGCGATGCGCTCCCAGGCGTACTCCTCGATCCGGATCCGGGCCCGCTTGATCGGCTCCTGGCTCGTCACGAAGTGGCGGGCGAGGTGGATGCCGAACTGCTCGGCGGACTCGATGCCGTACTCCTTGGCGAACGCGAAGACGGTGTTCTTCGTCGTGTCGGTGGGGAGGCAGTGGGCGTTGGAGCCGGTGAGGTGGACGTCGCTGAGGTCGCCGGAGAGGGCGACGGAGACGTTCAGGTCCTTGATGTGGTGGGTGGCGCCGTCCCGCGTGATCTTGACGACGCGGTTCTCTGCTTTGCCGTACTGGTTCTGGCCGAGAATCGTGGGCATGTCTGCTAGCTCCCTCGGTAAACGGAGTAGCCGAACGGGTTGAGCAGCAGCGGTACGTGGTAGTGCTCGCCCGGCGTGACGGCGAACGTGATCGCCACCTCCGGGAAGAAAGCACCGGCCGGACCGCTGTCCCGATTCGCGGGGGCGTCCTGCTGCGCCTCGGCTTGCTGGTTCTGCTTGCTCAGGAAGTACGCCTCGGTCTCGAAGTCGAGGCGTACGTGGGTGGTGCCGACCGGCAGGGCCGGCAGGTCCTTGCACCGTCCGTCGGCGTCGGTGGCCGAGCCGCCGAGCGCGACCCAGGCGGCGTCGGAGCCGGCGCGGGCGGCGAGGGTGATCGCCACGCCCTCCGCGGGGCGTCCGATGCTGGTGTCCAGGATGTGGGTGGACACCGAGGCCGTGGTGTCGGTGCTCATGCGGCGCTCTCTTCCTCTACGAGACGGGTGAGCCGGATGCGGTTGATCTTGCCCAGTTCGGCGCGGACGATCTCGCGCTCCTGCTCGGGCGAGTTGCCGATCCGGTCCTTGACCGCGTCGCGCATCTGCTCGCCGGTCCTGCCGGTGGCGCAGATGAGGAAGACATGGCCGAAACGTTCCTGGTAGGCCAGGTTCAGTTCGAGCATCTCGGCCTTGAGCTCGGCGGAGGAGCCGGCCATCCCGCTCTGTTCGCGGGTGGAGGTGGCATCCCCTTCCTTCGGACGACCGATCGGCGGGTGGCCCGCCATCGCCTCGGCCAGGTCCTCCGCGGTCAGCTCGGCCATGGCGGCGTCACTGGCGAAGAAGAGGGCTTCGGCGGTGGAGTACGGGCGCTGGGCGAGGAGCTCGCTCCCCCACGCCGAACTGGAGCACACCTCGTGGAGCGCGGCGAGAGCCTCGCTGTCCGCCGAGGTGTTGAACCGGGTGAGGCCCGGTGTCGTACCTGAAGTCACGGGAAGCCTCCGTGGCTGTTTTTCGCTGTGCGTCGGACGGGCTGCGGATAGCTAACGCCCTCGGCAACACGACGTCAACACTTTGTTGAAAACTCGGTGACACAAAAGCCGTCGTCCCGACATGCGGACGACGGCTTGTGGTCATTCTTGATCAACTAGGCGTTCCCGGCGCCCTTTTCCCTGTTCAGGGCGGTCTCCCGGTTCAGGTAGTTGTAGACGGTGAAGCGGCTGACACCCAGTGCACCCGCCACCGTCTCCACGCCATGCCGCACCGAGAAGGCGCCGCGGGCCTCCAGGACGCGGACGACCTCCTGCTTGGTCTTGCGGTCGAGCTCCGACAGCGGCACCCCGTGCCGCCGTTCCATCGCCGCGAGGATGTGGTCCAGGGAGTCCGAGAGCTGCGGCAGCCGGACGGCGAGGACGTCCTCGCCCTCCCAGGAGAGGACGACGTCGTCGGCCGCGGCCTGGGCCGGCTCCAGCACTTCCGCGCCCATCGCGTCCACCAGCGGCTTCACCGCCGCCGCCAAGGGGTGCTCGCTCACTTCTGGTCCTCCCCGCCCTCGCCGATCACGTTGACCTGGAGCGAGACCCGGGTGGCTCCGGCGTCGAGCGCCTTGCGCAGCAGCTCGTCGACGGCGGTGAGGACGGCGTCGGCGCCGCCTTCCGCCGTGTTGCCGAAGGGGCCGACATCGACGGCGTCCAGTTCGGCCGACTGGATGACCTCTCGGGCCACGACCGCGTGCGCCGGCGCCTCGTCGAGGTCGAACGGCTCGGTCGTGAACTCCACTCTCAAACGCACCATGCCCCCACGCTACGGGCCGTTCGGGCAGCTGGGGAGCCCCGGAGTCGGCGACGGCCCTTGACAAGCACCGCCACGGACTTGCAACATTCCGTCAGACAGAAAACGACTTCCGCAATACGGAAGGAGCGCCGCCCCTCATGGGATACACGGACCAGCGCTTCGATGTGAACCTGTCGATCCTCTTCACGGAACTCCCGCTCCTGGAGCGCCCCGCGGCCGCCGCCGCGGCCGGCTTCACCGCGGTCGAGCTGTGGTGGCCCTGGATCGACACCGCCACCCCCGAGCAGAGCGAGCTCGACGCCCTCAAGAAGGCCCTTGAGGACGCCGGCACCCAGCTGGTGGGCCTGAACTTCTACGCCGGACAGCTCCCCGGCCCGGACCGCGGCGCGGTCTCGGTCCCGGGCGAGGAGTCCGACCGCTTCCGGGCCAACATCGACATCGCCGCGGACTTCGCCGCCTCGGTCGGCTGCAAGGCGCTCAACGCGCTCTACGGCAACCGCGCCGAGGGCGTCGACCCGGAGGTCCAGGACGCCCTCGCCCTGGAGAACCTGGTCCTGGCGGCCCGCGCCGCCGACCGCGTCGGCGCGATCCTGCTGATCGAGACCCTCAACAAGCCGGAGTCGCCGCTCTACCCGCTGGTGAGCGCCCCCTCCGCGATCGAGGTCGTCGACAAGGTGAACGAGGCCACCGGGCTCGGCAACGCCAAGTTCCTCCTCGACATCTACCACCTGGCCATGAACGGCGAGGACGTCTCCCAGGTCATCGCGGACTACGCGGACAGGACCGGTCACGTCCAGATCGCCGACATGCCGGGCCGCGGCGCCCCGGGCACCGGCGAGCTCCCCCTCGCCGAGCTGCTCGACCAGCTGACGAAGGCCGGTTACGACGGCTGGGTCGGCCTGGAGTACAAGGCCCCCGACGCCGCCGCCTCCTTCGAGTGGCTGCCCGCAGAGGCCCGCCCGGCCCGCTGACGCAGGCCACCTCCCCGTACCACCTTGTTTTGAGAGGCACCCTCACCATGAGCAATCTCCCCAAGATCGCGTGGATCGGTCTCGGCATCATGGGCTCCCCCATGTCCGAGAACCTCCTCAAGGCCGGCTACTCGGTCACCGGCTTCACGCTGGAGCAGGACAAGCTGGACCGGCTCGCGAAGGCCGGCGGCAGCGCCGCCTCCTCGATCGCCGAGGCCGTGAAGGACGCCGACGTCATCATCACGATGGTGCCGGCCTCCCCGCAGGTCGAGGCCATCTCCTACGGCCCCGAGGGCATCCTGGAGAACGCCAGGCAGGGCGCGCTGATCGTGGACATGTCCTCGATCACCCCGCAGACCTCCGTGGACCTGGCGAAGAACGCCAAGGAGAAGGGCATCCGCGTCATCGACGCCCCCGTCTCCGGCGGCGAGGCCGGCGCCATCGAGGCCGTGCTCTCCATCATGGTCGGCGGCGAGCAGGCCGACTTCGACGAGGCCCTCCCGATCCTGGAGGCCCTCGGCAAGACCATCGTGCTCTGCGGCCCGCACGGCTCCGGCCAGACGGTCAAGGCGGCCAACCAGCTCATCGTCGCCGTGAACATCCAGGCGTGTGCCGAGGCCGTGGTCTTCCTGGAGAAGTCCGGCGTGAACCTCCAGGCCGCCCTCGACGTCCTCAACGGCGGTCTGGCCGGCTCGACCGTGCTGACCCGCAAGAAGGACAACTTCCTGAACCGGGACTTCAAGCCCGGCTTCCGGATCGACCTGCACCACAAGGACATGGGCATCGTGACCGACGCCGCCCGCAACGTCGGCGCGGCCCTCCCGGTCGGCGCCGTGGTCGCCCAGCTCGTCGCCTCGCTGCGCGCGCAGGGTGACGGCGGCCTGGACCACTCGGCCCTGCTCCGCGCCGTCGAGCGTCTCTCCGGCGCGCAGGTCTGACCCGGCGCCCCGTCTCGGCGGGGCCCCAGATTTCCGGTCGGCGGCGGTGCTGACACCTGTCCTGTCGCGCCCAGGCGCCGCCGCCGACCGGAACACCACACGTCATTTTCAACAAACTGTTGACGCCGTGTTTCGAGCGAACTTACGCTCCACCGCAGTCAGCAGCATCCGTACGGAAAGGCCACCATGTCGAAGCGCGTGCTTACGACCGAGTCCGGCGCCCCCGTCGCCGACAACCAGAACTCCGCCACCGCCGGCGTCGGTGGCCCCCTCCTCCTCCAGGACCAGCACCTGCTGGAGAAGCTCGCGCGCTTCAACCGTGAGCGGATCCCGGAGCGCGTGGTGCACGCCCGCGGCTCCGGCGCGTACGGCTACTTCGAGGTGACCGACGACGTCACCGGCTTCACCAAGGCCGACTTCCTCTCCGAGGTGGGCCGGAGGACGGAGCTCTTCATCCGCTTCTCCACCGTGGCCGACTCGCTCGGCGGCGCGGACGCGGTCCGCGACCCGCGCGGCTTCGCGGTGAAGTTCTACACCGAAGAGGGCAACTACGACCTCGTCGGCAACAACACCCCGGTGTTCTTCATCAAGGACCCGATCAAGTTCCCCGACTTCATCCACTCCCAGAAGCGCGACCCCTTCACGGGCAAGCAGGAGGCGGACAACGTCTGGGACTTCTGGGCCCACGCCCCCGAGGCCACCCACCAGATCACCTGGCTCATGGGCGACCGCGGCATCCCGGCCTCGTACCGTCACATGAACGGCTACGGCTCCCACACCTACCAGTGGACCAACGAGGCGGGCGAAGCCTTCTTCGTCAAGTACCACTTCAAGACGAACCAGGGCATCCGCTCCCTCTCCGCCGACCAGGCCGCCGAGCTCGTCGGCAAGGACGCCAACTCGCACCAGACGGACCTGCTCCAGGCCATCGAGCGCGGCGTGAGCCCGTCCTGGACCCTGTACGTGCAGGTCATGCCGGCCGCCGAGGCCGCGGAGTACCGCTTCAACCCGTTCGACCTCACCAAGGTGTGGCCGCACGCCGACTACCCGCTCCAGCGCGTCGGCCGGATGGTCCTCGACCGCAACCCGGACAACGTCTTCGCCGAGGTCGAGCAGGCCGCGTTCTCCCCGAACAACTTCGTCCCGGGCATCGGCCCGTCGCCGGACAAGATGCTCCAGGGCCGTCTCTTCGCCTACGCGGACGCCCACCGCTACCGCCTCGGCGTCAACCACACCCAGCTCGCGGTGAACGCCCCCAAGGCGACCGTCGCCGAGAACTACGGCCGGGACGGCGCCATGGCCACCCGGAACGGCTCGCGGTACGACAAGAACTACGAGCCCAACTCGTACCAGGGCCCCGCCCAGACCGAGACGCCGCTCTCCGCGCCGCTCGCGATCCACGGCTGGACCGGCACCCACGCGGCCCCGCAGCACACCAAGGACGACGACTTCTTCCAGGCCGGCGAGCTCTACCGCCTGATGTCGGAGGAGGAGAAGAGCCGTCTGATCGCCAACATCGCCGGCGGTCTCTCCCAGGTGTCCCGCGAGGACGTCATCGAGAAGAACCTCGCCCACTTCGCCGCGGCCGACGCCGAGTACGGCAAGCGCGTCGAGGAGGCGGTCCGCGCCCTGCGCGAGGACTAGTCGTCTCGGATTCCCAGACCGCGTACGGCATCTGACGGGAGGTCAATGCCGTACGCCGTCCGGAACACCGGCCCGGATGAGGGGTGGCCGGTGTTCATGGACAGCGTGAGGACCGCGGTGGCTCCGAGCCAGTGCGGTGGCCAGGACGCCAGGCCCCCCTTCCAGACCTGAAGGAAGGGACGGCCGAAGCGTCCGCCGGAGCCACCGCGGTCCCAACGCCCTCCCCGCACAGGGGAGCTCAGACTCCGCCCGGCGGTGCGAACGTCCTGTCGCGCCAGCCTCGCGCCGTCGGGCGGTCACCAGACGAGAGCGCGGAACCAGGTTTACGGTCCCTGGTTCCGCGCTCTTCTCGTCGTCCCGTCACCCGTCCGGTACGCCGGGCACCGCATCGTTTCTGCGGTGAACATCCGCACCCGCTCGGCGGAGCGCACCGCGATTCGGCCCCCGCGCGCCCCGTGACCGGCGCTATCCACCGGTACGTGATCAAGAACCTGATGCGCGGGCTCGTCCCGCTCGCCCTCGTCCTGTCCCCGCTCGCCGCCCCCGTCCCCGCCGCCTCCGCCGGCGTCCAGCTCTTCCCGGACGCCCTCGCCGAACTGACCGAGGCCACCGAGGAGCCGCAGGGGTACGAGGAGTCGGCCTTCCCGCACTGGGACAAGGGCCTCGACACCACCGACGACTGCGACACCCTCGGAGAGGTGCTGCTCGCGGAGGCCGTCGAGGCGCCCTCCGTCGGCGCCGGCTGCGCGCTGACCGGTGGCCGGTGGACCTCGTACTACGACGGCCAGAGCGTCACCGACCCGACGCTGCTCCGCGTCGACCACCTCGTCCCCCTGGCGGAGGCGTGGGCCTCGGGCGCGTCCGGCTGGACGGCGGCCCGGCGGGCGGCGTTCGCCAACGACCAGGGCGCCGCCGCCGGCCTGGTCGCCGTCACCGCCCGCAGCCAGAAGGCCAAGGCCGGGCAGGACCCGGCCGCGTGGGTGCCCGACGGGAACGCCGCCTACTGCCGCTACGTCGGCGAGTGGGTCGGCACCAAGCTGCGCTGGGGGCTCACGGTGGACAAGGACGAGATGGAGGCGCTCAAGCTGTTCGCCGACGGGCCGTGCGAGGAGACCGTCGTGCAGCGCTCGACAGCCCCGCGGTGAGGGCGCCGGTGACGGCGAGCGAGCCCACCGCGAGGAGCGCCATCGCCGTCGCCGGTGAGGTGAGCTGCGCGAGCCCCCCCGCCAGGGCTGCGGCGATCCCCTGGCAGGCGAGCATCCCGGAGCCGTGCAGGCCCAGCGCGTGCCCGCTCGACTCCTCGGGGACGAGCGCGAGCAGCCGCTCCTGGTACAGCAGGCTCGCGCCGTAGCCGACCGCGGAGACCGCGACGGCCGCGCCGGCCGCCGTCGCGGGCAGCCCCGTACCGAGCGCGAAGAGCAGGTACGGGGCCGCCAGCAGCGCCTGGAGGGGCCCGGCGAGCCGTGCGCGCAGCCGGGCCGGCACGAACCGTCCCACGACGGTGTCGCCGGCGAGCATGCCGACGGCGGCGCAGGCGAAGAGCAGGCCCGCGCGGTCGGGGGCGTAGGACACGAAGAGGGCCTCGCAGCCGACGATCAGCCCGTTGGGCACCCACAGCGCCAGATAGAGCAGACGGCGGGGCCGGTCGGCGAGCAGCAGCGCGTTGGTCCGCCAGGTCGTGGCGGCGGAGACCCGCCCGGTGGCGCGGGGCGCGCGGGCGGTGAGCCCGAAGCGGCAGAGGAGGCCGGCGAGGAGGTAGAGGGCCGCGCCGGCGAGGAGGGTGCCGCGCGGGGAGAGCACGGCGAGGAGGACGCCGCCGGTGGCGAACCCGGCGATCTGGCAGACGCCGACCGCCATGTTCAGCACCGAGCGGCCGAGCAGGTAGCGCTCGCGCGGCAGGATCTCGCCGAGGAGCCCGTACCGCACTCCCCCACCGAGCGACCCGACGACCCCGAGGACGGCGAGGAGCCCGAAGGCGGCGCCGAGCGGCACGCCGGGCACGGCCTGGACGGCGGTCCCCGCCGCGAAGACGACGGCGACGACGGTGAGCGCGGTGCGCGGCGGCAGCCGGTCGGCGGCGGAGAGCAGGGTGGTGGCGCCGAGCAGCTGGGCGAGCGACGGCCCGAACATCGCGAGCGCGGTCAGCAGCGGGGAGCCGGTGGCCCGGAACACGAGCGTCGCGAGCCCCAGCCCGGCGACGGTCTGGGCGGCGGTCTGGGCGGAGCCGGCGAGGAAGAGGGGCGTGAACTCGGGGGTGCGGAACAGGTCGCGGTAGCGGGGCCCGGCGGGCGCCTCGGGAGCGGAGAGCGGCATGCCGGGCATTCTGGGGAGCCCCGGACGGGCGTCGGTAATGTTTCGCGGGACCGCGAAAGCCGTGCGGCGGGCGGGCCGGACGGCCAGGCTCACCGGCGAGGGAGCCCCCGGCCCGCGGGGCACGGGCCCGCGGGAACACGGGCCCGCGGGGGCATCGGTACGACGGCGAGGGGACGGTACGGGCATGGGGTGGTGGCGGCTGGGGGCGGACACGCTCGCGGGCGGGCGGTTCGTGATCTCGCCGCTCGCCGAGACCGTGGCGTCGCTGCACACCCTGCACGCGGGCCGGGCGGGCCATCCGGGCGAGCGGCAGTGGCTCGCGGACCGGCTGCCCGCGTACCGGGCGCGGCTGGCCGCCGAACCTCTGGACGCCCTGCTCGTCCGGGCCGCGATCAGCCCCACCTGGAACGCGGACTTCCTCACCCCCACTCCGTACGGCGACGGCGAGCGGTGCTTCGAGGAGGAGGTCGAGGCGGTCCGGGCGACCACGCCGGAGGCCGCCCTCGCCGACCTGGCGGTGTCGGTGGGCGGTCCGGTCCCCGAGCCGCTGCGGTCGGCGCGCGATCTGCCGGAGCGGCTGGCGGCGCTGCTCGACTGGGTGTGGCGGGAGACGGTGCTGCCGGACTGGCCGCGGCGGCGGAGGGTGCTGGAGGCCGATGTGACGGCCCGGACCGCGCGGCTCGCGCGGGACGGCTGGGCGGCGGCGCTCGACGAGCTGTGTCCGGGGCGGATGCGCTGGCTCGGCGACGGCAGGCTCCAGGTCAACCCCCGGGACTATCCGCCGCGTTCGGTCACGGGCGGGCGGCTGCTGCTGGTGCCGGTGACGCCGGTGGCGGGCTGGGTGTCGTGGGAGGCGCCCGGGGAGACGGTCGAGCGGTGCGCGATCGTCTACGCCTGCGCGGGAGTTCTCGCCGACCGGTCGGGCCCCGAGGTGCCCCAGGCGCTGGGCACGCTCCTCGGACCTGCCCGCGCGGGGGTGCTGCTGCGCCTCGAAGCCCCTTTGTCGACCAGCCAGTTGGTGGCCCTGACCGGGCAGGGCCTCGGCTCGGTGGGCCGCCACCTGAAGGTGCTGCACGACGCCGGCCTGGTGCGCCGGACGAGGGCGGGCCGGTCGGTGCTCTACGACTGGACGGAGGCGGGCGCGGTGCTCGTACGGGCGGGCCGGTAGCGGTCTTCCCGGGGCCGGCGGGATCAGGAGGAGACGGCCTGCGCCGCGAGCCCGGCGGGATCCGGAAGCGACGGCCTAGAAACCGGCCCAGGCGCGCAGGCGTTCGCCGAGGTCGACGTGGTGCGGGAGGGCCGCGAGGCCGGCCGCGTCGGCGGTGACGCCCCGGCGGGCGAGGTGGTCGGCGAGGGCGCCCCAGTGGGCGGCGGCGGCCTCCTCCCGCGTCTGGTCGCCGAAGGGTTCGTCGGGGCCGACGACGGTCCGGGCGTCGTCCTCGACGGAGGCGCGGGTGAGCCGGTCGCGGATACCGGGCGGCCCGCTCTCACTCCAGCCGCGGTCGTCGAGGAGGACCAGGGCGCGCCCGTCGGAGAGTTCGGCCTCCAGCCGGGCCGACACGCTGAGCTGCCGGTCGGTCGTGAGGTCCTCGTCCAGCTCGACGTGGGTGACCAGGCGGGTCACGACGGGCATGGCGGCGTCCTCTCCTCGGCCTGTGTCCAGCGTAGGGCCTGTCCGGGAGGTGCCGCGCGGTGCGCGCGCCGGCGGGCATGGCGACGTGCCCGGCGGGATGGGGCCTGCCAGGCACGTCGTCCCGGGGATGGAGCCCCGGGCGGGCCCGCCCGCACCCGTGACGTGGACGAGGGGCGCGGGCGGATCCGGTCGGTCAGACCGCGAGCGGCTTGATCGCGGTCGGCGCGTGACCCGGCTCGGTGGCCAGGTCCTCGAACTCGGTGACGTCGCTCATGTCGACGGTCTTGCTCATGGCGATGTTGGTGATGCGCTCCAGGATCGCCTCGACGACGACCGGGACCTGGTGCTCGACGGCCAGCTTCTTGGCCTGCTCCAGGGCCTCGCCCAGCTTCTCCGGGTCGGTGACGCGGATCGCCTTGACGCCGAGGCCCTCGGCGACCTTGACGTGGTCGACGCCGTAGACGCCGATCTCGGGGGTGTTGATGTTCTCGAACTCCAGGTTGACCTCGAAGTTGATGCCGAGGCCGCCCTGCGCCTGCCGGATGAGGCCGAGGTAGGCGTTGTTCACGAGGACGTGGACGTAGGGGACCTTGTGCTGGGCGGCGACGGCCAGTTCCTCGATCATGAACTGGAAGTCGTAGTCGCCGGAGAGCGCGACGACCGGGGTCTCCGGGTCGGCGGTGGCGGCGCCGATGGCGGCGGGGATGGTCCAGCCGAGCGGGCCGGCCTGACCGCAGTTGATCCAGTGGCGCGGCTTGTAGACGTGCAGGAACTGCGCGGCGGCGATCTGGGAGAGGCCGATGGTGGTGACGTACCGGGTCTCCGGTCCGAACGCCTTGTTCATCTCCTCGTAGACGCGCTGCGGCTTGATCGGCACGTTGTCGAAGTGCGTGCGGCGCTGGAGGGTGGCCTTGCGGTCCTGCGCGGAGGCGGCCCAGGCGGTGAAGTCGGGGAGCTTGCCCTCGGCCTTCCACTCCTTGGCGATGGCGACGAAGAGCTCCAGGGCGGCCTTGGCGTCGGAGGCGACGCCGTAGTCCGGGGCGAAGATCTTGCCGAGCTGGGTGGGCTCGATGTCGACGTGGACGAACTTCCGGCCGGCGGTGTAGGCGTCGAGGTTGTAGCCGGTGTGGCGGTTGGCCCAGCGGTTGCCGATGCCGATGACGACGTCGGACTCCAGGAAGGTCGCGTTGCCGTAGCGGTGCGCGGTCTGGACGCCGACCATGCCGGCGGCGAGCTCGTGGTCGTCCGGGATGGTGCCCCAGCCCATGAGGGTGGAGATGACCGGGATGTTCGTCAGCTCGGCGAACTCGACGAGGAGGTCGGTGGCGTCGGCGTTGATGATGCCGCCGCCGGCGACGATCAGCGGGCGCTCGGCCTCCAGGAGGAAGGAGAGCGCCTTCTCGGCCTGGGCGCGGGTGGCCCGCGGCTTGTAGACCGGCAGCGGCTCGTACGTCTCCGGGTCGAACTCGATCTCGGTGAGCTGGACGTCGATCGGCAGGTCGATGAGGACCGGGCCGGGACGGCCGGAGCGCATCAGGTGGAACGCCTGCTGGAAGACGCCGGGGACCTGCGCGGCCTCCAGGACGGTGGTGGCCTTCTTGGTGACGGGGGCGGCGATCGAGGCGATGTCGACGGCCTGGAAGTCCTCCTTGTGGAGCTTCGAGACCGGGGCCTGGCCCGTGATGCAGAGGATCGGGATCGAGTCGGCGATCGCCGAGTACAGGCCGGTGATCATGTCGGTGCCGGCGGGGCCGGAGGTGCCGATGCAGACACCGATGTTGCCGGCCTTGGCGCGGGTGTAGCCCTCCGCCATGTGGGAGGCGCCCTCGACGTGGCGGGCCAGCGTGTGGCCGATGCCGCCGACGTTCTTGAGCTCGCGGTAGAAGGGGTTGATCGCCGCGCCGGGCACGCCGAACGCGTTCGTGACGCCTTCGCGCTTGAGGATCTCAACGGCCGCTGCGGCGGCGGTCATACGAGGCATGGGAGTGCTCCTGCTCGGCCGGTCGGTCGCAGGTTCCGGGCGGGCCGCCCGATCCTGTTTCCGTAATGCGGAAGAACTGTTCTGCTATACGGAAGCAATGTAGGTGGGGGTCGGGAAGCCGTCAAGGGACCGCCCACCAGACGGGCACCGGCGGACCCTCCCCGATGGCCGAAGTCGCACCCCCGAGCGGCCGGATGGGTGGACCATGGGCGCACGGGAAGAGGGGGTTCGGTGTGGGTGAATCGGTATCGGTGCGCTGCCCGGAGTGCCGGCGGAGCCATGCCTACGCGGCGCCCGCCTACCCCTGCCCCTGCGGAAACCCCGTGGCCCCCCGGCTCCTCCCGGACGCCACCGCCGAACCGGTCCGGCACCGGACCTGGCTGGACGACTGGGTCACCGTGCGCTGCCGCGCCTGCGGCCGCGAGGACCAGTGGCCGCAGCCGGAACTGGGCTGCGCCTGCGGCGCCGTCCTGCGGATCCCGGTGGCCCCGGACCCCGCGCGGGAGGGGACGGGGGCGGAGGGCGTGGACCTCGGGGCGGAGAGCCCGTTTCCCGGCGCGGAGGGCGTGTTCCCCGGCGCGGAGGGTGCCGCTCCGGGGCCGGAGGCCGTGACGGCGGAAGCGGAGACCTTCCCGTCCGGACCGGACGCCGTGGCCCCCGGACCGGACGCCGCGACCCCTTGGCCGGAGACCGCGGTCCCCGGACCGGAGACCGGGACCGAGGAGGGGGACGGCCCCGAGGAGGGGTACGGCTCCGAGTCGCACGGCTCCCCGGCGCACGCGACGGACGGATCCGCCGGTGCCGGGCCCGGCGCCGGTCCGGCCGGGCCGGTCGCCGTCCCGGACGGGGAGGCCGGGGAGGAACGGCCCGCCGCTCCCGTCTCGGACTGGTTCGGGAACCCGCCCCGGTCCTTCGCCGAGCGGTACCCCGTCCACATCCCGCTGCCGCCGACCGCGCCCCGGCCCGCCCCCGCCCGGGGCGCGTTCCGGCCGGTGACGATCCGGACGGCGCAGGACGCGGTCGCCGCGGCGGCCACCTACCTGCACTGGCTCGGGTTCCGGGAGATCGTCCAGCCGGAGGACCGGCACTCCGCCGGGGTGGACCTGCGCGGTCCCGGGCTCGTCGCCCAGGTCGACCCCAGCACCCGGCCGGCCGGGCTGCGGGCCGTGGAGTGCCTGTGGCTGAACGGACTCGGCGCCTCCGCCGTGGGCATCTTCTTCTCGCTCGCCGGCTACACCCCCGAGGCGCGCTCGCGCGCCGCCGAGATAGGGCTGCCGCTCTTCGTCCTCGACCTCACCGGCACCCCGCAGCCCGTGAACAACGCGGCCGACGAACTCACCTCGGGCGGCGCCGTCTGATCCGGACCACGCCCTTTGAGCGAACGGATCCGGCCATCCACGCGTGATGATCACGGTCCCCCGGGCAGAAACACCCTGGGGGTGGACGGCATGGGGACGGGGACATGGTGGTGCGTGGCGGCGGCCGTGGCCGCCTGGGCCGAAGTGCTCGCCGCGGCGGTGCTGCTGCGCGCACGGGGCCGAGGTGAGGGCGGGGGCTCCGCCAGGGCGGTGCCCGGGCCGGAGGCGCTGGCCCTGCTGCGCGGCGGACGGCGCGCGGCGGTGACCGTCGCGCTGGTGGCGCTGCACCAGCACGGTGCGGTCGCGGCCGGGCGCAAACACACGATTCGGGCCAATGGCGGGCCGGGCCGGACCCGGGACCCCGTCCAGCTCGGCGTCCACCGCTCGCTCCGCAACGCGCTCGCCCTGCGCGCGCTCGCCCTGCGCCCCGAGGCGCGCCGGGCGGTCGACGGCCTGCGGGCCGAGCTGGGGCGGACGGGGCTGCTGCGGCCGCCGGGACGGCACCGCGCGGCCCGGCTGCTGCTGGCCGCGGCACCGCCGACGCTCGGGGCCGGACTCCTCGCGGCCGCCGCCACCGGGGACGGACCCGGGCTCCTGCCCGCCCTCGCCCTCGGGGCGCCGGTCCTCCTCGCCGCCCTCGCCCTGCTGCGGCTGCCGCCCGCGACCCGGGCCGCCCGGCGGCTCCTGGCCGAGCTGCGGGAACGGCACCCGCTGCCGGAGCAGCGGCACGAGGTGACGGACGGGCGGCTGGTCCGGCTGTACGTGGCGCTGTACGGCGACCCGGCGCTGGCCCTGTTCCTGCCCCGGTTCTCCCGCGACGGCGGCCTGCTCGACCGCCGCGCCTCCGGCGGACGGTGAGCCGGGGCCATACTGGCGTATGCGCATCCGAGTGGCCGCACCGGCCGAACTCCCGCTGCTCCAGTCCATCGAGCGCGCGGCGGGCGAACCCTTCCGCACCCTCGGCATGACGGCGATCGCCGACGACGAACCCCTCCCGCTGGACGTGCTGGAGGGGTACCGCGCGGCGGGCCGGGCCTGGGTGGCGGTCGACGGGACCGACCGGCCCGTCGCGTACCTCCTCGCGGACACCGTCGACGGCGCCGCCCACATCGAGCAGGTCTCCGTGCACCCCGAGGCCGCCCGCCGGGGCGTCGGCCGGGCGCTCATCGAGCACCTGGCGTCGGCCGCCCGGGAGGAGGGCCTGACGGCCCTGACCCTGACGACCTTCACCGAAGTGCCGTGGAACGCCCCGTACTACTCCCGCCTCGGCTTCCGCCCCCTCGCCGAGACGGACCCGGCCCTGACCGACGGTCTGCGCGCCATCAGCACGGCCGAGGCCGCCCACGGCCTGGCGGCCTGGCCCCGCGTCTGCATGCGCCGCGACCTGACGGGCCGGCCCGCCTGCTAGGCCCTGTCCCGTCTCCTCCGGATCAGGCCGTGCCGAACCGCTCCCTCAGCTCCACCTTCCGCACCTTGCCGCTCACCGTCATCGGGAACTCGGTGAGGATCTCGACCCGGCGCGGGACCTTGTAGTGGGCGAGGCGGTCGCGGCAGAAGGCGGTGAGGTCGTCGAGGGTCGGCGGGTCGGCCGGGTCGCGCGGGATCACGCAGGCCAGGATCTCCTCGCCGTACCGCTCGTCGGGGACGCCGACGACCTGCACGTCGGCGATCTTCGGGTGCCCGTACAGGAACTCCTCGATCTCGCGCGGGTACACGTTCTCACCACCGCGGATGATCATGTCCTTGATGCGGCCGACGATCTGGACGTACCCGTCCTCGCGCAGCACGGCCAGGTCGCCCGTGTGCATCCAGCGGCCCGCGTCGACGACTTCGGCCGTCTTCGCCGGCTCGTCCCAGTAGCCGAGCATCACGCTGTAGCCGCGGGTGCACAGCTCGCCCGCGGTGCCGCGCGGCACGGTGAGGCCGGTGGCCGGGTCGACGACCTTCACCTCGACGTGCGGCAGCACCCGGCCGACGGTGCCGGTGCGCCGCTCCAGGTCGTCGTCGCGGCGGGTCTGGGTGGAGACCGGGGAGGTCTCGGTCATGCCGTAACAGATCGACACCTCCGCCATGTTCATCTCGGCGACCACCCGCTTCATCACCTCCACCGGGCACGGCGAGCCCGCCATGATGCCGGTGCGCAGGGAGGAGAGGTCGTACGCGGCGAAGTCCGGGAGGTTCAGCTCCGCGATGAACATCGTCGGCACCCCGTACAGGGAGGTGCAGCGCTCCTCCTGGACGGCGCGGAGGGTCGCGGCCGGGTCGAAGGACGGGGCCGGGATCACGATGCACGCGCCGTGCGAGGTGGCCGCCAGGTTGCCCATCACCATGCCGAAGCAGTGGTAGAAGGGCACCGGTACGCAGATCCGGTCGCGCTCGGTGTAGGCGATCATCTCGCCCACGAAATAACCGTTGTTGAGGATGTTGTGGTGGGAGAGGGTGGCGCCCTTCGGGAAGCCGGTCGTGCCCGAGGTGTACTGGATGTTCACCGGCTCGTCGGCGGCGAGCGGTGCGGGGACGAGCCCCCCGGACGGGCGGGCCGTGAACGCCTCCCAGCTCGTGTCGCCGAAGTACACCGCCTCCCGCAGCTCCGGACACGCGCCGCGGACCTCCTCGACCATCGCCCGGTAGTCGCTGGTCCTGTGGGCGAGCGAGGCGAAGAGCAGCGAGGTCCCCGACTGGCGCAGCACGTAGGCGAGTTCGTGGGCGCGGTAGGCCGGGTTGATGGTGACCATGACGGCGCCGACGCGGGCGGTGGCGTACTGGACGAGGACCCACTCGGGGCAGTTGACCGCCCAGATCCCGACCCGGTCGCCCTTGCGGACGCCGCTGCCGAGCAGCGCGCCCGCGATCCGGTCGACCTCGGCGCCGAACTCGGCGTAGGTCCAGCGGCGTCCGCCGGCCACGTCGACCAGGGCCTCGCGGTCGGGCCAGGCGGCGACGGCCCGGTCGAGGCTGGCGCCGATGGTGTCGCCGAGGAGCGGGGTGTCCGCGACCCCGTGCGCGTACGAGAGCTCCGTGCCGGTCATGCCAGGTCCCCTTCGGTGAACTCCGGGCCCGTGGAGGCGCCTTCGGCGGTGAGGCGGCGCAGCTCGACCCGCCGGATCTTGCCGGAGACGGTCTTCGGCAGCTCGGCGAACTCGATGCGGCGGACCCGCTTGTACGGGGCGAGGACGGCGCGCGAGTGGGCGAAGAGGGCGCGGGCGGTCTCCGCGTCCGGCTTGAAGCCCTCGGCGAGGACGACGTACGCCTTCGGGACGGCGAGCCGCAGCGGATCGGGCGCGGGGACGACGGCCGCCTCGGCGACGGCCTCGTGCTCCAGGAGCGCGCTCTCCAGCTCGAACGGGCTGATCTTGTAGTCGGACGCCTTGAAGACGTCGTCGGCCCGGCCCACGTAGTGGATGTAGCCGTCCTCGTCGCGGCTGCCGATGTCGCCGGTGCGGTAGTAGCCGCCGGCCAACGCCTCCGCCGTCTTGTCCGGGTCGCCGTGGTAGCCGGTCATCAGACCGACCGGGTGGGCGGAGAGGTCGAGGCAGATCTCGCCCTCCGCCACGTCCGGGGTACCGGTGACCGGGTCGACGAGGGTGACCGCGTACCCGGGGCTCGGGCGGCCCATGGAGCCCTCCTTGAGCCGCTGGCCGGGGCTGTTCGAGACCTGGACGGCGGTCTCGGTCTGCCCGAAGCCGTCCCGGATGGTGACGCCCCAGCCGCGCCGCACCGCCTCGATGACCTCGGGGTTCAGCGGTTCGCCGGCGGCGACGACCTCGCGGGGCGGGGTGGTGAGCCGGCTCAGGTCCGACTGGATGAGCATCCGCCACACGGTCGGCGGGGCGCAGAAGGAGGTGACGCCGTGGCGTTCCATCTCGTCCATCAGCCGGCCCGCGTCGAAGCGCGTGTAGTTGTGGATGAAGACGGTCGCCTCGGCGTTCCAGGGGGCGAAGAGGTTGGACCAGGCGTGCTTGGCCCAGCCGGGCGAGGAGATGTTCAGGTGCACGTCGCCGGGCTTCAGCCCGATCCAGTACATCGTCGCCAGGTGCCCCACCGGGTAGGAGGTGTGGGTGTGCTCGACGAGCTTGGGGCGGGCGGTGGTGCCGGAGGTGAAGTAGAGCATCAGGGTGTCGTGGGCGAGGGTGGCGCCGTCGGGCTCGAAGACGTCCGGCTCGCCGGCGGCGTGCTCGTACCCCAGCCAGTTCACCCCGTCGCCGCCGATCGAGATGCGGGTGTAGTCGCCGGGCACGTCGGCGAACTTCCCGGTGTCCTCGGCGCGCACGATCACGTGGCGGGCCCGGCCGCGTTCGACCCGGTCGCGGAGGTCGGCGGGGCCGAGGAGCGGGGTGGCGGGGATGACGACGGCCCGCAGCTTCATCGCGGCGAGCATGGTCTCCCACAGCTCGGTCTGGTTGCCCAGCATCACGATGATCCGGTCCCCGGCGCGGACGCCCTGGGCGCGCAGCCAGTTCGCGACCCGGTTCGAGCGGGCGGACATCTCCGCGAAGCTCACCCTGACCTCGGAGCCGTCCTCCTCGACGATGTGCAGGGCGGTGCGGTCGTTGCCCTCGGCGATGACGTCGAACCACTCCAGCGCCCAGTTGAACCGGTCGGGGCGGGGCCAGGAGAAGCCGTCGCGGGCCGCCTCGTAGTCCTCGCGGTGCCGGAGCAGGAAGTCCCGGGCGGTCCGGAACTCCTCCGTCGCGCTGGTAGCCGTCATGTGTCCTCCTCGTTGCGGGACCGGTCCCGCACATCGTGTAATCGGTGACCCAGGTCTCACTACCCCCGTTCGGGGGTGAAGGCGTGGAGGAAGGGGCGTTCTTCCGTGTCCGAGCGGATCGAGGGGGTCGAGCTGCGGGCCGCGCTGGTGCGGCTGCGGCGCGGCAGCGGGCTGCCCGTGGTCTTCGGCGGCCTGATGGACGGCGGCCGGCCGCTGCGGATCGCCGAGCTGCACGGGGCGCTGACCCCGGCGCTCCAGGGCCTGGCGATCTCGCCGGGCAACGGCCTCGGCGGGAAGTGCCTGGCGCTGGCCAGACCGTGCGCGGTCACCGACTACCCGGTGGCCCGGCACATCACCCACGAGTACGACCTCCCGGTGTCGGCGGAGGGGCTGCGGTCGGTGATCGCGGTGCCGGTGGTCGTCCGGCGGCAGGTGCGCGGGGTGCTGTACGGGGCGCTGCGGGACGCGCTGCCGCTCGGTGAGCGGGTCTTCGACGCGGCGGTGGCGGCGGCCCGGGACGTGGAGCAGGCGCTGGCCGTACGGGACGAGGTGAGCCGGCTCGCGGAGCCTGCGGAGGCGCCCGGCCCGTCGTGGGAGGAGGTGCGGCACGCCTACGGGGAGCTGCGCGCCCTCGCCCCGCGGGTCGCCGACGAGGAGCTGCGGGCCCGGCTGCTCGCCGTCTGCGGCCGTCTGGAGTCGGCGGCCGGCGCCTCGGCGCCGCTGCCGGGCGTCTCCCTGACGCCGCGCGAGACGGACGTCCTGGCGGCGGTCGCGTCGGGGGCGACGAACGCGGCGGCGGCGCAGCGGCTCGGGCTGCGCCCGGAGACGGTCAAGGGCTATCTGCGCTCGGCGATGCGGAAGCTGGGGGCGCACACCCGGCTGGAGGCGGTGGTGGCGGCGCGGCGGGCGGGGGCGCTGCCGTAGCGAAGAACGCGCGGGCCTCGACGTTCGGGCCGCGCAGGAGGCGCCCCACGGCCTCGTGGACGTCGTTCCCGAGGTGGTACGGGCCGGTGTGGTGGAGGAGGAAGAACCGTCCGGTCTCGTCGACGAGGATCATGGCCCCGTCGAAGGTGGTGTACCCGACGGGGAAGAGCCGCCTTCCCAGCGCGGCGGCGAGTTCGGCGACGTCCTCGCCGCTCTCCTCGTAGATCCAGTGCGGGGTGAACCCGACGGTGTCGGGCGGGGTGCCCGGGATCCGCAGGCGCAGCCCGCCGTACGCGCGGACGAAGGCGCGGGCGGCGGGGAACGCCTCGACGGGGTGGCCCTCCTCGGCGAACCGTTCGCTCACCGTCCGCAGCAGCTCCCGGAGCCGTTCGTCGCCGATGTCCCGCCCCGGGTGGTGACCGGCGCGGGCCAGCACGGCCGCCGCCTCGGCCGGGCTCATCGGCGACGGCGGGCCGGCCGCGTCCGGGCCCGGCGACGGCGTGTCCCGGCCCGCCCCGTCAGGCGCCGGCACGGAAGGCCAGGTCGTAGGCGCCGTCGGCGGGGCCGGTGAGGCGGAGGGTCCGTTCGGCCTCGGCGGTGAGCGCGGCGCGGTCGGCTCGGGTGAGGCGGCCGAAGGGCTCGACCGTCAGCCTGACGCGCCCGTCGGCCTCCTCCAGGAACCAGAGGCCGGCGAGGACGCCGTCGAGGAGGAAGACGCGGTGGGACCGGTTGCCGGTCCAGGTGCGGCCCCGGTGCTCGTCGGGGACGACCCGGCGCCGGTCGGCGTGCGAGAGCAGCAGGTTGTCGAACTCGGGCAGGAAGCGGGGCGGGGCGGGGACGGACTCGTCCGGGCGGGGCGCGTCGGGCAGGTCGAAGAGCTCGGTGCCGTCCTCGTCCCGGAGGACGACCAGCCGGGACCGCAGCCGCTCGAAGGCGGGCCGCAGCCGGGTGAGCCCGCACCAGCTCTGCATGTCCTTCACGGAGGCGGGCCCGAAGGCGCCGAGGTAGCGCAGCACGGTCTCGTCGAGGTCGGCGGGCTCCGCCGCCGCGCCCCCGAACCACACGTCGGTGGTGGTCAGCGCGACCTGCCCGCCGCTCCCCCACAGCCCGCGCGGGGTGACCTGGACGAGCGGCAGCAGACAGCGCGCGGCCACCGACAGGGCCTGCGGGTCGGCCTCCGGCCACTCCCGGAGCAGATGCTCGCGGAGCTGCCTGGGGGTACGGGGCTCCGCCTCGACGAGGTCGCGGGCGAGGGCGGCGAGCCTTCCGAGGTCGACGCCGGGGAGCTTCTTGCGGAAGATGCCGAGCTCGCGGTCGATCGCGCCCGGCTGGGCGAAGGCGCGCAGGGCGACGGCGTCGCGGGCGGTGTGGGTGTGGACGGTGGACCGCAGGGTGACGATCCGGGCGACGGCCCGGGACTCCATGAGCGCGGACAGCTGCTCGGGCCGGAAGCCGTCGAGGCGGGCGGCGAGGGCGTAGTACGGCGGCATGGTGTTCTGCGCCTGGAGCCCCACCAGGTGGCGCACGGCCTCCTCGGGCCCGAGCGGCGCGGGCCGGAGCAGCAGCTGGCGGGCGAGGGTGGCGCGGCCCAGGGCGCGGCGGGAGACCGGGGGAAGCGAGTCCATGCGGGGACGCTACAAGCCGTCGAGGACAGTTTCCGTCCTGAAGGGGCGAGCGCGCGCGGCGGCCCGCCTCCGGCCACCCCATTCCCGCCGATATATCCTGCTCGTCCCCCGGGAGGTCCGGCGGGACCCGCAGCAGCCGACGGAGGTACGCACGTGTCCGACCGCCGCCCCCGCGCGGCCTGGCGCCGCCGCCCGGAGCCGTCCCCCGCCCCCGCGCCGCCGGAGTCCTCCGCCGGGGGCCCGAGCGTGATCCAGGCGACCCTGTACCGCGACGGGCGCAAGGTGGCGTCGCCGGCGACGCTGGCGGAGACGTACCGGCAGCTGCGCGAGCACCCGGACGGCATGGCGTGGATCGGCCTCCAGCGCCCGACCGAGCAGGAACTCCACTCCCTGGCAGCCGAGTTCGACCTCCATGAGCTCGCCGTCGAGGACGCCCTGGAGGCCCACCAGCGCCCGAAGCTGGAGCGGTACGGCGACACCCTCTTCGTCGTCCTGCGGGCGGCCCGCTACCTGGACGCCCAGGAGGAGGTCGACTTCGGCGAGCTGCACATCTTCGTGGGCCCCGACTTCCTCATCACGGTCCGCCACGGCGCGGCCCCCGACCTCTCGGCGGTCCGCCGCCGCATGGAGGGCGACCCCGGCCTGCTGGCCCTCGGGCCGGAGGCCGTCCTGTACGCCATCCTGGACGCGGTGGTCGACGGCTACGCCCCGGTCGTCGCCGGCGTCCAGAACGACGTCGACGAGATCGAGACCGAGGTCTTCGGCGGCGACCCCGCCGTCTCCCGCCGCATCTACGAACTCTCCCGCGAGATGGTCGAGTTCCAGCGCGCCACCCGTCCCCTCGTCGGCATGCTCCACGGCCTGATGGCCGGCTTCGCCAAGTACGGCACCGACGAGGAGCTCCAGCGCTACCTCCGCGACGTCGCCGACCACGTGACCCACACCAGCGAACGCGTCGACGGCTTCCGCCAGGCCCTCACGGAGATCCTGACGGTCAACGCGACCCTGGTCACCCAGCAACAGAACGCGGAGATGCGGGCGTTGGCGGAGGCCGGCTTCGAACAGAACGAGGAGATCAAGAAGATCTCCTCATGGGCGGCCATCCTGTTCGCACCCACGCTGGTGGGAACGATCTACGGCATGAACTTCGACAACATGCCGGAGCTGCACTGGGCGGGCGGGTATCCGTTCGCGGTGGTGCTGATGGCGGTGGTGTGCGTGAGTCTGTACGTGGTCTTCAAGCGGAAGGACTGGCTGTAGGCGCCGGCGGAAGCGGGGAGCGGCCCCCGCAGGCCAGGGCCTGCGGGGGCCGTTCCCATCGGGTCGTCGCCTACCGTGCCGCGTAGCCGAAGGCCACGCCGTTGGCCGGGAGGCCGCCGGCGCCGGGCCGGTACGTGGTGGTGGAGGCGACCGTGCCGCCCGCGGTCACGTTGGACATCGGCAGCGCGTAGAGCGAGCCGGTCGCCAGCGGGCCGACGGGCATGCCGACGTACAGCCTGGTCGCCGTGAAGTGGATGTACCTGCCCATGTACTGGTTGGCGCCGGGCGGGCCGGGGACGCCGTCGCCGTCGCCGGCCTCGATCCAGCGGTCGTTCGGGCCGGCCGATCCGGCCAGCGAGAACGTGTGGACCGCGCCCGCGTTGGCCGCGGTGCCGAGGTCCTCACCGGGCGTTCCCACGGCGAGCCGCATGGACGCCACGGTGCTCACCGAACCGGGAGCGGTGTTGACGGCCGCGAGGGACTCGCCCATGCGGTCGCCGGTCTCGGAAGTGCCGGAGACGTCGTCCTCCGCCGTCCCCTGCTTGAGCTCGCGCAGGTAGCTCCAGGTGCCGTCGGGCTTGATGCGGATCTGCACCACGCGGCCCGCGCCGGCCCGGTCCTCGGTGCCGACCGTCACGCTCTCGCCGGGCGAGCCGATCGCCAGGATCGACTCCGCCGCGGACGCCGTGCCGCTGGCCCGGAAGGGCGCCATGGCCAGCGCGTACCCGAACTGGTCGCCCGCCTCGGAGCCGCCGGAGATGGCCGCGTTGTCCTGGTCGAGGCCGGCGAGCGGCAGGGGGTGGCCGGTGGAGGTGAAGCGGTTGGCGTCGAAGATCACGACACCGCCGGCCTTCGCCGTGGTGCCCAGGGCCTCGTTGGGGGCGCCGATGGCGATGTAGTTCTGGTCGGCGCTGACGGACCAGCCGAAGAGGTCGCCCGTCTCCGGGTCGCCGGGAACGCCGGCCGTCGCCTGGTTCACCGTCAGGCTGGTGGTGCCGTGGACGTAGAACGCGGATCCCGACTGCGCGATGGTGCCGTTCGCCTCGCCGGGCAGGCCGATGACCAGGTACGGCCGGCCGGCGTCGTTGACCGCGGCCGCGATCTTGTGGCCCATCCGGTCGCCCGCCTCGGACGCCGAGGCCGCGATCGAGCCGGTGCCGGAGCCCTGTTCGAGGTGCGTGACCTTCAGGGTGCCGGCGCCCAGACCGCCCGCCGCGCCGTACAGGATGTCGACGAAGCCCGCGTCGGCGGCGGTGCCGACGGTCTCGCTCGGGGTTCCGGCGACCAGGTCGGTGAAGCCGTCCTTGTTCCAGTCGATGGTGGCCAGGGTCTCGCCGAAGTAGTCCTCCGCCTCGGCGCCGCCGGGCACCCAGTCGAGGTCCTGGCTGATCTCCGCGGTGCCCTTGCCGGCGCCGTACACGACGCGGATCAGACCGGCCTTCGCGTCCGTGCCGACCGTGGCCTGGGGGTCGGAGATCGCGATGTCCTCCGCGCCGTCACCGTTGAAGTCGGTCATCCCGGCCGGCTTCGGAGGGGTGCCCCCGCCGCCGAGAGCGGTGCCGAGGTCGAGCCGCGGAGTGGTGGCACCGGTGTAGGCGATGCCCCGGCCGCCGCTCTTCAGCAGGGCCGTGAGGTCGGCGACGCTCTTGGTGGGGAACGCCTGCTTGAGCACCGCGTACGCGCCGGCGACGTGCGGCGCGGCCATGGAGGTTCCGTTCTTGGCGGCGTAGGTGCCGCCGGGCACGGAGGAGACGATGCCCGTGCCGGGGGCGAACAGGTCGAGCAGCGGGCCCCGGTTGGTGAAGGCGGACAGCTCGTCGTCGTCGGTGGTCGAGCCGACCGTGACGGCGGAGGAGATGCAGCCGGGCATGCTCACCGCGTCGGTGTGGCCGTTGTTGCCGGCCGCGATCACGGTGGCCACGCCGGCGGTCAGCAGGCTGTCCACGACCGGCTTGCGCAGGTCGGTGTCGCAGGCGGTGGTGTAACGGCCGTTGCCGAGGCTGAGGTTGGCCGCGACGATCGGCGTGCCGGCCTGCTTGAGCTTCAGCACGTGCTCCAGGCCCTTGAGCTGGGCGCTCTGGTAGCTGCCGACGCAGGGGGCGACGCCACCGCAGAACTCCTCGGTGGTGAACTGGCTGAAGACCTGGATGGCGACGATGCCGGCGCCGGGCGCCACACCGTGCTTGGGGGCGCCCGTGACGCCGGTGCCGTTGCCCGCGGCGATGCCGGCCACGTGGGTGCCGTGGTCGCAGGAGGCCATGGTCGCGCAGGGGCCGGCCGCGGTGTTCGCCGCACCCGTGCCCTCCTGCGCGTCGGCGCCGTTCGGGCACAGGCTGACGATGCCGCTCTCCGCGTCGCTCGGCGAGAAGCACGCCTCGGCGACGACCCGGTTCTTCAGGAACGGGTGGGCGGTCTCGACGCCCGTGTCCAGGACGGCGATCGCCTGGCCCGTACCGGTCTTGCCGGCCGCGACGGCGTCGTCACCGCCGATGAGCGGGATGCTCTGGTCCAGGGTCGGCGGCTCCACCTGGTCCTCGGTGACGCTGACCACGCCCGGCTTCGCGGCCAGTCGGTCGAGGCCGGCCCGGTCCACCTGGAGGGTGACCACCGGTACGGTCTCGAACTCCTGCTTCGTCTCGCCGGCGGTCGCCGCGTCGGCGACGTCCGCGAGGGTCTCCGTGACGACGTTGACGCGGACCTTGTCGCCGCCCGCGGTCCGCTCGTAGAGCGGCGGGTCGATCGGGTCGGCCGCGGCCGCCGCCGTCGCGGCGCTCGGCGGCGGGGTGGCGTGGGCCGGTATCGCGGCGCCGAGGGTCACGGCCGTCATCGCCATGACGACCGTCGCCCAGATCGTTCTCTTCACTATGGCCTCGGTGAGCAGGGGGCGGGTCATGACCGGACCCGTGGGGAGGCGGACATGGCACAGCCCGGGGAGATGTGGGGAGCGGTGGGTGCGGGGTCCCGGCGGAACGGGCCGGGCGGCGAGGGGTGTTCGCCGCCCGGCCCGGTCACGCCCGGGGGGCGTGCTCCGTCAGGAGGGTGCGCGTCGCGTCGTCGGACGGTGCGGGGACCTGCGGTCAGGTCTTGTTCGCACCGTTCTTCGGGTGGCCCTTCCAGGCCACGGCCTTGAGGTACACGTACGCGTAGGAGTTGCACTTCCAGCGGACGAAGTAGTTGTACGCCTTGCAGCTGTGCGTCTTCATCGTGGTGTAGAAGGCGTTGTCGACGTTCGACTTCTTGCTGCGGTCCAGGTAGTACTTGTAGCCCTTGTACGTGTTGCCGATCAGGCCGTAGCCGTAGTCGTGGGTGTCGCACGCGGCGCGGAAGTTGAAGCCGCCCGGGCGGCTGATGTTCGGGCCGGGGGTGCTGCAGCCGTCGTTGAGGATGCCCGCCACGCGGAAGCCGGTCGGCGTGTACCGGAAGACCGGCCAGTGCCAGCCGTAGTGCGCGGCCCACGCGACGCAGCCGCGGTTGAGGTACCACATCCACTCGGTGGCGCGGTTGCAGTAGCGCGGGTACGCCTGCGGGTCGTTGATCTCGCCGGTGGTGAAGTCCCCGGCCGGAGGCGTGGTCGCGGATCCGTCGCCGGCCGGGCCCTGCAGGGGCTCGGTGGAGGACGGCAGGTCGGTGCCGACGGGCGCGGCGTTCGGGACGGCCGACTCCTCCGAGCCGGCCGGGAAGGCCAGGTCCCACTCGCCGTTGGTCGGCGAGGCGACGTCGGAGACGCGCCCGGTGGAGTCGTAGGCGTAGGACGAGACCGGGTCGGTGCTCTCGACCGGGTTGGTCACCTTGCGCAGCAGGCCCGAGGCGTCGTACGAGTAGCGCGCCAGCGTCTGCACGGTGACACCCGACGTGAGGGTGATCTCCTTCGCGCGGCCCGTGTACTCACCGAGCGCCGAGCCGGCGGCCGTGGTGGCGGTCGAGTACTTGACCGCCAGCGACTGCGCCGGAGCGTCCGCGGTGGCGGGCTCGCCGACCGTGGCGACCCGGCCCTTGGTGTCGTAGGAGACCGTGGCGGTGGCACCGTCGGCCAGGTTGCCGAGGCTGGTCACCCGCCACTTGTCGGCGCCCGGAGCGACCTGCTTCCAGTGGTAGGTGGCCGTCAGGACGGCGGTCCCGATGGCCGCGCCGGCGTCCTCGTCGCCCGTCGCGTCGGTGTCCGGGGTGCCGGTGGCCGGAGCGAGGGTCTCGACGGCGGTGGTCACCAGCGCGCCGGTCGCCTCGTTGTACGTGGTGGTCTCGGTGAGCTTGTCGCCGGTGGTGGTCTCGTACTTCTTGACGCCGCCGCCGCTCGGGTAGTCGACGCTGCTCTTCAGGGCGTACGCGACGGAGACCTTCGCGTCGAGGTCGGTGACCACGACGGAGTCGGCCTTCTGCTCCAGCTTGCGGTTGAGCTGGCCCCCCAGGAACCCGGCCTCCCAGCCGGGGCCGAAGACGCCCTGGTCCGGGCGGGTCGCGGGCGCCGACTCGGGCCGGGCGACCCCGTCCGCGCCTTCGGTGACCGTGTGGGTACGGCCCATGAGGCCCTCGGCCACATCGGTCTCGTACAGCTCGAAGGACTTCTCCGCGGTGGAGTACAGGCCGGGACCGACCTGCTGGATCTCCCCGTCGGCCAGTGGCGGATCGACCGTGGCGGCCGCGGCCCGCGGCTGCTCGATGACGGCGGCTCCTGCGGCGTGCTGCGGGAGCATCAACGCCATGGAGAGCGCGGCCATGACAGGCAGAGCTGACTTGCGCACGAGTTCCCCCCTCGTGTCGTAGGTGTGCTGCTTGATCGCTGCGGAACGTAGACCCGCGCTGATCACGTCCACAAGTGGCCGGAATTGAACCCGACTTGGTTCCGCTTCCTTGCAGCAGTGAAGTTCGCCCGGCCGCCGGCCGAGGTTGAGTACGCGTACTCATGTGGCACCGGGGGCCCGTCCCAAGACTGAGCACATGAAGCGAACGCACCTTCCGAACAGGGCAGTTGACCCCGCAATGCGCCGTCTTGGGCGCACGCTCGCGGTGACGGCCCTCGCCGCCCTGGCCCTGGCCGCCTGCGGCTCCGCGGAGCCGGCACCCCGGACGGCGCGGGGCGCGTCCGCCGACGCCGTCCCGTCCGGCGGCGACGCGGCCTTCCGCGCGATGCTGGACGAGGTGGCGCGGGAGTGCCCCCCGCCAGGCACGAAGAGGAAATCCGCGGCCGCCCCGGAGGGCGTGGCGCCGACCGCTCCGGTGGAGCCGCCGCCCGGCGCCACGGTGGGTCCGCCGCCGGGCGGCGCGACCGAGCCCCTCACCCCCACCGCGGGTCCTGAGGTGGAGCTCGACGCCCGCGACCGGTGCGCCGGCGTCCAGCACGAGCAGCGGGTGGCCGAGGCGGTCCTACGGCTCAAGAAGCCCGATCCCGCCCAGGTCAGGAAGGTGCTGAACGATCTCGGCTACATCGACGAGCGGATCCACGGCCTGAAGCGGTCCGGCGCGGTCACCACGTTCGCCGTCGACCTCCGCGACAAGGGAGGGCGGCTCTGCCTGGACGGCACGGCCAACGGCGAGCTGACGGAGGTCGAGGCGTGCGTCGCACCCACGAACGGACCGTTCGTTATTGCAAATCCACACTCTCGGTCATGATTCGAATGTGAACGAGGTCACATCCTGTGTCTCATCCTGAGTGACCGATCGGCAACACCATGTGACCCATTAATGGGGGATAGTGTCCCAAATCGATGCTGTAGCGGCGAGTTAGGGGGCGCCGAGCCATTGAGGGCAGTTGTCCACGACGCTTGCATTTACCATTGCGTCAGCAATCAGTCATGCCCGCGGGCAGGGGCGGACATGAGAGAAGCCGCAGGCCGGAACGGCCTGCGGCTTTCGGTACGGCTGAGCCCGTCGGGGCGGGACCTCTCGGGGCGGGGGGCCACCGCCGGGGCGGACCGGGGCGGGACTGGTGCTGGACCGGGGCGGGACCGGCCCGCGGCCGGTCAGTTCGTGGCGGCGGCGGTGCGGGCGATGCGCTCCAGGGTGGTGCGCATGCCGGAGCGGTTGACGGCGATCCGGCGGGCGGGGCCGGTGCCGGCGAAGACGGTGCCCAGCAGTTCGGCGGCCTTGGCGCGGCGACCGTCGGTCCGCAGGTCCTCCCAGAACTCGGTGAGCCGCGTCCCCTCGCCCTCCGCCTCGAAGCGGTAGCCCCAGCGGGCGATCGGCAGTCCGAAGACGCCGACGTCGAAGACGAACTCGCTGCCCGGGGTGGCGCGGACCACCCGCCCCACGGTCGGCCAGGCGAAGGGGCCGCGCCGGTTGAGGCCGACGAACCGGGTGCCGGCGCGCGAGGGGGGCCGGGGCACCCAGACGTACCGGCATTCCGGGCTCCAGCGCCCCATGTTCCGCAGGTCCGACACCATCGCGTAGACACGCGCCGGCGGGGCGTCCACGACCGTGCTCTCCTCCAGGCGCCACTGCCGTTCCATCGCGGTCTCCCCTCGGGCGGTACGGGCGGCCGCCCGCCCGTTACTCGCGGGTACCGTAACGGATCCCGCGCGGCGGGGTCATCACCGCCCGGCCGCCAAGTCCCTCAGCGCGGTGTTGAGTTCGAGGACGTTGACGCGGGGTTCGCCGATGAAGCCGAGGATGCGGTCGTCGGTGTGGCCGGCGACGAGCCTGTCGACCTGGGCGACGGTGAGCCCGTTCCGCTCGGCGACCCGGTGGACCTGGAGCTTCGCGTACTCGGGCGAGATGTGCGGGTCGAGGCCGGAGCCGGAGGAGGTGACGGCGTCGGCGGGGACGTCGGAGGGCTTCACCTTGTAGCCGGCCGTGGAGTTGTCCTTCACCACGGCGGCCTTGGCGTCGGTCACCCACCGGATCAGGTCCTCGTTGTCGCCGGAGCGGTTGGTGGCTCCGGAGAGGATGAGCGAGTACCGGGTGTTGACGGAGTTGGTGCCGAGGCCGTTGGACGGGCGCGGCTGGAACCAGCGCAGGTCCGGGGCGTCGCCGTCGAGGTAGGTCTGGCCGATGAGCGCGGAGCCGACGACCTTTCCGGACGCGTCCTCGATCTCGGAGCCGTTCGCCTTGCCGGGCATGGTGAGCTGGGCGATGCCGGTGACGGCGAGGGGGTAGAGCACGCCGCAGACGACGGTGAGGACGAGGAGGGCGCGCAGGCCCGCCCAGAGCACGCGGCCGGTGTTCGCTGCTGAGTTGTTCATCGTGGGTCAGCCGATTCCGGGGATGAGGGAGAGGAGCATGTCGATGAGCTTGATGCCGAGGAAGGGGGCGATCAGGCCGCCGATTCCGTAGAGGCCGAGGTTGCGGCGGAGCATGGAGTCGGCGCTGGAGGGCCGGTAGCGGACGCCCTTGAGGGCGAGCGGGACGAGGGCCACGATGATCAGCGCGTTGAAGATGACGGCGGAGAGGATCGCGGACTCGGGCGAGGTCAGGCCCATGATGTTGAGCTTGTCCAGCGACGGGTAGGCGACCGCGAACATCGCGGGGATGATCGCGAAGTACTTCGCCACGTCGTTGGCGATGGAGAAGGTCGTCAGGGCGCCTCGGGTGATGAGGAGTTGCTTGCCGATCTCGACGATCTCGATGAGCTTGGTCGGGTTCGAGTCGAGGTCGACCATGTTGCCGGCCTCCTTCGCGGCCGACGTGCCGGTGTTCATCGCCACGCCCACGTCCGCCTGCGCGAGCGCCGGGGCGTCGTTGGTGCCGTCACCCGTCATCGCGACGAGCTTGCCGCCGGCCTGCTCGCGCTTGATGAGGGCCATCTTGTCCTCGGGGGTGGCCTCGGCGAGGAAGTCGTCGACGCCCGCCTCCTCGGCGATCGCCTTCGCCGTCAGCGGGTTGTCACCCGTGATCATGACGGTCCTGATGCCCATGCGGCGCAGCTCGTCGAACCGTTCCCGCATGCCCTCCTTGACGACGTCCTTGAGGTGGATCACCCCGAGGACCCGGGCGCCGCGGTCGTCCTCGACCGCGACGAGCAGGGGGGTGCCGCCGGCCTGGGAGATGGTGTCGGTGAGTTCCTGGGCGTCGCGGGCGACCTGGCCGCCGCGTTCCGTCACCCAGGCTGCGACGGAGCCCGTCGCGCCCTTGCGGACCTTCCGGCCGTCGAGGTCGACGCCGGACATGCGGGTCTGGGCGGTGAACTCGATCCAGTCGGCGTGGGCGAGCTCGCCCTGGTGGCGTTCGCGCAGGCCGTACTTCTCCTTGGCGAGGACGACGATCGAGCGGCCCTCGGGGGTCTCGTCGGCGAGCGACGAGAGCTGGGCGGCGTCGGCGAGTTCGGCCGCCGTGACCCCCGCGACCGGGACGAACGCGGCCGCCTGCCGGTTGCCCAGGGTGATCGTGCCGGTCTTGTCGAGGAGCAGCGTGGAGACGTCGCCGGCGGCCTCGACGGCGCGGCCCGACATGGCGAGGACGTTGCGCTGGACCAGCCGGTCCATGCCGGCGATGCCGATCGCCGAGAGCAGGGCGCCGATCGTCGTCGGGATCAGGCAGACGAGCAGGGCCGTCAGCACGATCAGGGAGGTCTGCTCGTCGGCGCCGGCGTAGATCGCGAACGGCTTCAGGGTGACGACGGCGAGCAGGAAGACGATCGTGAGGGAGGCGAGGAGGATGTTCAGCGCGATCTCGTTGGGGGTCTTCTGCCGGGCGGCGCCCTCGACCAGGTTGATCATCCGGTCGATGAACGTCTCGCCGGGCTTCGTCGTGATCTTGACGACGATCCGGTCCGAGAGGACCTTCGTGCCGCCCGTCACGGCGCACCGGTCGCCGCCGGACTCGCGGATGACGGGCGCGGACTCGCCGGTGATCGCGGACTCGTCCACCGACGCCACACCCTCGACGACGTCCCCGTCACCGGGGATGACGTCACCGGCCTCGCAGACGACCAGGTCGCCGATGGTGAGGTCGGTGCCGGGGACCTGCTCCTCACCGGTCTTGGTGAGGCGGCGGGCGACGGTGTCGGTCTTGGCCTTGCGCAGGGTGTCGGCCTGCGCCTTGCCGCGGCCCTCGGCCACCGCCTCCGCCAGGTTGGCGAAGACCGTCGTGAGCCAGAGCCAGGCGGTGATCGCCCAGCCGAACCAGTTCCCGGGGTCCGACACCGCGAGCACGGTGGTGACGACCGAGCCGACCAGCACCACGAACATCACCGGCGACGTGATCATCACGCGCGGGTCGAGCTTGCGGAAGGCGTCCGGCAGGGAGGCGATCAGGAGCCGGGGGTCGAAGAGGCCGCCGCCGACCCGGCCGCCGGCCGGCTGGTGGCCGGCGGGGAGGTCGTCGTGCGGGGCGGCGGAGGCCGGGGTGGGGGAGGTCGTGGTGGACATGGCGTCCCGCCGCTTCCTTACGTCGATGGTCATGCCGCGAGCCCTTCGGCGAGCGGGCCGAGAGCGAGGGCCGGGAAGTAGGTGAGACCGGTGATGATCATGATCGTGCCGGCCAGGAGGCCCGTGAACAGCGGCTTCTCGGTCCGCAGGGTGCCCGCCGTCTCGGGGACGGGCCGCTGCTCGGCGAGCGAGCCGGCGAGCGCGAGGACGAACACCATCGGCAGGAACCGGCCCAGCAGCATCGCGATGCCGATCGTGGTGTTGAACCACTGCGTGTCGGCGTTCAGGCCCGCGAAGGCGGAGCCGTTGTTGTTGGCGCCCGAGGTGAACGCGTACAGGATCTCGGAGAAGCCGTGCGCGCCGGAGTTGGTCATCGAGTGCGCCGGGGTGTCCAGGACGAACGAGGCGGCGGTGAAGCAGAGCACCAGGGCCGGGGTGACCAGGATGTAGCAGGCCGCGAACTTGATCTCGCGGGTGCCGATCTTCTTGCCCAGGTACTCGGGGGTCCGGCCGACCATCAGGCCGGCAATGAACACGGCGATGACCGCCATGATCAGCATGCCGTAGAGGCCGGAGCCGACACCGCCGGGCGCGATCTCGCCGAGCTGCATGCCCAGCATCGTGATGCCGCCGCCGAAGCCGGTGTACGAGGAGTGGAAGGAGTTCACCGCGCCGGTGGAGGTCAGCGTGGTGGCCACCGCGAAGAGCGACGAGCCGGCGATCCCGAACCGGGTCTCCTTGCCCTCCATCGCCCCGCCCGCGATGTCGAACGCCGGGCCGTTGTGGGCGAACTCGGTCCACATCATCAGCGCCGTGAACCCGACCCAGATCGCCGCCATCGTGCCGAGGATCGCGTACCCCTGCCGCAGCGAGCCGACCATGCGGCCGAACGTGCGGGTCAGCGCGAACGGGATGACCAGGATCAGGTAGATCTCGAAGAGGTTGGACAGACCGTTGGGGTTCTCGAAGGGGTGGGCGGAGTTGGCGTTGAAGTAGCCGCCGCCGTTGGTGCCCAGCTCCTTGATGACCTCCTGCGAGGCCACCGCCCCGCCGTTCCACTGCTGCGTGCCGCCGGAGAACTGGCCGACCTCGTGGATGCCGGAGAAGTTCTGGATCGCGCCGCACGCCACGAGCACCAGCGCGCCGACGACCGCCATCGGCAGCAGGATCCGGACCGTGCCCCGGACCAGGTCGGCCCAGAAGTTGCCCAGCTCACCGGTGCGGGAGCGGGCGAAGCCGCGGACGAGGGCGACCGCCACGGCCATGCCGACGGCCGCCGACACGAAGTTCTGCACCGCCAGACCGCCGGTCTGCACGACGTGGCCCATGGCCTGCTCGCCGTAGTACGACTGCCAGTTGGTGTTGGCGACGAAGGACGCGGCCGTGTTGAACGCCTGGTCCGGGTCGATCGACACGAAACCGAGCGAGCCGGGCAGCGACCCCTGCACCCGCTGGAGCAGGTAGAGGAAGAGCACGCTCACCACGGAGAAGGCGAGCACCCCGCGCAGATACGCCGGCCAGCGCATCTCCACGTCCGGGTTCGCGCCGATCGCCCTGTAGATCCACTTCTCGGGCCGGTGGTGCCTCTCCGAGGAGTACACCCTCGCCATGTGGTCGCCCAGCGGCCGGTACGACAGGCCCAGGGCGACGATCAGCGCCAGGAGCTGGAGGACTCCAGCAAGAACGGGACTCATCTCGGGACTCAGAACCTCTCCGGCTTGACGAGGGCGAGGACGAGATAGCCCAGCAGGGCGGCGGCGACCAGCAGACCGACGATGTTCTCGGCACTCACAGCTTGGCCACCCCCTTGGCGATGAGCGCCACCAGCGCGAAGACCGCGAGCGTGGTGGCGACGAAGGCCAGATCGGCCATCGTGGACTCCCTGAGGAAGGAAGAGCGGATTCTCGGACGAGATGAGAAAACAACCTTTCTGGCCGGTTCCGACCGTCGTTGACGGCTCCCTGACGCCCTCCAGGCCCCTCTTGACGCTTCCCCTACGCGGTCCGCCCGGAGAGCCCGTGCGGGGCTCTCCGGGCGGACCGGATCCTTCAGGCCACCGGCGCCGTCGCCGGCACGGGAACGGACACGGACACGGGCGCGGGCGCGGGCACAGACACGGGCGCGGGCCCGGGGAGGCCGGCGGGGTCGATCCGCAGTTCACGGATCCCCAGCGGCTCGACGAGCGCGCGCAGCGCCGGCTCCGCGAGGACGATCCACGGCTGGGCCGCCCCCAGGGCCTCCCTCAGCCGTGCCGGGCCGCTGAACGCGACGGCCGTCCTGTCCCCGAACGGCGTGCGGAACAGCCGGGTCACGCAGGCGCGCGGGCCCGGCCGGACCGGCACGCAGAGCCGTCCGGCCCGGAGCCGTCCCCCCGGCTCGGCGGCGTCTCCGTACAGGGCGTCTTCCATCGGTTCCTCCCGGGAACGGAACGGACCCCGGCACGGGTCCGCGCCGGGGGCGTGTCTCCGACGCTGTACCCGGCGGCCACCGGGCCAAGCCGCCGCCCGCAGCGCTCCCGGCGGAATCAGCCACGCTCCCCGGCGCGGCCCGTGTCAGCCCGCCCGGCGGGGGCCGCGGACCCGGTGGCGGATGTTGACCGCCACCGCTCTGGCCATCGGGGCCGGGGCGAGGAAGCCCAGGGGGCCGATCAGACGGGAGGCGAAGAGGTACATGTGGCGGGCGGACGCCGCGTCCCGGGCGGCGGCCGCGAACATGAGGCGTTCCAGGGGGTTGAAGGGGCGGGACCGGGCGAAGTCGACGGCCAGTCGCTGGTGGGGGCGGAGCCGGCGGCCGTGGGTGCGGCCGTACGAGGCGAGGGCGCGGTCGAGGTCGCCGCCGCCGGTCAGGGCGGGGGCCACCGCCTCGGCCAGCCACTGCGCGGTCTGGAGGGCCCAGCCGCAGCCGACGCCCCAGAGCGGGTCGCCGGTGAGGGCGGCGTCGCCGACGAGGGCGATGCCGGGGGCCGTGGGGTCGCGGGTGACGAGGGGGTGGTCGACGGTGCCGATGATCTTCGAGACGCGCCGGGCGGAGTCGATGGGGGGTGCGTCGGGCAGGGCGCGGACGAAGGCGTGGAAGCTGCCTTCCAGGTCCTCCCGGAACTCCGGCAGGCGCTTCTTGTCCGGGAGGACGGCGAGGACCGTCACGCCGTCGTCGTTCGGGAAGGAGTACGCCATGTCGGGTTCGAGGAACCACGCCTGGCCGATGCCACCGGGCAGCGGGAGGTCGCGGAAGTGGGCGAAGTAGCCGAAGCGCCCGTTCCCGTGCCGGCGGGTGGGGATCGCGGCGAGCTTCGCGACGGCCGAGTCCTTGCCGTCGGCGCCGACCACCAGGCGGGCGCGGAGCTCCCGTTCGCCGTCGGGGGTCTCGACGCGCACGCCGGTGGTCCGGCCGGCGTCCTGGAGCACTCCGGTGACCTTGTGGCCGAGGAGCAGCTCCACGCCGGGGGTCTGCGCGGCGTGGGACCTGATGAGCGGGTCGAGGGTGGAGCGCCGGACGTTGTACGCGTACGGGAGGTCGGGGCCGCCGGGTGCGGCGCGCGGTGCGATCCAGCCCCAGCGGGTGTACCAGCGGGCCTCGTTGCGGACGGCTCCGGCCTTCTCCAGGGCGGGGACGAGGCCGAGTTCGTCGAGCACCGGGTAGGCACAGGCGGTCAGGGCGTGGGTGCAGAGGACCTTGTACGCGTCGGGGTCCGGCCGGCGTTCCAGGAGGGCGACACGGGCGCCACGTCGCGCGAGCAGGATCGCCGCGGCGCTGCCGGCCAGGCCGGCTCCGCCGATGACGACGTCGTAGGCGTCGTCCGGCCGCCGGCCGGTTCCCGTGCCCTCGGGCTGGGTCATGTGCTGTCGCCCCCTTCGGGGTGTGCTGCCGTCCGTGGGAGTGGTGCAGCCGTCACTCCTGTCAGGGACATGACCTTCCTGTCAAGGGCCCGGGCCCGCCGGCCCCTCGCGGACCGATCCCCTCCCCCGCCGGGCCGCGTCCGTCAGCGGCAGAGCAGGGCCGCGCGCAGGTCCGCCTTGTGGTCGAGGCGGGACAGGTCGCGGCCGGTCAGCGCCTCGATCCGCGTGACCCGGTAGTGGACCGTGTTGACGTGGACGCGCAGGGCCTCGGCGGTCCGCGCCCACGAGCAGTCGTGCGCCAGGAAGGTCTCCAGCGTCTCCAGGAGCATCGCGCCCGATCTCCCGCCCGCGGCCCGGAGCGGGCCCAGCACCGTGTCGCGGAAGACGGTCCGTACGTCCGCGGGGACGCCGGCCAGCAGCATCTCCAGCCCGTCGAGGTCGCCGAGGCCGGCGACCCGGGGCGCCGCCGGGCTCGCGGCCCGCGCCGCCGCCAGGGCGTGACGGGCCTGGGCGAGGGCCGCGTCCAGCCGCTCGGGGGCGTCGGAGGGGCCGCTCACCCCGGCGTGCGGGACGGCCCCGGGGCGGGCGGCGTGGACCTGCGCCCACACCTCGCCCAGCAGGGCCCGCACGTCGTACCCGGCGTCCGGGCCGGGGGTGACCACCGCCGTCGCCTCACCGTCGTCCTCCTCGGCCACCGCGCAGACGGCGGACGGCAGCCGGTCCAGCGCCTCGGCGAGGGCGGCGGAGGCGTCGCCCGGCTCCCCGCGCGGCGCCAGGGAGGCCGCCACGACCGTGTAGGCGCCCGGCCCGCAGACGGCGAGGGCGGTCCGCAGCCGGGCGGTGACGGCGTCCGGCGCGGCCGGTCCGCCGGCGCTCCGCCCGTCCCGCTCCCCGGGGCGGTCGGCCCCGCCGTCGGCCCCGAGGCCGGGCTGCGCGGGGACGGCGGGCGAGAGGTCCGGACGGTCGGGGCGGAGGACGTCGACGCGCATACGGGGGCTCCTTGCGCGGTCGCGGGACGGGTCCGCACGCCGCACGCACGAGGCGGATTCGGGTCGGGACATCGTAAATGCCCAGGCCAGACAGGAGAACAGCTCGCGTTCGCCGCAGCGGTCCCCGGCGTGTTCCGTCCGAGGGGCGAGACCGGGCCCGGATCCCCTTCGTCCCTTTCTCCAGCGCCCTCTCATCCACGATGGAGAGTCCCACAAGCTTGTTGCAGATGAGAGGAGAACCGCCCTAACGTGTCGCATATGCAGTCCTACACCATCGGGCAGGCCGCGCGTCTGCTGGGCGTCAGCCCGGACACGGCCCGCCGCTGGGCCGACGCCGGCCGGATCGCCACCCACCGCGACGAGAGCGGCCGGCGCGTGATCGACGGCCGGTCGCTGGCCGCCTTCTCCGTGGAGCTCGCGCAGAGCGACGACGAGGAGGACGCCTCGTACACCTCGGCGCGCAACGCGTTCCCGGGGATCGTCACGGCGATCAAGCTCGGTGACGTCGCGGCCCAGGTCACCGTCCAGGCCGGTCCGCACCGCCTCGTCTCCCTGCTGACCCGGGAGGCCGTGGAGGAGCTGGGACTGGAAGTCGGCATGCGGGCCACCGCCCGCGTGAAGTCGACCAGCGTGCACATCGACCGCACCTGAGCCCGCGCACGTCTTCCGCCCCGCCGAACCAAGGAGTCCGGACCCTCATGTCCTCCACCCTCACCCCCGCGAGACGCCGCGCCGCCGGCGCCGTCCTCACCGCCGCCCTCCTCGTGCCCCTGGCCGCCTGCGGCGACGACGCCGCGGACCGCTCCGGCGCGTCCGGCAGTACGGCCGGCACCACCCTGACCGTGCTCGCCGCCGCCTCCCTCACCGACGTCTTCACGACCGCCGGCGCCGCGTACGAGAAGTCCCACCCCGGCACGAAGCTCACCTTCTCCTTCGCCGGCTCGCAGGAGCTGGTCGCCCAGGTGTCGCAGGGCTCGCCCGCCGACGTCCTGGTCACCGCCGACACCAAGAGCATGGACAAGGTGAAGGCCGACACGGGCACCCCCACGGTGATCGCGAAGAACCGGCTCGTCATCGCCACCGGCGAGGGCAACCCGCACAAGGTCGACGACCTGAAGGACCTGGCCGACCCGAAGCTCAAGGTCGTCCTCGCGGCCCCCGAGGTGCCCGCCGGCAAGTACAGCGAGCAGATCCTGGAGAAGCAGGGCATCACGGTGAAGCCGGTCTCCCAGGAGCCCAACGTGCGCGCCGTGCTCAGCAAGGTCGAGATGGGCGAGGCCGACGCCGGCCTGGTCTACCGGACGGACGCCGCCGGCGCCGCCGGCAAGGTCGACGCCGTCGAGATCCCCGACGACCGGAACGCCGTCGCGCAGTACCCGGCCGCCACACTGAAGGACTCGAAGCACGGCGACGCCGCCGCCGCGTTCGTCACCTGGCTCTCCTCGCCCGAGGGGCAGAAGATCCTCCAGGACGCGGGCTTCCAGAAGCCGTAGGGACCCTGATGAAGCGAACCGGCGTCCGCACCGCCCCGGGGGCCCGTCCGCCCCTCGCGCTGGCGGTGCCCGCCCTCCTCGGCGTGGCCTTCCTCGTCCTTCCGCTGGCCGGCGTCCTCGTCCGGACGGAATGGGGCGAGCTGGCCGGCCACCTCGGCTCGCCCGGCACCGTCGAGGCGCTGAAGCTGTCGCTCGTGGTGTCGTTCTGGGCGCTGGGGCTCTCGCTCCTGCTCGGAGTGCCGCTCGCCTGGCTGCTGGCCCGGGTGCCGTTCCGGGGGAAGGCGTTCGTCCGTTCGCTCGTCCTGCTGCCGATGGTCCTGCCGCCGACCGTCGGCGGGGTGGCCCTGCTCCTCGCCTTCGGCCGGCGCGGACTTCTCGGCCCCTGGCTGGAGTCCACCTTCGGCGTCACCTTCCCCTTCCACACCTCCGGCGCCGTCCTCGCCGCCACCTTCGTCGCCATGCCGTTCCTCGTCATCAGCCTGGAGGGCGCGCTCGGCGGACTGCGGCCCCGGTACGAGGAGACGGCGGCCTCCCTCGGGGCGCCGCCGCTGCGGGTCTTCCTCACCGTCACGCTGCCGATGGTGGCGCCCGGGCTGATCGCGGGCGCCGCGCTCACCTGGGCGCGGGCACTGGGCGAGTTCGGCGCCACGATCACCTTCGCCGGGAACCTGCCCGGGACGACCCAGACCCTGCCGCTCCAGGTCTATCTGCTGCTCCAGGAGGAGCCCGAGGCGGCCACGTCGGTCTCGCTGCTGCTGCTCGCCATCGCCATGGGCGTGCTCGTCGCGCTGCGCGGCCGGTGGACGGGCACCCCGGTCGACCGGAAGCGGCGGCGTACCGCCCCGGCCGGGGAACCGGTCGCGCAGGAACCGCCGTCCGGCACCGTCCCGCCCGTCCCGTCCGCCCCGCCCGGCGAGCGCTGGTCGCTGCACGCCGACGTCACCGGCTTCACCGCGCTCACCCTCGACGCGGAGCCCGGCACCACCGTCGCGGTCGTCGGCCCCAACGGCGCCGGGAAGACCACGCTGCTGCGCGCCCTGCTCGGTCTCACCCCCCGGGCGCACGCGCGGCTCACCCTCGGCGGTACGGACGTGACGGCGCTGCCGCCGCACCGGCGCCGGGTCGCCTGGGTGCCGCAGGACGGCGCCCTCTTCCCCCACATGACGGCGCTCGCGAACACCGCGTACGGTCTGCGGAGCCAGGGCGCCGGGCGGGCCGAGGCCCGCCGGGAGGCACGCGCCTGGCTCGACCGCCTCGGCGTGGGGCACCTGGCCCACCGCCGGCCCGGCCAGCTCTCCGGCGGGCAGGCCCAGCGGGTGGCGCTGGCCCGGGCGCTGGCCGCCCGGCCCCGGCTGCTGGTGCTCGACGAGCCGCTGGCCGCGCTCGACCAGACCACCCGCGCCCGCGTCCGGCACACGCTCCGCACCCACCTGGCCGGTTTCGGGGGCGTCTGTCTCCTCGTCACCCACGATCCGGTGGAGGCGGTCTCGCTCGCCGACCGGGTGCTGGTCCTCGACGGGGGCCGGGCCCTCCAGGACGCCTCCCCCACCGAGGTCGCCCGCCACCCGCGCTCCCCCTGGGTGGCCCGGATGCTCGGCCGCAACGCCTGGCCGGGGACCGCCACCGCCGAGGGGCTCGCCCTCGACGGCGGCGGTGTCCTGGTCGCGGCCGAACCGCCGCCGCCGGGGACGCCGGCCCTGGCGATCGTCGCGCCCGAGGCGGTGTCCCTGCACCGCGACCGGCCGGCCGGCAGTCCCCGCAACGTCTGGCCGGGCACCGTGCGCGAGATCACCGCGAGCGGGAGCCGGCTGCGGGTCCTGGTCGCCTCCGCCGAGGCGCCCGAGCTCGTCGCCGAGATCACCCCGCAGGCCGCGGCCGAACTCGGCCTGGCCGACGGGGTGTCCGTGTGGACGAGCGTGAAGGCGACGGAGACGACGGTCGTCGCCCTCTGACGGAGGCGGCCGTCAGCCGATCGTCCACCGCTGGAGGGCGCTCCCGGTGTCCGGCTGCTGGGTGACCCGTGCCCCGTTCGCCGTGGAGGCGGTCGTCAGGAGGAGGCCGCTGCCCACGGAGGTGACGGTGGAGGTGCCGTCGGGGAGGCGGCCGACGGTCCAGCGCTGGTTGGCGCCGCCGTGGCAGGTCCACTGGATGACGCGGGCGCCGGCGGCGGTGGAGCCGTTCTCGATGTCGGCGCACTTGCCGGAGGAGTGGTTGCGCAGCTCGTAGCCGCCGTCGGCGCGGGGCGTGAGGGTCCACTTCTGGTTGGCGCCGTTGTTCGGGGTCCAGGTGACGAGCCCGGTGCCATCGGCGGAGCTACTGTTCGGGGTGTCGAGGGCCTTGCCCCCGCTGGTGAGGGTGACGGTCCGGGGGGCGTCGCCGGCCGGGGTGAGGGTGAGGGTCTGCTCGGCGGCGGTGCGGCCGGAGCCGACCGGGGAGCCGCTGGTGTCGGTCCAGCTGCGGGCGGGGGTGGTCTCGGCGGTGCGGGTGGCGGCGGCGGAGAGTCCGAGGACGAGGCCGCTGTAGCGGTTGACCAGCTTGACGGTGCCGGTGGGGGTGTTGTCGGCGGCGGAGGCGCCGCGGACGACGAACCAGTCCTGGCCGGTGCCGGAGGCCGCCGCGGTGACCGTGGGCTTCGTGCCCCACGCGCGCGTGGCGGGGCCGGTGGAGGCGACGCCGAGGAGGCCGCCGGTGGCGGCGTTGGCGACGCGGTAGGAGCCGTCGCCCTTCGCGGTGAAGGTCCAGGTCTCCAGCGCGGAGCCGGTGGACGGCCCCGACGTGGTGGCGGATCCGCCGGACACCTGGGCGAGGACCCGGCCGTCCGCGGCGCCGATGCGGTAGGCGCGGCCGGTGTCGACGGGGGCCGCGGGTTCGTTCGTGCCGATGCTCAGGTTCACGTACTCGGCGCTCGAACCGCCCGAGCAGCCGAAGGAGCAGTAGGCGCGGAAGTCCTTGCCGACGATGCCGGAGCCGGTGCGGTTGCCGGCGTCGAGGAACCAGCGGTACCAGGAGGCGGTGCGGTAGCCGCCGGTGTCGCCGAGCCGGAACCACTTCTGGGTGGTCAGGTCGGTGGTGGCGTAGATCTCCTGCGGGGCGTTGCCGCTCTGGTCGACGGCCTGCGGCTCGCCGATGTACAGGCCGAGGTAGGCGTTGTACGTGATGTCCATGACGAAGAGCGGGGAGGTGGCGGGGGTGAGCCCGGCGGCGACCTGCTGGCTCACCGAGCCGGCGTTGTCGGGGTCGTACTCCTTCTCCTTCGGCACGTAGCCGGTGGAGCTGCCGGCGCCGACCGGGACCATGGTGGACTCGCGGCCGCCGACGCCGGGCTGGGTCCAGGCGCCGTCGTACCACTTGCGCCAGGAACCGGGCGCCATCTTCCCGGAGATGGGGGCGCGGGCGACGTGCCCGTAGAAGGCGGCCCAGCCGCCGCCCTTGTTGACGATCCGGGAGCCGTAGAAGGCGTAGAAGTAGCCGGAGGCGGTGTCGACGAAGAGCCGGGGGTCGCCGGTGCCGTAGTGGTACGTCTGCTGCGGGAAGGCGGCGGTGTCGCCGCGGTCCGTGCTGTGCGGCGAGGTGATGACGTGGTCCTTGATCGTCCATGTCCGGCCCTGGTCCCGCGAGACGGCGTAGTCGATGCCGTCGTAGTGGATGCCGTCGGCGAAGGGCTGCGGGGTGAACTCGTTGTGGACGAGGCCGTACCAGTCGCCGGTGTCCGGGTCGACCCACATGCCGGTCAGGTCGCAGTAGTTGCGGTGGGCGTAGCCGCTGCCGGCGGGGGCCGGGGTGGACTCCACGCCGGTGGGGCTGTTGTTGCAGCGCCAGGTGGTGTCGTCGTTGCGGTCGAGGGAGTTCGCCGGGTTCACGGCGTCGCTGAGGGCGGCGGAGCGGTTGGCGGAGTCGAAGTCCGCGCCCGTGTAGAAGGTCCACTTGCGGGGGTCGTTCGCCCCGTAGAGCGCGTGGGCCTGCTGGTAGTAGAAGGTGCCGTCCTTGTCGATGTAGGGACTGGCCGGGGTGTCGTCGGGGCGGTTCCACGAACCCTTGGCGCCGACGGTGACGGTGTAGGTGGCGGTCGCGGAGGCGGGCGTGGGGGCCGGTGCCGTGCCGGGCGGGGCGGCGGCGAGGGCCGCGCCGCCGGTCACGGCGAGGGCCGCCGCGACGAGCGTGGTCACGAAACTGCTGCGCGGAAGGTGCACGAGTACTCCCTGGGTGGAGGAGCCGGGGCGCTGGTGGCACGGACCCTAGAGCGCATTTGACCGGTAAAACAAGAGCCTTGCGTCCGCCAGATCCCTTGGTGCGCAAGGGAGTTGACCGCCCGGGAGGCCGTCAGGAAGCAGACGGCGACGCCTTGACCGCAGGTGGGGGCCCGGTTACGTTGCGAGCCGGGCGTGATCGGCGGGCGGGGCGGGGACGACGGGGGCGGCGTCATGGTCACCATGCAGGACGTGGCGGAGCGGGCCGGCGTCACCAAGCAGACCGTCTCCAACGTCGTCACCGGACGCGTCGCGGTGCGCCCGGCCACGGAGGCCCGCGTCCGCGCCGCGATCGCCGAACTCGGCTACGTGCCCAATCTGGTGGCCCGGTCGCTCGCCACCGGCAGCAGCCGCACCGTCGGGCTCTTCGTGCCGACCGTCTCCACGCCGTTCTACGCGGACGTGGTCGAGGAGGTCGAGGACGCCCTGGAGGAGCGCGGGTACCGGCTGCTGCTCTGCACCACCCGCCTCGACGGGGAGCGGGCCCGGCGCCATCTGGCCGCGCTGGCCAGCCGCTCCGTGGACGCCCTCCTCATCGCCGGCGACCAGGGGCTCACCGGCCATCTGCCGCTCCTCGCGGACGCCCGCTTCCCCGTGGTGCTGTGCGCCTGGGAGGCCGCGCTGCCGGACGGCTTCCCGGTGGTCACGGCCGACTACGAGCACGGCGGCCACCTCGCCGGCCGGCATCTGCGGGCGCTCGGGCACCAGCGGGCCCTCGTCCTCGCCAGCCCCGCCCACACCGTCCGCACGGCCGGCTTCCGGCGGGCCTTCCGCGAGGACGGGATCCCGCTCCCGGACGACGCGGTGCGGACGGCGGCCGAACCCACCTTCCGGGGCGGTCTGACCGCGGCGCTCGACGCGCTGCGGGCCCACCCGGAGGCGACGGCGCTCTTCGCCACCCACGACGTCCTCGCGGTCGCGGCCGTGGAGGCCGCCCGCGCCCTGGGCCGTACCGTCCCCGGCGACCTGTCCGTGGTCGCGCACGACGACACCCCGGCCGGCGTGCTGTCCGGCACGGCGCTCACCAGCGTGGTCCTCCCCAAGCGGGAGATGGCCCGGCAGGCCGTCGACCTCGCCCTCGGCGCGGCCGCCTCCGCGACGCCGCCCGACCCCCGCCCGCGGCTGCTGCTGCCCTCCCTCGTCGCCGGCGACAGCACGGCCCCCGCGCCCTGACGGACCGACGGGCGGACGGACGGGCGCCCTGACGGACAGACCGACGGGCGGACCGACGGACCGACCGACGGACAGACCGACGGGCGGACGGTGCTCCTCGCACCGCCCGCCCGTCGGATCACCGCTCTCAGACGGTGACGTGCCGCGCCCCGGACGCGGGGCACTCGTCGCCGTAGCCCTCGTCGCCGTAGCCCTCGTCCCCGTAGCCCTTCGGCTCACAGGGGTCCGGGCCGGGGCCGGGGCCGTCGCCCCGCTCGTTGTCCAGCATGACGAAGACGGCCTCCTGCCCGGCGCTCACCACGTACGGCCCGCTGACCGGGTCGGCCGGGAGCGCGTAGCCGTCGGGGGCGGCCGTCTCCCGCAGGTAGTACGTGCCGTGGTCGAGGTCGCCGAAGCCGCACAGGCCGGCGAAGCCGGTGGTGCAGGGCGTTCCGACCCGGGTGTCAGGGTCGCCGCCGGCGGTCTGGAGACCGGCGACGCCGTTGGTCTCCTCCCACAGCTCGAAGACGGCACCGCGCAGCGGCAGTCCGCTGTCCGCGTCGGTCTTGATCAGGCGCACCGATCCGGTCCCCGGCGGGATCGGCGTACGGGAGTTGGCCGCCTGGACGGTGACGCCCGCCTCCGCGTTCTCCTCGGTCAGCACCAGCGGGCCGAAGACCGGGTCCGCCGGCGGGTCGTAGCCGGACGGCGCCTGCGTCTCCTGCCAGTAGTAGGTGCCGGTCGGCACCGTCCGGGCACAGACACCGTCCGCGCCCGTCACGCAGGGCTCGCCGACCGACGTGTCCGGGTCGGCCCCGCCGGTCTGAAGGCCGGGAACGCCGTTGGTCTCCTCCCACAGGCGGAAGGTGGCCCCGCCCAGCGGATCACCGCTCCCGGCGTCCTCCTTCACCACCCGGACCACACCGGTGACCGTCGTGGCCTGGTTGGCCGCCTCCACCTCCACTCCGTCGGACGCGTTCTCCTCGGTCAGCACCAGCGGGCCGAAGACCGGGTTCACCGGCAGGTCGTAGCCGGACGGCGCCTGCGTCTCCTGCCAGTAGTAGGTGCCGGTCGGCACCGTCCGGGCACAGACACCGTCCGCGCCCGTCACGCAGGGCTCGCCGACCGACGTGTCCGGGTCGGCCCCGCCGGTCTGAAGGCCGGGAACGCCGTTGGTCTCCTCCCACAGCTGGAACGTGGCACCGCCCAGCGGTCCGCCCGACCGGGCGTCCCGCTTGACGACCCGCACCTCGCCGGTGACCGTGTTGGGGGTGTCGCAGTCCGGGAGGTCGCCGGTGAAGGGGTAGGCGTGGAACTCCTGGCCGCCGCTCTCCCCGAGGCTGGTGTGGGTGAGGGAGCCGGTGGTGAAGAAGCGGCCGTTGATGCCGGGCAGGCTGACGGTCGTGGTGGACGCCTGGTTGCCGATGAGGAAGCTGCCCTGGAACTGGCCGGTGCCCTCCAGGTCGACGGTGGTCGCGTCGGGGAAGTTCCACAGCAGCCGCTCGCGGTAGGCGTTGAGCGGGTCGGTGTCGGCGATGCCGCCGCTGTAGGTGCGCAGGGTGCGGCTGTCACCGGTGACGTTGACGAGGATGGTCGCGCCGTCCGGGATGTTCGCGAAGACGATGCCCTGCTGCCCGTCGTTCGGGCCCTCCATGTCGAAGCCGACGTTGAAGATCTGGAGCGGGGAGGTGCCGTCGCCGGTGAAGAGCGTCTGGCCGCCCTGGTTGACGGCGGTGCCGGTGGGGGTGCGCGGGGCGCCGTCCACGCGCGCGTAGCACTGGCTCGCGGCCGTCAGCCGGTCCCGCAGGGCGGTGTACGGGGCGGTGGCCGCGTCGTCCTGGTCGAGGGTCGCCTTGACGACGCCGGTGACGGTGCCCGCGTGGCGGACGACTCCGGCCTCGGCCAGCAGCTCCTGGCCGGTGGCGACGGTGATGTCGCCGCCGGTGGTCAGCCAGTCCGCGCCCACGGCCGGCGGCACCTTGGAGCCGACGCCCACCTCTCCGATGTTGTAGACGCCGCCCGCGGCCTTGTTCATGTCGAAGGCGTCGAGGACGACGATCCGGCCCTCCGCCTCGGCCGCCCGGCCGCGGACCAGGTAGTCCTCGCCGACGTAGATGTTGATCGCGTTGTCCCGGCCCTTGATCGGGTCGTTGTCGATCGGAGGGAAGGGGGTCGGGCAGGTGCTGGGGTCCCCCTGCGGCGCCGCGGAGACGCACGGGCCGAGGCCGCCGGGGAGGGGCGCGGCAGCCGCGGGGGCGGCAGCCGGTCCGAGCATCAGCACGGGCACGGTGGCGAGCGCCACGGCACAGGCGAGGCTCGTCGTCCCGGCGCGCCCACGGCGGTGCGCACGGGCACGATAAATGTGGTTGGTCATGCCCGGAGTCTTGGAGCGGAACGGACGGTCCACCACTCGTGAAGCCCGTGGTTGGGCCGGACAGGTCGCGGGCTCACCCGTCGGGTGCGGTCGGATCCGCCATCGGCGCGCGGCACCGTCAGGCGCCGTCGGGCCCGTCGCCGGGAGGCGCGCCCGCCGGGCGGATCCGGTCGGTGCCGAGGACACGGCGGAGGGTCGGTTCGCGGGCGAGGACGGCGCCGATGGTGAAGGCGAAGGTCAGCGACGCGCAGACGACGATGAGCCAGGACAGCAGGGTGAGGACGAGGCCGAGGGCGCCGTACTCGGCGAGGGCCCGGTTGAGCGCCCCGGGCATGTAGAAGCGGGCGGTGATCCCGAGGACCGTGGAGGTGGTGGCCCCCAGGAGGGCGCCGGGCAGCAGCGGCAGCCAGGGGACGCGCTTGGCGAGCAGGAGGTGCTGGGTCCACAGCCAGACGCCGGTGGCGACGAGGAAGAAGAGCGGGACGCCGAGCCAGCCGCCGGCTCCGAAGCCGCCGCGGATCGGCGCCTGGAGGAGGACGACGACGACCAGGACGAGCAGCCAGACCGCCCACCGCCAGGCGGCGATCCGGGTGCCGGCCTTGGTCAGGCCCCAGGCGCGTTCGCAGACGCGGGCCATGGCGCGGCTGAAGCTGGTGGCGGAGACGAGGGCGAGGAGGGCGCCGACGGCGCCGGTGGTCTCCCGCACCCCGTCGGCGGTGGTCCGGTCGAAGACCTGCTGGAGCTCCTCGTCGGAGGGGCCGGTGAGGCCGAACATCACGCGCAGGGACTCCCGCAGCTGGTCGCGCACCGGGGCGGGGGCGAAGGCGGCGAGGGCGAAGAGCAGCGGGACGGCGGCGAGGAACGCCTGGGCGGCGAGACGGGTGCCGGCGTCGAGGAGGTTGCCGCCGACGAGCCGTTCGGTCACCTCGGTCAGCACCGGGAAGCGCCGCTCGGCGCCGGCGCGGAGGTCCCGCAGCCGCTGCGACCACCCCATCGCGCCTCCCGCCCCGCCTCGCCGGTCGCTCCCGCCGCGGGCGGCCGGGCCCGCCGTCCGCGCGGACGTTCTCCGCCATGAGACGGCACGGACGGGGTTCCGGCCACCCGGCGCCGCCCGAACGGGGCCGGACCCGTCCGGAACGCCCCGCCCGGCCCACCGGACGGACGTCCCTAGGTCCTGGACGGCCCCTCGGGGGCCCAGTAGCGGGCGAGCGCGCCTTCCTTGTACGGGGCGGGGCTGACGCTCAGTTCGCCGGCGAAGGGGCGGTCGAGGACGAGGACGAGCAGCAGGCTGAAGCCGATCAGGGCGGCGACGGAGGCGACGAAGAGCACCTGGATCCGCAGGCGCCGCATCCCGTACAGGAAGGTCAGCGGGACGAGGACGAGCGCGCCGCCGAAGGCGAGGATCTGGAGCAGCGGCGGGAGTTCCTGCTCGGCCATGGTGATCCGGGCGCGTCGCTGCGCGGCCACGTCGTTGAGGTGGGAGACGGCCTCCTCGTAGAAGACCTCCTCGCGCGGGGTCCGGGGGTCGTACGCCTGGAGCACGTCGAAGGCCGCGACGAGACTGCGTTCGGTGGCGCCGTACTGCGGCCGGCCCTCGCGCATCAAAGGCCACTGGTGTTCGACGACGGCGTGGACGTAGTCGCTCAGGGCGGCGTCGAGGCCGTCGCGGACGGCCGGCGGGAAGGCGGCGGCGTCCCGGGCGATGAGGGCGACGTCGGTGGCCTCGGCGGCGACGATCGTCTGGGTGCTCTCCAGCTGGGTCCAGAGGGTGACGATGACGAAGGCGAGGATGATCCCGTAGATCGCGCCGAACATCCCCAGGGTGACGCCGACCATGTCGTTGTGCTCCCCCTCGGCGAGCGAGGGATGGCGGCGGCGGAGCAGCACGCTGCCGGCGACGGCGAACGCGACGGTGCCGCCGACGAGGACGACGGCGAGGGTGAAGGAGCTGAGGTGGTTGAGCAGCCAGAGCGACATGAGCGCGGAGTCTAGGGAGCGGGCGCGCACGCTCCGGACCACGGCCGAGGCGTACGCCCCCGGCGCATGACGAGAGTGCACACCAACGAGTGACGCGGTCCGAGGCCCCGGCGGTCACCGGAGGAGTGCCCCGGTGGCCACCGGAGTGTCCGGCGGCCACCGGGGCGTGACCCTCGGGTCAGGTCACATCGGGTCGGGTCACATCGGGTCGGGTCACGTCAGGCGGACGAGGAGGTCGGCGAAGAGCTCGGGCCGGCTCACGTACCCGACGTGCGAGGTGGGCAGGGTGTGCACGTCGAAGGGGTGGTCGGGGGTGAGTTCGTCCGCCTTGCGGATCATGTAGTCCTGGACGGCCGGGGTGAGGCCGCGGTCGGCCGAGAGACGGACGTAGGTGTGGGGCACCCGGCGCCACGCCTCGGGCCGGACCAGCGCGGCCGGTTCCATGACGCCGTGGTTCTCGTCGGCGTCCAGCGAGTCGAGGAAGTGGCGGAAGAGGTGGTCGGGCGCGTCGGCCATGATGGCCTCCTTCAGCGCCGCGAAGGTCTCCGGATCGGTGTGGCCGCGCCGCCAGTCGAGGCGGACGACACCGGGGTCGCGGCCGGGCGCGTCGTACGGGACGGCGATCCGGGCCACGGCCGCGTCGAGCAGGTTCTCGTCGACGACGTCCCACGGCTCGGTGAGCATGGCGGGGTCGGCGAGGCAGAGCGCCGACAGGTAGACGACCCGGTCGACGAGGTCGGGGACGGCGTTGACGACGGCGGTGAGGGTGAGGCCGCCGAGGCTGTTGCCGGCGAGGACGACCGGGCCGTGCTCGGCGAGCCGCCGCAGCACGCCGACGACGTGCCGGACGTTGTCGGCGAGGGTGACCCCGTGCATCGGGGACGCCTCGTGGGTCAGGGCCGTACGGTCCTGGTCCGGCCGGTGGTAGGCGGCGGGGCCGGTGGCCGCGTCGCCGTGACCCGGCAGGTCGACGGCGTACGAGCGGTGGCCGCGCAGGGCCAGGGCGTTCTGGAGCGGAATCCAGGCGCGGGCGTTGCTGGCACCGCCGTGCACGAACACGAACGTGGGGCGCTGGTCTGAGCGCATGGGTGAAGATCCTCGTCATCCTGAGGCGAAACGATGGACGCGTGGACCTCGGGACCGGCGGGCGCGACGGCGCGCGGAAGCGCGGACGCGAAAGGGCACGGACGCGCCGGCGCACGGTGGCGCGGGCACGGAGGGACGCGCGCCTGCGGGGCGCGTCGGCGTGCGGGTGGGGCCGGAACCGCGGTCAGCGCGCGGAACGGAGCCGGATCGCCCGGAAGTTCTGGATGACGGAGCACATGCGTGTGACCCTAACAGCCCTCCCCCGGCGCTTCGTACTCCTTTTCGGGCCGATCTTCGGACCGCGTTCCGGACCGCGTTCCTGACCGCGTTCCTGACCGCGTTCCTGACCGATCTTCGGACCGCGTTCCGGAGCGCTCTCGGGGCCGCCCGGGGGGCCGGGGGATCCGGGGGATCCCCGGGAGGGGGCTCGGATCCCGGGGCCGGCGGGGGTCCTACAGCAGGGTCGCCGCCTTGAGGACCGCGTAGAGCGTCACCGCCGAGTTCGCCGAGGCGAAGGCCGAGGCGACGGCGCCCACCACCGCGCCCCACAGGGCGAGCCCGACGGCGGTGAAGACCGGCGGCCAGGCGCGCGCGGCCGGGGGCGGGGGTGCGAGGAGGGCGGCCACCCGGCGCGGGACCGGCCCGGCGACGGCGAAGGCCGGCAGGAGGGCGGGACCCGTGCCGCCGGAGGCCAGCGCCGCCCGCCCGATGGCCCGCGCGACCACGCGCCGGCTGCCGACCCGTACCGCCGCGTCCTCGTCCGCCCAGCGCTCGGCCGAGTACGTGACGGCGGTGCGCAGCGGCCTCAGGAACGGGTTGGCGGCCGCGGCCAGTCGCGCCACGAGCAGCAGCCGGTCGTGCCGGCCCGTCAGATGCGCCCGCTCGTGGGCGAAGAGGGCCCGCCGCTCGGCGGAACCCAGCCGGGCGAGCATGCCGCGGCTCACCACCACCCTGCCGCGGGAGCGTCCCGCCGCGGCCGGGAGGGCGTACGCGTACGGGACCGGGTCCGGCAGCACCGCGACCGGGCGGTCCGGCAGCCCGGCGAGCGCGCGGGCGGCCCGCCGGCGGACGCCCCGGTGGCGCAGCAGCACCCGGCCGCAGACGGCGGCCACCACGAGGAGCGCGGGGATCGCCGCCCGGCCCGCGAACTCGTCGTACGGCAGGGCGGCCCGCACCTCCGGGTCCGACCAGGCGTCCGGGAGCGGGTTGCCGGGCAGCTGGGCGGTGCCGACGACCATGAGGAGGGCGAGGCAGAGCGTGCTGCACACGGCGAGCAGCGCGGCGACGGCGGTGAGCAGCCGGGTGGCGGTGCGGGGGTGCAGATGGTGCTCGGCAAGGCGGGCGACGGGCCACGCGGTCAGCGGCAGCACGAGCGGGAGGAAGACGAGGACGCCCACGGTGTCAGCCCTCCCCCGTCCGGTGGTCCTCCGCCCCGTCCTCCGCCCCGGCGTCCTCCGCCTCGGCGCGGGCCAGGAGTTCCCGCAGGAGCTGTTCGTCGGAGGCGGGGAGGGTGGTGACGAAGCGGGTGAGGACGGCCTCGCGGTCGCCCTCGCCGTCGAGCAGCCGGCGCATGCGGAGGGCGGCGAGCCCGGCCTCGTCGGCGACGGCGGTCCACTCGAAGGACCGGCCGACGCGCTCGCGGGCGACGGCCCCCTTGGCGTGCAGGCGCGTGAGGATGGTGATGACGGTGGTGTACGCGAGTCCGCCGCCGAGCCGTTCCCGCACCCGGCCGGCGGTCACCGGTCCCCCGGCGGCGCGCACCGCGGCGAGGACCTGGACCTCCAGCTCGCCCTGGCCGCGCCGGCGCACACCCGGTTCCGCGCCCTCGTCCCGCTTCTTCATCCGTCGTCCCCCTCGTCGTTCCCGGCCGCTCGCCCGGGCCACCCGGGTGCCGTTCATCGTTCGGGGGGTGACCCTACCCGGTCCTTCTACGTCCCTGTAGATTGACGCGGGTCCGACCAGCGCCCCGTCCCCCGCCAGGAGAGTCCCCGTGTTCGGTATGAGCGAGATCGCGATCCTGCTGGTCGTCGTCGCCCTGGTGGTCGGCGCGCGGAAGCTGCCGGAGCTGGCGCGCAACGCCGGCAAGGCGAGCCGCATCCTCAAGGCCGAGGCGCGCGAGATGAAGGCGGACGGCACGCCGCGGGAGCCCGCGGCCACCTACACCGTCAAGGAGACCCGGACCGCCGCCGAGGACCGCTGACCTCCCGCGCGGAGCGTCGCCGAGGACCGGCGGCCCCTCCCGCGCGGAGCCGCCGGCGGGGCCGTCAGGCGTCCGTCCCGTCGTGGAGGGTGAGCGGCGGCAGGCTCCAGCGGCCGTCCAGGACCGAGGGATCGGGGCCGTAGAGGCGGACCACCACGACGAAGGGCCCCGCCGGGGCGGGCAACCAGTTGGCCGCGTGCTTGGGGTCGGCCGGCCGCCGGTGCGCGAGGTACAGGGTGAGTCCCCCGTCGTCGTCGTGGACGAGTCCGGGCGTGCGGTCGCCGATCGCGTACCGGTCGATCTCGTTCTCGGTGAAGAACCGTTCGGGCAGCCCGTAGAGCGAGGCCGACCAGAAGAACCGGGCGGGCGGGAGCCGCCCGGGGGCGAAGCGGAGCGTGTACGCGTGCCGGGACCCGTCCGGCGGGCCGTCGGCGGCCGGGTCGCGCTGCGGGATGCCGTACCACGCCTCGGCCTCGGGCAGCCCGTAGAGACCGTCGTGGGCACCCGTCGCACGGCGCAGCGGCTCGGCGCCGACCGCGTCGCGGGTGCCGAAGAGGTGGTCGGAGCGGGTCAGGGCGGCGGCCGCCGCGGTGAGCTCGGCCCGCCCGTCGGCGATGCCCGCCCGGAGGGCCGCGCGGAGCTCCGGGGAGAGCGCCGCGGGCTCGAACTCGCCGCCGCCGTCGACGCCGAGGGCGGCGAGCCGGGCCCGCAGGTCACGGTCCGCGTCGAGGACGGGGAAGAAGCCGAGGAGGAAGTCGAGGACGGCGAAGAACTCGACGGTGTCGGTGTCCCCCTCGCGCCGGACCGGCCAGACCGGCTCCTCCGCCGGATGCGGGGCGGCGCTGTCGGTGTACTCCGAGAGCGGGCGGAGGCGGTACCCCTCCTGCACGGCGCGCAGGGCGGGGACGTCTTCGGGTCCGGCGAGGTAGGTGCGGCCGACGATGCCGACGAGGTGGGTGGCGGTGCGCACGACGGAGGCGACACCGTCGGGGACGGGGCCCGTCCAGCCGGGTCCGGCGATGAGGTGGTCGCCCGCCCGGGGGCCGGTGGCGCGCGCGCCGACGAAGCCCGCGTAGACCGTGTCGAGGTCGTGCACCGGCAGCACGTAGTAGCGGTCGGTCGCGGGGACCGAGAGCACCCAGGGCTCGGCCCGGAGATCGAGCCAGGCCAGGGAGTAGGGGGTGTCGTTGTTGGGCGTGACGACGTCGGTGTCGGCCGGAGTGGCGGGCTCCGAGAAGTGACGGAAGCGGCCGAACCCGCCGACGGCGCGGGGGTCGGCCGGGTCGACGACCTGGGCGGAGAGGGTGCGGTGGTTCTCCAGGAGGGGGTACCCCCAGATCCACGCCTCGGCGGCGGTCCGCCGCGCCTCCTCCGCCGTCGGCACCGCGCGCTCCGCCATGTCCGCCTCCTTGACCGACGCATTTCCGCCCAAACTGCCACGCTCGGGAACGAGACGCATCCGGAGTCAGGGGCCCGGGCAAGTCCGGCAGGGTGCGGCAGGGCCCGGGCAAGTCCGGCAGGGTCCGGACGACAGGACCTAGGGGCGGGGCACGGCGACCGAGGCGAGGTAGCGGGCGTACTCGTCGAGGGCGGCGAGCGCCTGGATGTCGTCGCGGTCGATCAGCCAGGTGAGGGTGAGGCCGTCGAGGACCCCGAGACCATGGCGGGCGAGGACCGCGAGGTCCACGGTCCAGACGAGGCCGGCCGCCCGGGCCATCGACTCCAGGTGGGCGCGGTTCACGTCGAGGTAGTGCCGGTACTGACGCCGGGCCAGGTCGGCGAGCCCGGGCCTGCGGAGCGCGTACTGGGTGACCTCGTACGTGACGAGGTGCTCGTCCGGGCGGGCCCGGATCTGCTCCCAGTAGGCGTGGAGGATCGCGCGGACCTTCTCGAAGGGGGTGGCGCCCTCGGGGTGGGTGAGGTCGGCCGGCGGGAGGTTCCGCTCCATGATCCGCTCGATGACGGTCTGGAGCAGCTCCTCCTTCGAGCGGAAGCAGTAGTGGAAGGCGCCGAGCGGCGCTCCCGCCTCGGTGACCACGGCCCGGGTCGTGGTCTTCGCGACGCCGTCCCGGATCATGACCCGGATCGCCGCCTCGGCCAGCTGCTCACGGCGCTCGCCGGCGGAGAGTCGGGGCATGGGACGGCCTCCTCGGAGCGGGGCGGGCGGGGCGGGCGGGGCGGGACTGTCGGCGCCGGCCCGGGTGGGCCTGGACGGTAGAGGGCCGGAGAGCAGGGACCCGGCCGTCGGGACCCGGCCGCCGGGGCGGCGGGCCGGGTCAACGTACCGCAGCGGGCGTGGGCACGCCCTCCCCCCGGGAGGGTCACAGGAAGGCCATGCCCTCGCCGCGGTAGGTCGGGACCTCGTCCACCACCCGGTCGTGGTCGACGAGGTGGAGGGTGTCGACGCGTTCGCAGAGCTCGCCCGCCTTGGCGTGCCGGAACCAGACCCGGTCGCCGAACCGGAGGGTGTCGGCGGCGGGCCCGGCGAGCGGCGTCTGCACCTCGCCCGCGCCTTCGGAGCCGAGCATCCGCAGCCCCGACGGGTGGACGGGGACGGGCAGGCGGTCCGGGCCGGGGGCGCCGGAGGCGGTCCAGCCGCCGCCGAGGACGGTGACGTGACCGGGGGCGGGCCGGCGGACCACCGCGAGCGCGAAGAAGGCGGCGGGCAGCGGGCTGAAGCCGCGGTAGTGGTCGAAGAGGGCGGGGGCGTAGAGGCCGGAGCCGGCGCCGAGTTCGGTGACGGCGGGCTCGGCGGAGGTGGTCTCCAGGCTGCCGGTGCCGCCGCCGTTGACGAACTCCAGGGGCGCCACCTCGCGGACGGCGCGCACGGCGGCGGCGCGGCGGGCGCGCAGTTCGCGGGCGGAGAGCCGCTGGACCGCGCGGACGGCGGTGCGCATCGGACGGGCCTGGGTCGGCTGGTCGTCGCCGACGCCGGCGATCTGCCCCTCGTACGCCATCACGCCGACCAGCCGCAGCCGCGGGCGGGCCACGACGGCGCGGGCCAGCGCCGCCGCCTGCGCGGGGGCGTGCAGCGGCGAGCGGCGCATGCCGAGGTGGACCCGGCCGCCGAGCAGGCGGAGGGAGGCGTCGAGGTCGAGGCAGACGCGGACCGGCGGGCCGGAGAGGCCGATCGCCGCGGTGAGGAGGTCGAGCTGCTCGACGGAGTCGATCATCACGGTGATCCGGGCGGCGGCGTCCTCGTCGCCGGCGAGACGGCGGAGCGCGTCGGTGTCGGCGGTCGGGTAGCCGACGAGGACGTCCGCCCCGGGGTCGTGGGCGGCGAGCCAGAGCGCCTCGGGGAGGGTGAAGGCGAGGACGCCGGAGTACCCGGGGCGGGCCAGGACGTCGTCGATGAGGGCGCGGCAGCGGAGCGACTTGCTGGCGAGGCGGATCGGCTTGCCGCCGGCCCGGCGGGCCATCTGCGCGGCGTTGGCGCGCAGGGCGCCGAGGTCCACGACGGCGAAGGGCGGCTGGAGTCCGGCGGTCGCCTTCTCCAGGTCGGCGAAGCCGGCGGGGCGCGGGGCGGACGCGGCGGCTGCGGCGTCGGGGCGGGCGCTTGCCATGATGGGCGGCCTTTCGTGGACCTCGGCGGGACGTGAACCTCGGCGGGACGTGGACCTCGGCGGAACGTGAACCTCGGCGGAACGTGGACCGGTGCGGGCCCTGGACCTGCGCGAGCCGTGGACCGGTGCGGAGCGCGTGCGGGGCCTGGACCGGTGAGGGGCGCGCGCGGGCCCGCACCCTCGACGTTCGCGACGCCGTCACGGTCTCTTGGTCGTACGTCCAAGTCAAGACTTCAGGACCCTTGACTTGGACGGTTGACCAAGTCCACCCTTCCGGACAGCGAGAACCGGCGGTAACCCGCCACGGAACGACCGATCCGACCACCTCCGGCCCGAAGGGAACGCCCGGCATGAGCGGCAGCGAGAACGGCAGCGTGTGGCGCAACTGGGCCGGCAACGAGGAGGCCCGCCCCCGGCGCGTGCTGCGCCCGGCACGCACCGAGGACGTCGCCGCCGCCGTGAAGGACGCGGTACGGGACGGGCTGCGGGTCAAGGCGGTCGGCTCCGGGCACTCGTTCAGCGGCGTCGCCGTCGCCCCCGACGTCCAGCTCCGCCTCGACCTGCTCGACGCCGTGGACGCGGTGGACCCGCGGACCGGGCTCGTCACCGTCGGCGCGGGCATGCCGCTGTGGAAGCTGAACCCGCTGCTCGCCTCGCACGGCCTCGCCCTGGAGAACATGGGCGACATCGACCGGCAGACGATCTCGGGCGCCATCTCCACCGGCACCCACGGCTCCGGCATCCGCTTCGGCGGCATCGCCACCCAGGTGCGGGCGCTCGAACTCGTCCTGGCCGACGGGTCGGTGACGGTCTGTTCGCCGGACGCGCGGCCCGAGCTCTTCGCCGCGGCCCGGGTCGGCCTCGGGGCGCTCGGCATCATCACCAAGGTCACCCTCCAGACCGTCCCGCTCTACGCCCTGCACGCCCGGGACACCTCGATGCCGGTCGCCGAGACGCTCGGCCGCGTCGACGAACTCGTGGCGGAGAACGACCACTTCGAGTTCTTCTGGTTCCCGCACAGCGAGACCACGCTCACCCGCCGCTTCCGCCGGCTGCCCGGCGACGCGCCCCTCTCCCCCATCGGCGCCTTCTCCCGGCGGCTCGACGAGGCCGTCAGCGGCCCCGGCTTCGAGGCCCTGAACCGGCTCGGCACCCGCGTGCCGCGCCTGGTCCCGCCGATCACCCGCTTCGCCGCCCGCGCGATGTCGTCCCGGACCTGGACCGACCACGCGTACAAGATCTTCGCCTCGGTGCGCGACGTCCGCTTCCACGAGGGCGAGTTCGCGATCCCGCGCGAGCACGCCGCCGAGGCGCTGCGGGAGCTCCGGGCGTGGGTCGACGCCCAGGGCGAGCCGGTGTCGTTCCCGCTGGAGGTCCGCTTCACGGCCGCCGACGACATCTGGCTCTCCACCGCGCAGGGCCGGGAGAGCTGCTACATCGCCTTCCACCAGTACCACCGCATGCCGTACCGCCGGTACTTCGACGCCTGCGCGCGGATCCTCGGCTCCTACGGCGGCCGGCCGCACTGGGGCAAGATGCACGACCTCGACGCGGCCGAGCTGCGCCCCCGCTACGAGCGCTTCGACGACTTCGTGGCCCTGCGGGACCGCCTCGACCCGTCCGGCGTCCTCTCCAACCCGTACCTCGACCGCGTCCTCGGCGCACCTCCGGCGGCGGGCTGATCCCGCGCCCCGCACGGTGGCACACTGGCTCCCGGTCTGCCGAAGGAGTACCGCCGTGTCCGTCATCCAGCGTCTGCGCACCGCCGTCCGCCGGACCTACCGGCGGACGGTGGACCTGAGCCATCCGGCCCGCTCGCCGCTCGGCAGCGCGGTCGTCAACTGCGTGGTGTACGTCGACGGGGTGCGGCGGACGGTCCGGGGCGCGAGCGCCGAGGACGCGCTGCGGTACGTGCGCCGGGGCGGGGACGGATTCGTGTGGATCGGCCTGCACGAGCCGGCGGAGAAGGAACTCACGGTCCTGGCCGAGCTCTTCGGGCTGCACCCGCTGGCCGTGGAGGACGCGGTCCACGCCCACCAGCGGCCCAAGGTCGAGGAGTACGACGGCGTGCTGTTCGCCGTCCTGAAGACGGTCCGGTACGTCGAGCACGAGGAGCTGACCGCCACCAGCGAGGTGGTGGACACCGGCGAGCTGATGGCCTTCGTCGGTCCCGACTTCGTGATCACCATCCGGCACGGCGGGCACGGTTCCCTCGGACCGCTGCGCGAGGCGCTGGAGGCGATGCCGGAGCAGCTGGCCAAGGGGCCGTCGGCGGTGCTGCACGCGATGGCGGACCACGTGGTGGACGACTACCTGGCCGTCGCGGACGCGGTGCAGACCGACCTCGACGCGATCGAGAACGCGGTCTTCTCCGACCAGGCGGACCGCCGGGACGCCGGGCGGATCTACCAGCTCAAGCGGGAGCTGCTCGAACTGCGCCGGGCGGTCGCCCCGCTCGCCCGCCCCCTGACGGCGCTCGCCACGCGGCCCATGCCGCTGGTGGACCCGGAGATCCGGGCGTACTTCCGGGACGTCACGGACCACCTGGCCCGGGTGACCGAGCAGGTCGCCTCGTACGACACCCTGCTCGACTCGGTGCTCCAGGCGCACCTCGCCCAGGTCACGGTCGCCCAGAACGAGGACATGCGGAAGATCACCGCCTGGGCGGCGATCGTCGCCGTCCCGACCATGGTCTGCGGGGTGTACGGCATGAACTTCGACCACATGCCGGAGCTGCGCTGGACCTACGGCTACCCGGTGGTCCTCGGGGTGATCGCGCTGTCCTGCTTCGTCATCCACCGGGGCTTCCGGCGCAACGGCTGGCTGTGACCGGGACCGCCCGGACCGTGCCGGCCCGGGCCGGGGAGCACGGCCCGGGGGACGCGGTGTGACAGAGACGACGCCCGCCCGGGGGATCTTGACGGATCCCTGACGCGCTGGCGCGGATCCGTGCTCCTCCCGCTGCTTAGGCTGACCCGTCCCGCCCGTCCGGCGGGCCGGAACCCACCCCTCACCGTCAGCCCGGGAGCACCCATGTCCACCTCGAACGACACGCGCACGGGCACGCTGCGCGCGTGGATGCTGGAGGGCCTGTCCGACATGGGCAAGGGCAAACCCTCCCGGCCCGCCGAGTCCGCGCCGGACGCCGGGCACAAGGGCCAGCCGTGGTACCGGGTGATGTGCCTGACCGGTGTCGACTACTTCTCCACCCTCGGCTATCAGCCCGGCATCGCCGCCCTCGCGGCCGGACTGCTCTCCCCCGTCGCCACCGTCGTCCTGGTGCTCGTCACCCTCGCGGGCGCGCTGCCGGTCTACCGGCGGGTCGCGGAGGAGAGCCCGCACGGCGAGGGCTCGATCGCGATGCTGTCGCGGCTGCTCTCCTTCTGGAAGGGCAAGCTCTTCGTCCTCACCCTGCTGGGCTTCGCCGCGACCGACTTCCTCATCACCATCACGCTGTCGGCGGCCGACGCCTCCACCCACCTGGTGGAGAACCCGCACCTGGAGTCGGCGCTCCACGACAAGCAGGTGATCATCACGATGATCCTGATCGCGCTGCTCGGCGCGGTCTTCCTCAAGGGCTTCCTGGAGGCGATCGGCGTCGCCGTCGCCCTCGTCGCGATCTATCTGGGGCTCAACGCGGTCGTCGTCGTCACCGGCCTGTGGCAGGTGATCACCGAGGGGCACGTGGTCACCGACTGGTCCGCCGCGCTGACCCAGGAGCACGGCGACGTCTTCGCGATGATCGGCGTCGCCCTCCTGGTCTTCCCCAAGCTCGCCCTCGGCCTCTCCGGCTTCGAGACGGGCGTGGCCGTGATGCCGCACGTCAAGGGCGACCCCGGTGACACCGAGGCGCGGCCCGCCGGCCGGATCCGGGACACCAAGAAGCTGCTGACCACCGCCGCGCTGATCATGAGCGTCTTCCTGATCTGCACCAGCTTCATCACCACCGTCCTCATCCCGCACGAGGAGTTCGAGTCCGGCGGCAAGGCGAACGGCCGCGCGCTGGCCTACCTCGCCCACGAGTACCTGGGCAACGCCTTCGGCACCGTCTACGACGTCTCGACGATCGCCATCCTCTGGTTCGCGGGCGCCTCCGCCATGGCCGGCCTGCTCAACCTGATGCCGCGCTACCTTCCCAAGTACGGCATGGCCCCCCACTGGGCGCGGGCCGTGCGCCCGATGGTGCTGGTCTTCACCCTGGTCGCCTTCCTCGTCACCTGGATCTTCGACGCCGACGTGGACGCCCAGGGCGGCGCGTACGCGACCGGTGTCCTCGTGCTGATCTGCTCGGCCTCCATCGCCGTGACCATCGCGGCACGCAAGGCCCGGCAGCGCGGCTGGACGATCGGCTTCGGCGTCATCTCCGCGGTCTTCCTCTACACCACCGTCCTCAACGTCATCGAGCGCCCGGACGGCGTGAAGATCGGCGCCTGCTTCATCGCCGGCATCATCCTCATCTCCTTCCTCTCCCGGCTCGGCCGCGCCTTCGAGCTGCGCGTCACCCACGTCGAGCTGGACCCGACGGCGGAGCTGTTCGTCCGGGACATCGCGCACCGCACGCCCCGGTTCATCGCCAACGAGCCGGACCGGCGGGACCGGGCCGAGTACCGCGACAAGATCGAGCAGATCCGCGCCGACAACGAACTCCCGACCACCGACGACTTCGTCTTCGTCGAGGTGACCATCACCGACCCGTCCGAGTTCGAGGCCGGGCTGACCGTCCGCGGCGAGGTCCTGCACGACCGCTACCGGGTCCTCACCGTCGAGTCGTCCTCCGTCCCGAACGCCCTGGCGGCGCTCCTGCTGCACGCCCGCGACATGACCGGCACCCGCCCCCACATCTACTTCGAGTGGACCGAGGGCAACCCCTTCGCCAACTTCCTCCGCTTCTTCCTCCTCGGCGAGGGCGAGATCGCCCCGGTCACCCGCGAGGTGCTGCGCGAGGCGGAGCCGGACCGCGCCCGGCGCCCGCACGTCCACGTCGGCTAGGAAACCGCCGCTTCCGCCGGTATGAGAGGTTTGCTCCGTTCATCCGGTCGGCGAGCGGAGAGGTGCGGCACGGCATGGCGCGGTGGGACGGGGCAAGGACGGCGGCGGACCCGGAGCGGGGTCCCCGGGCGGCGGACGACGAGGCCCGCTGGTTCCGGGTCCTGCTCCACGTGGGCTTCTTCCTGCTGCTCGGCTCCTCGCTGACCCGCTTCCTGATGCGCCACACCGGCGACGGGATCGCGCCCTGGGTGGTCACGCTCGCCGCCGTCCTCGCCGTGCTGTACCTCGCCGAGCCCGCGCTCGGCGGCGACCGGACCCGCCGGCACCTCTGGCTCGGCGCCTGCTCGGCGGCCTGGATCGCGCTCGTCTTCCTGGCCCCGAGCTTCGCCTGGTGCTCGATCCCCCTCTTCCATCTCGGGCTGCGCACGCTGCGCCCGCCCGCCGCGGCCGCCTTCATCGGGCTGCTCACGGTGGTCTCGGTCACCGCGCAGCTGCGGCTCGCCGGCCGCTTCGAGTTCGACATCCTGCTCGCCCCGCCCGCCATCGCCGCGATCTGCGTCGCCGTCTTCGTCCGCATGGACCAGCAGACCGAGCGCCAGCGCGAGCTGATCGCGGACCTGGTGCGCACCCGGCGCGAGCTCGCCGCGACCGAACGCCGCGAGGGCACCCTCGCCGAGCGGCAGCGGCTCTCCATGGAGATCCACGACACCCTCGCCCAGGGCCTGTCGAGCCAGCGGATGCTGCTCCAGGCCGCCGACCGCACCTGGCGGACGGACCCCGAGACGGCCCACCGGCACGTGCGCGCCGCTGGCACGATCGCCGAGCACAACCTCACGGAGGCGCGCCGCTTCGTCCACGACCTCGCCCCGGCCGACCTCGCCGGGGGCGGCGGCCTGGACGAGGCGCTGCGCACCCTGGCCCGCCGGGAGTCCACCGCCGGGCTGGCCGTCCGCTGCCACGTCGAGGGCGTCCCGGCCCGCCGGCTGCCCGACCGGGTCCAGTCGGCGCTGCTGCGGATCGCGCAGGGCGCGCTGGCGAACGTGCGGGAGCACGCGGACGCCCGTACCGCCGCGGTCACCCTCACCTACCTCGACGACCAGGTGGTCCTCGACGTCGCCGACGACGGCCGGGGCTTCGACCCGGCGGAGGTCCGGCCGGACGGCGGGGTGCGGGGCCACGGGCTGCCGGCCATCCGCACCCGGGCCCGTCAGCTCGGCGGCACGCTCACCGTGGAGTCCGCGCCCGGCGAGGGCACGGTGCTGTCCGCCGCCGTCCCGCTGACGGCGGTCTGATCAGGTGGCGGGGCGGCCGCCCGGATGGGCGACCCGGGCCGTGATGCGGGCGATCCGCCGCGCCGACGCCTCGGGGGTGGCCACCGGCTGGACGATGTGGCTGACGGTGAGCCGGACGATGGTCTCGACGGCGAGCCCCCGCGAGTCCTCGTCCACGTCGGGCCACGCCTCGATCGCGTACGCGTCGAGCAGCGCCATCGCCGTGCCGAAGACGGGGTCGGTGCGGGTGGTCAGATAGGCGAGCAGGTCGGCGTCGGCGCCGCCCCGCGCGGCGAGCAGCACGCTCTTGATCAGCGGATTGTCGACGGCCTGCTGGAGCGTGTACCCGACCCCCGCCTCCGCGGCCCGCTCCAGGTCCCCCCGGTGCGCGTCCAGCTCCCCCTGGATCCCGATGAGGAACCGTTCCAGCTCGCGCTGGACGAGCGCCCCGCCGATCGCCTCCTTCGACCCGAACTCGTTGTAGAGGGTCTGGCGGCTGATCCCGGCGGACCGCGCGATGGCGGTCATGCGCAGCATGCCCCACCCCTCGGCCGCGACGAGGTCGTAGGCGGCGTCGAGCACCTGCTCGCGCAGCAGGGAGCGGACGCTCTCACGGAAACGTGTCATCGTGCCCCCACCTTAGGCCGTCCCTTCCGGATCCCGCCGGGCCCGCGGCCCGGCCGCTCCCCGGCCTCACAGACCCGCCCCGCCGCCGGCCTCCAGGTACTGGCCGGTGACCCAGCGGGCGTCGTCGGAGACGAGGAAGGCGACGACGTCCGCGATGTCCCCGGGGGTGCCGATCCGGCCGAGGACCGCGTGCGCGGCGAGCGCGGCGGCGGCCTCGGGGGTGGTGCGGAGGCGGGCGTTCATGTCGGTGGCGACGAATCCGGGGGCGACCGTGTTGACGGTGATCCCGCGCGGGCCGAGCTCCTTGGCGAGGGCCAGGGTCATGGTGTCGACGGCCCCCTTGGTCATGGCGTACGTGACGGACTCGGGATAGGCGTTGCGGGAGGTCAGGGAGGAGATGTTGACGATCCGCCCGCCGTCGCGGAACCGTTCGAGGCCCCGCTGGACGAGGAAGAGCGGCGCCTTCACGTTGACGGCGAAGAGCCGGTCGAAGACCTCCGGGGTGAGCTGGTGGAGCCGGCCGGAGCCGCTGGCGCCCGCGTTGTTGACCAGGATGTCGACCTCCCGCCCCGCGCCGGCCTCCGCGAGGCCCCGGTCGAGGGCGGCGTAGAAGGTGTCGACGGCGTCCGGGCGGTCCAGCGCGGCGCCGAAGGCGAAGGCCCGGCCGCCGTCCCGCTCCACGGCCTCGACGGTCGCGGCGGCGGCGGCCGCGTCGCTGCCGTAGTGGACGGCGACGAGGGCGCCGTCGCGGCCCAGCCGCTCGGCGATCCCCCGTCCGATGCCCCGGCTCGCGCCGGTGACGATCGCGGTCCTGCCTGCCAGTCCGGCCATGGGGGTACGTCCTGCCTCGTGCTGCGGGTGGGGGTGGTGCGGAGCGGGTACGGCTCAGCCGCGGGCGGCGAGCAGCTCCCGGTACCAGGGGAGGTGGCGCGGGAACGCGGCGGTGAAGGCGGGGCCGGGGCCGCGGCCGAAGTCCGTCCAGGGGCGCTCGTCGGCGAACCAGTGGTCGACGCCGAACAGCTCCAGGTGGTGGGCGGCGAGCGGGTTCCCGGCGAGCAGCGCGCGGGCCTCGGCGAGCTCCACCGCGGGGCCCCGGGCGGCCCGTACCGGCTCCGGCAGCAGGGGCTCGACGGCGGCGAGGAGCTCGGCGTCGGAGACCGGGTCCGGGTGGGAGACGACGTACGCGCCCGGCCTGGTCGCCGGGGAGAGCGCGGCGCCCAGCAGGGCGCCGGCCAGGCTCTCCGCCTCGATCATCGAGTGGAGCGAGCCGGTGCCGCCGAGCGGTCCCGGCAGGGCGGCGAGCAGCGTGAGGAGCCCGGGGACGACCTGCCGGTCCCCCGTCCCGTACACCAGGTGCGGGCGCAGCACGCTGCCGCCTGCGTCCAGGACGTACCGCTCCCCGGCGGCCCGGGTGCGGCTGGTCGCCGATCCCGGTGCGAGCGGGAGGAGGTCGGGGTCGGCGGCGCGGAAGGGGCCGCGGCCGTGCACGGAGGCGGTGCTGAGGGCGACGATCCGGGCGGCGCCGGCCCGCCGCGCGGCGTCCACGAGGTCCCGGGTGCCGTGCTCGTTGACGGCGCGCAGCAGCTCCTCGTCGCCGCCGATCGCGGAGGCGCAGTGGACGACGGCGTCGATCCCGTCGCAGGCCCGGCGCAGCGCCCCGCGGTCGCGGAGGTCCCCGCGGACGGTCTCGACGACGGGCCCGGCAGCCCGGCCGGCGGGCTCCGCCCCGGTGGACGCGGCGGCCGCGTCGGGGCTCCGGACGAGCAGCCGCACGTGGTCGAGGTCCGGGTGCGCGGCGGCCGCGGCGGCGACCCGGCCGCCGATGAAACCGGTGGCGCCGGTGACGAGGATGCGGGTTCCCATGGGTTCTTCCGGTCGGTGCGGGTGGGGCCGGTGGAGCGGTCAGCCGGCGACGCGGAGGGCGGGGGCGAAGCCGGCCGCCGCCGCGACGCGCCGCGGTGAGGTGAGCGTGCAGTCGAGGACCGCTTCGCCGCCCTGGTGGGCGAGGATCTGGACGGTGACGGCGTCCCGGTCGAGGCCGGTCAGGACCTCGGCCTCGATCCAGCAGGGCTCGTCCAGCTCGGCGTAGCGGTGGAAGCGGGCGTCGATGCCGACGGGCAGCAGTCCGTCGTCGCCCGTGGCGGCCACGGCGGCCTGGCGGGCGGCTTCGAGGAGCAGCATCCCGGGGACGTGGTCGTTGGCGCGGCGGAAGAGGGTGGTGTGGGTGGTGTCCACCCGCAGCCGCCAGCGGCCCGGGGCGTCGCCGGGGGCGAGCACGACGTCCTGCTCGCGGTCGCGGCCGACGGCGTGCGGGGGCAGGGCGGGCAGCAGCGGGACCGGCGCGCCGAGGGCGGCGAGGCGGGCGCCCCGCATCCTGCGGTAGGCGGGGGCGGAGGTGCAGTTGATGCCGCCGCCGCCCGAGGCGAGCCGGCGGCCGTTCCGGCTGAGGACGAGGGAGGTGCGCATCTCGCGCAGGCCGCGTCCCCGGGTGCGTATGTCGGTGCAGAGGAGGTCGACGGTGATCTCCGCCGGTCTCTCGTCGCGGGTCAATTCCTCGGCGACGGCGTCGTAGGAGAGGTCCCACATGACGAACTGATCGGTCTCGGGTACCCCGAATTCCGCGTGACATACCAGCATGGTCGCCTGACGCATGGTCTCCGCGACGAGAAGCGGGTCGTGCCGGTCACCCGTCCGCGGTACGAAGAAGGGGTGGGCGGCAGGCCAGCGAGCCGTCACGGAGAATCTGTTCTCTGCGCTGCGGGTCCAGCCGGTGGGCAGGATGTCGGCGGGATCGGCACGGTGAACGAACTCTGCGGGGACCGGAGTTGACAGTCCTTGAAGGTTCCGATCCATGACTCCCCTTGCATTGCCCGTCGAGGTCCGCCGAGTTAGGTCGCGCGTAGAATACGTACAGTACGGTTTTCTTTTCAATGCTTCACGTCACAGGGTGAGCACGGACAGCGAGACAGCAGGAGGCACCTTGGCGCAGCAAGCGCGTGCGATCAGGACCCGGCGGATCATTCTCGATTCGGCGGCGGCGGTCTTCGCGGAGCGCGGTTACGAGCGGGCGACGATCGGGGAGATCCTGGCGCGCGCCGGGGTGACCAAGGGGGCTTTGTATTTCCACTTTGCTTCGAAGGAAGAACTCGCCCTCGGGGTCCTGAACGCCCAGCTGCTCGACGAGCCCCTGACGCCGCAGGACGTGAAGCTCCAGGAGCTGGTGGACCAGGGCTTCCTCCTGGCCCACCGGCTGCAGACCGATCCCCTGGTCCAGGCGAGCGTGGCGCTCGCCCTCGACAGCGGCGCCACGGGCGTGGACCGCGCGGCGCCGTTCCAGGCGTGGGTGGACCAGGTCGCGGAGGCGCTCACCGCCGCCAAGGCGCGGGGCGAGATCCTGCCCCACGTCGACGTGGTGGACACCGCGGAGCTGTTCTCCGGGGCCTTCGCCGGCATCCAGACCATGTCCCAGGTGGTTTGCGGTCGTGACGATCTGACGCACCGCGTCGTCGTCCTCCTCCAGCACGTCCTGCCGAGCATCAGCACCCCCGCGGTGCTGACCGGCCTGGACATGTCCCAGGACCGCGCGAAGCGGCTGGCGGCCGAGTACGACGAGACCCGCAGGCGGCACGAGGAGGCCGATGCGGCGGATGCGGAGAGTTAACGGAAACCAACCGCACGGTCTCCTTGGGCGCCCCGACGGCTGTACGCCGTCGGGGCGCTCTGGCGTCATGGCACTGAGTGTGTTTTGCTGAGGGTACTCAGTGCCATACGCGGTGCCGTAGCCGATTCCGGGTGCCACAAGCCAGGTGCCACAAGCATTTCCAGGGAGCTCAAGACCATGGGCAAGGACTTCGACCTGTACCGGACCTCCGAGGAGCACGAGATGCTCCGGGAGTCGGTGCGTGCGCTGGCGGAGGCGAAGATCGCCCCGTTCGCGGCGGCGGT